>DAXETX010000242.1:0-19918 GCA_051155735.1 Xenococcaceae cyanobacterium
CCTAATGAAGCAGGAGAAAATCTCAGACTAACTACAGTAGTAGAAGAACAATTACGTCGTAGTTCGATTGTTTTAATTGTTCTCGACTATACGCAACTTAATAATGAAGCAGCCGAAGCGATCAAGAAACAAGTCAAGCCAATTTTAGAATTAATTGGTCAAGATAATCTCTATGTTGTTGTCAACAAAGTCGATCAACGGCGCAAAGGCGACATGACTAATGAACAAGTCAGAGATTTTGTGATTGCCGATTTAGAATTAAATCATTTAGATGTTAGCGATCGCATTTTTGAAGTATCAGCGATTCGAGCTTTTGCAGCAACCCAATTTCTTTTAGAAGTTCAACAAAATCCTAAAATTAAACTTTTAGAAATTGCTTCTCTAGAGACTCTCGCTCAAGAAATTTTTGGGATCGATTGGGATGAAGAAATTGAAGATGTTACTGTTAAATTTTTGGCGCAAAAAGCGCTAAAGCTTTGGAAAAGATCAGGATTTTCCCCTTTTTTAGCCCAAGCAATTTCAACTTTGATGGAAAGTGCTGCACCTCGTTGTCTCATGTCAGCTTTAAATTTGAGTCGTTATCGACTTTTAGAATTAAAAGATGATTTATGCTTGCGAAGTAATGCGATTAATCAAAATACCGAAAAATTACAACAAGAAATTAAAGCTTTAGAATCAGATTTAGATTATCTCGAAGTTTGTAGTACTAATTTAAAACAAATTACTGAAATTAAAGATCGTTTACAGTACAATCTTGAGATTATTCTAGCCGATCTAAAAAAGCAAGCTAAGTTTAGTTTAGAAGATTACTTTAGTGAAGCAGAATATGCCAGAAGCGATATTATCAAAAAAGCCGATATTAAAACTAGAGAATTACTTTTAACTAATCTTGGTGACTTTGAATTATTACCTAAATGGATCGCCAATAATTTAAAATCTAATTTAGAACATAAAACAGCAGCAATTATTCCTTTTGCTACTGAAAAAGAAGCTAATGTTTTTACGCAAAAAGCCTTAAGTTGGGCAAGAAGTAGATTAGAAAAATTAATTATTACTACCAGAAAAAATATCGAACTTGAAATAAACCAAACTAGTACTGTTTTAATTGACTGTTTAACCAAAGAAACTCAACCAATAATTGAACGAGCTAAGGTTCGCCTCCAAACTAACTTTGAAATAAATCTCTATTTACCAGCACCAGAAATCGAAACCGATTATGAACTTCAATTTAATCAAGGGTTTATCAAAACTAAAACTCGTTTAGTAGAAGGAGATTATGAAGAAAGAATTATTAAAAAGCGAGCTTGGTATTACTGGTTTGGTATTGTACCGTTTTACAGTACAGAAACTTATCAAAAACCTTATAAACAGGAAAACTACTATATTGTTTCTCTCGAAGAATTAGTTACAGAAATCAATAATCATAGTGAAACCTTTATCGAAACTGTTAAGGTTAAAATAACTCAACATTTAGAAGGTAATTTACAAGAACAAGTAGATAGCTTTTTTGCTAGATTAGATAACTATTTGAGTGGGTATTTAAAAAATCTTAAACAAGCTCAGATCGATCATCAACTATCTTTAGCACAAAGACAAAAGCTATCCGAAGAAATTGCAACCTTAGTACCCCAGACTACTACTTATCTTCAAAAAACTACTAAATATTTAGAAGTTACACAACAATTTTTGAATAAATAAAAATTTTGACTTAGCTCCTAACCTTATGCTATATCTTCATCTGATATAACGGCAGTATTTTAAAGATCGACCATAGCAGATGTTGCAACTAGACAAGTTTTTCAATTATTCTAAAAATCGTAAAATAGCAGTAATTTTAGCCTTGTTAGGAACAGTAACCCCAATCCCTGGCTTACACAAATTTTATCTAGGACAACCACTTTGGGGTATTGTTTATTTGTTACTGGGTTCAGTCTCAATTTCCATCACCATTGCTGCTTGTGCGATCGATGGAGTTTGGTATTTATGCCAAGATTTAGCACAGTTTGAATTACAGTTTAATGGACAAACAGAAAAGTCACTGAGCGATCAGAATCAAGTCAGTGCGATCGCCGAAGCCTTAAGAGAATTAGACCGCTTACGCACCGAAGGTTTAGTTACTGAATATGAGTTTGAACAAAAGCGTCGTCAGTTACTCGAAAAAGTAGGCTGAGTATTAATGATTTTTTTCTTGTTCTTCTAAGAGATTTTGAGCAATTTCGTACCAAATTTGACGATATTTTTGGTGTTCTAAGGTTTCAGTTAAGCTTACCCCTTCTAACTCAGGATACTGAAGATAAAATCTGCGATCTACTTGAGCATAAAAAGCACTAGCATCTAATTCTAAGGCTTGAATCCGCTGGTAGATATTTTTTTGTTGGATCTGTTCTTGGTTATTAAGTTTAGGAGTAGCTATTGTTTCTGAGGAATGATTAGCCAAAAATCTTAACTGCACCAGAGAAAATGAGATAATGCCTGGTAGAGTAATTACGCAGATAATTATTAATGTCCATTGCCAAGGGCGAATATTACGATTCCGCAAAGTTTTGGCAAAGCTGAGATCGCCAATCCCAGGGAAATTATTAACTCTTCGAGTAATTTTGACTAATTGAGTTTTAATTTGAGTTATCTGAGTTGCAAGATTATTGGGCAAACTAGCAACATTATCTTGATAACGATTAGTAGTGGCAGAACTTATCGTAGCAGTGTCTTTTGGGGCGACAATTAAAGTACGTAAGCGTGAGATCAAGTCGATTACTAGCACATTTGGTTCTCTAGTTAAAGCTTCTCTAACTTCAGCTGCTGAAGCATAGCGATCGCGCGGACGATAAGCTAACATTTTATTGAGAATCCTGACCAAGTGAGAGCCGACTACACCTTCTAACAAAGAATTATCTGGAACTTTTGTTTCCCATCTCCAAGTTGCTTGACGACTATCATATAATTCATCAGGCAGTCTGCCAGTCAATAAGACGACAACAGTAGCAGCTAAAGCATACAGATCGCTACAGGGAAAAGCCTTACCACTTTGAATTTGTTCTTCGGGAGAATAGCCTTTTTTCCCAATTAAAGTCAAAGATTGTCCTGAAGATTGAGATACCGCATTAGCAGCTAGTTTGACACAACCAAAATCGATCAATACTGGTTTACCATCAGCAGCACGACGAATTAAATTATCAGGGGAAATATCCCGATGAATTAAATTTTGAGAGTGAATATACTCCAAAACAGGAAGCAACTCCATGATTAGTTCTGTTACTTCTGACTGAGAAAATGTGCCACGATTCTTTAAGCTATCCCAGTAAGTTTCGCCTCGAATATACTCTTGTACCAAAAACAAGGATTTTTTACCCGCAATTCTCGTTCTTAACAAAGCTTCAAATCGAGGAATTTGATCGTGTTGTAGTCGATAAAGAATTCCTGCTTCTCTTTCAAATAAAACTTCGGCTTTTTGTAAATCGCGATCGCTAGTTACTTGAGGGGCAAACTCTTTCAAAACACAATATTCATTGTAGCGATAAGTATCTTCTGCTAAATAGGTTCTACCAAAACCACCTTGTCCAATTTGTCCAACAATCCGATAGCGATCGCTTAGTATCGTACCATCTCGTAATAAAGAGGATATTGCCATATTTAGCTGTGATAACTGTTAAAAGACAAGGCTATTGTAACAAGGGTTTTTTAAATGTCATTAAAAGCTTTTGCTTGTGTAACTCTTAAGCAAAACATTAATCTTAGATAGTAAATAACTAAGCTCTTGGCGATAGACCACAGCAACTAAATTAACTAACAAGCAAGTTGTCCCCAATCCTGCCAAGATAAAAGTCACAGGCGTAATCACCCCAATAATAAACCAAGTAGCGACATGAAGGAATAATACCCCAGCTAGAAGCGTCGCCATGGTAACGGACAATTTAACTTGTACCAGAGGACGCTGTAGCCCTACCAAAATCAAGGTTGATAAGGTTGCTACCAAATTAGCAGGAACTAAGAAAGAGCAGATAGCAACACAGTTCTGACGCGAAAATTGAAAAATAGGTTCTAAATTTAACACGGTATCTTATCTCAAATTAATTATTGTCTAAAATACCATTTTAGTAGTTTATCACTAGAGCAACATCGCGATCGCTGACTTACTATTTCAAATTAATCTAAGCAAATCAGTCATATAGTAAAAATTTATTTTCATAACTTTACATTCTTTAATATAATAGGGTCATTAACACGATTAAGTATTTTTGCTTAGAACTATGATGGCGGATCAATTTCCCTGGCTCACCGCGATCGTCCTACTCCCTCTAATTGCTTCTTTCGCTATTCCTTTAATTCCTGACAAAGAAGGAAAGCTGGTACGTTACTACGCATTGGGTGTTGGCATCGCAGACTTTGTATTAATGTGTTACGCATTTTGGCGACAGTATAATCTTAACGATGCCCACCAATTGCAACTTACAGAACAATATTCCTGGATACCGCAATTAGGATTGAGTTGGGCAGTTTCCGTAGATGGGTTATCTGCGCCTCTAGTTTTATTAGCAGGATTTGTTACTACCCTAGCGATTTTGGCAGCATGGCAAGTAGATCGTAAACCACGGCTGTTTTACTTTCTGATCCTTTTACTCTATTCGGCTCAGATTGGGGTATTTGTGGCGCAAGATATGCTCTTATTCTTTATTATGTGGGAACTAGAGCTAATTCCCGTCTATTTATTAGTTTCTATTTGGGGTGGCTCGAAACGGCGTTATGCAGCCACTAAGTTTTTACTTTATACAGCAGCAGCTTCGATTTTTATCTTGATCGCAGCATTAGCAATGGCGCTATATGGAGATAACTTCACTTTTGATTTAGCTGCCCTTAATTTAAAAGATTATCCTTTGGCTTTAGAGATCCCTTTATATGCAGGTTTACTGATCGCTTTTGGGGTTAAACTCGCAATTTTCCCCTTACATACCTGGCTTCCTGATGCTCACGGAGAAGCATCTGCACCTATTTCGATGATTTTAGCAGGTGTGCTGTTAAAAATGGGTGGATACGGATTAATCAGATTTAATTTAGAGCTATTACCCGATGCTCATACTTATTTTGCCCCCTTACTAGTAAGTTTGGGAGTCATCAATATTGTCTATGGTGCATTTACCTCTTTTGGTCAGTGTAATATGAAGCGTCGCTTAGCTTATTCCTCAGTATCTCATATGGGATTCGTCTTATTAGGGATTGCTTCTTTTACCGATATTGGGATTAGCGGGGCAATGTTACAAATGCTATCTCATGGATTAATTGCAGCCGTACTGTTCTTTTTAACAGGAGTAACCTATGACCGCACCCATACTCTGTTTATGGATAGAATGGATGGAATCGGTCAGGTAATGCCGAAAGTCTTTGCTTTATTTACCATCGCTGCGATGGCTTCTCTAGCACTCCCTGGAATGAGTGGTTTTGCTAGCGAAATTTCAGTATTTATGGGTCTAGCTACTAGCGATGTTTACGCTTCTAGCTTCCGTACTGGTATCATATTTTTAGCTGCGGTGGGACTGATTATGACTCCCATTTACTTATTGTCAATGCTCAGACTGGTATTTTTTAATTCCAATGAAGCTCTAGCTTGCGACATTAATAAATCTGTAACTAAAAATAGTAACAACGAAGCAGCGGTTTGTTTTGGTAATAGCTGTGTCTTACCTGAAGATGCTTCTTTTAATGACGCTAGTTCTAGAGAAGTCTTTATTGCTGCTTGTTTTCTGATCATGATTATTGGAATTGGGATTTATCCCAAGTTAGCGACTCAAATGTATGATGTGAAAACTGTGGCGGTTAATACCGAAGTGCGTCAGTCATATACTAAGATTGCAGCTAGTAATCCTGAAGTATATGCGCAAAAATTCGCAATTCCGACCAACGTCGAATCGGAAATTGCCACCATATTAAAGTAGGATTATAATTTTATAGCTTAAATGCGATCGCTCTTTTAGCGGTCGTTTTTTTGGCTTTATTCGATTATTGCCCAACCCATCAATTTGGGATCGAAATTAGGATCAAAACGCGTTTGTCGATCATAATAAACAATATAAGGATAATCGGTCGGTAACTTGGCTTGAGTTAAATTAGCCCCAGCAAAAGAAACTTGCGCTAAATAAGCTTTGGCTAAATTTGCTCCTTGCAAATTAGCAGCCTGAAAATTCGCTTTTTCTAAATGAGCTTCTTGAAGATTAGTCTTAATTAAAAAAGCTCTAGTCAGATTTACTTCTGTTAAAACTGCTTTAGTGAGATTAGCTAAACCTAGATCGACTTCAACCAAACTAGAGCCACTGAGATTAGCTACCGTTAAGTCAGCTTCTCTTAAATTAGAACCATCTAGTACCACGCCTTTAAGACTCACTCCGACTAAGGGAGCTTTACTCAAGTCGGTTTGCTTAAAATTAGTGATTCCTTGGGTATAATCTTTAATTACCGAATAAGGTGTGGTAAATAAACGCGAATTAGGATTATGGATATTAAACAGACGCGCCAGAAAAAAATCTACGGTAAATTGTTTAACATAGCGGAGTTCTACCGCTATATTATGAAACCGAACTTTTTTATTTCTTTGTTTTTGAACTACTAAAATTTTTTGAATCTGAAATTTGTTGAGTAATCCTGCTTCACTAAAATAATAGACTAAAGGTTTTTTTTGTGGCTCTTGCAATAATTTAGACCATTTTAAAACAAAAAAATCGGCGGTTTCTTGGCTAATCCAACCATGAGCAGCCAAAATTTCACCAATTCTTAAATCACTATTTATTTGTTCTTGTAATGCTATTTCAATTTGACTAATAGAAACTAAACCTGCTTCTACTAAAATTTCTCCTAGTGGCTGTCTAAACTTAGACATTGATGAAAGCTCATCCATAATCCAGATTTATTATAATATCTATTTAGGTGGATAAATATCAGGAAATAATTTAATTAGTATTTATTCCGCCGATTATAACAAGCTATCCTCAATTTTGTTTTGGGAGCGATGGGGTCTTTTAAGGTAGTAGGTAGTAGTTTATTACACTAAATTAAGCACCGCTGTATGGTTAGGCAATAATTTCAATATCTTGATTGCTCAACACTACATCGTTAGTAAAAGTAGCCACAAGAAGCGTAGGCGTAGCACCTGAACCATCCGCATCAAACAACAGTCGGTTATTGTTGGTGTTGTAGAGAAAACGGTCATCAGCATCTAAGGCTACGTTTCCTAAGACAAATTGATTTTCCGCTAAAGTTCCTAAACTGAGTTCTCCCCCGAAAGCAGCAGCAGAGATGGCTACCGAATCTGTACCAGAGACAAAATCAGTAATCGTATCATTACGATGATTTAGATTGAGATATAAAAAGCGATCGCTACCAGTCCCGCCAGAGAGTAAATCTTGACCGACTTGACCTTCTAACTCATCGTCCAAACTACCGCCGTTGAGAGTATCTTGTCCGCCACCACCTTTGAGAATGACTTGTAGTTGCGTAACAGCAGTAGCATCTAGGATATTTCCCCTACCACCAGCAGTTATTTGGGCTGATTCCATTTCGCTAAAGGGATCAATCCCTCTACCGATTAATTGAGTATCGGTGAGGGTAAAATCAAAATCGCCATTTTCGATAAGGCGATCGCTACCACTACCCCCTGCTAAAGTATCATCACCGTTGCCACCTCGTAGCAGATCATTGCCTGTTCCCCCAAACAGTAAATCAAAACCCCCTTCACCATCTAAATTATCATCTGCCTCATCTCCGCTTAAACTATCGCTGCCATCGCCACCTTTGAGGGTATCATTGTCTCCGCCACCGCTTAAAAAATCGCCTCCTGATTGACCTCGAACCGTATCATTACCATCTCCTCCTTCTAGGGTGTCGTTACCATTATTACCATTGAGAATATCTTCTCCTTGACTACCTTGGAGCAAGTCGTTATTGTTACCACCCCAAAGGCGATCGCTGTCCGCCCCCCCGTCAAGCGTATCATTGCCATTATTGCCTCTGAGAATATCTGCATCGTCATGCCCTGAAATCAGATCATCTCCTGCATTACCATTGATCGTGTCGCTTCCTACATCTCCTAGCAATAGGTCAAAACCCGCACCCCCTAGCAGAGAATCCTCTCCTAAACCGCCTTCTAAGGTATCATCTCCGTTTCCACCGTCAAGAGTATCATCACCCGCTCCTCCTAGCAGCAGGTCGTTTTCTGAGCCGGCTCTGAGAATATCTGCATCATCTCCACCATCGAGAGTATCATTACCCGCATCTCCCATAAGACGATCAGAACCAGTATTACCAATCAGGCGATCGTTACCGCCCAACCCATTGAGAGTATCATCTCCTGCTAATCCTTCGATCTTGTCAGCAGTGTTAGGATTCCCAAACAATCTATTAGAATTATTATTGCCGATAAGATCGTTAGCGAAGGGTTCAACAACTGTCAAAGTCTGGTTAACTGCTACATTATTCAAAATTTGCGTAATGCCAGAAGCCCACTGAATTTCAATTTGCTCGATAGTACTATCTTGAGCTAAACCAAAGTGAAGACGCTGCTCATTTTGAGCGAAGTTATGAGTACCACCATTTTGCTCTCGTAGCTGAGTTGTACCACCCGATGTAACTCGTACTTGACTCCCAACACCATCACGATTAGACTGAGTGCCTTGAAGTTTAATATTAAGCCAATTATTACTATTACCTTGATTTTTAAATAGCTGAAATGGAGTAGCTAAATATGTTTTGCGGGGCGAGCGACCAACAGTAGAGCCAAGAAAGATATCTAAGAAGCCATCTCCATCATAGTCTGCCGTAGCAGCACGCGCGCCTACCTCAAAATCTAACCAGCCAAAATTTAAAGCTGTTCCTGCTGCACCACCCGCTTGTGGCACAGAAATAAAAGTTCCGTTGCCTTGATTTTCATACAAAATATTGGGCTGGTCAAAAGAAGTATAAGAATTTACCAGATAAAGATCGAGGTCTTTATCATTATCAAAATCTCCTGCTACTGTATTTTGCGCCAAAGTGGGAGTAGTTAAACCCGCAGCTACAGAACTATCGACAAATTGACCAGTATTTTCATCGAATAACCATAACAGATCGGTTAAAGCGTTAACAGCAGGATCGACATTGGTAAAGCCAATCGGACTGAGATTAGTAATAGGTTCAGTTGACTCGACAGCAGAACGGATACTCTCAAATCTGGGAGAGTTAAGTCTGATTTCCCAAGTTCCATTGACTAAACCGATATAGACTCCTCTAGCAGAACGGTTAGCAGGAAGTCCCTCAACTCCTGTACTAGCGGAAGATAGCAGTAAAGCTGCTACTGGATCTACAGCAGTAGTACGAGGATTATCATTAGCAACGGCAGGTTCAGTGCTAGCAGAACTAAGATTAACAAAAGCTTCTAATTCTGATGTTGTAGGCGTTCGACCCCCAGAACCAATAAAGATTTCATTAGGGTTCAGATTAGCAGCCAAAGCATTGAGATCGAAAAAGTCGATCGCGATACTAGCATTATTCCCAGTCTGAAAACTATAGCCAATCTCACTGCCTCGATTGCGTAAAATTAGATCTCCAGATACCACATTGGGATTAGTACCTTGAAACACACTAGGATTAATCGTGGTCTTAGCTAGAGAACGTACCAAAAAAATATCATTATCACCATCATTATCAAAGTCAGCAATAATACTGTCTCTAGCAGATTCGTGTTCTTGGAAATCTTGATTAATATCTGCTGGGAGGTCAGAAGTTAAAGGAAAATTAAAGTTATTGGTAATATCTTGAAAGCTAGAACCAGAAGCCAGATTATAAACTGCTACAGGAAATTGGTAAGTTCCTTGAATAATCAACTCAAGTTTGCCATCACCAGTTAAATCGGCTAATTGAGCATAGCGCGAAGGAAAAGGAACATCAAATCCAACCGCATTAGTTCTGTTGGTAAAAGTTCCATCGGTTTGTTGTTCAAAATAAGCATTAGATCCTTGTCCATCTTCTCTGGTAGCGACTAGGTTAACAAAATCCAATAAACCATCTTGATTGAAATCGAACCAAACTGAAGCACGAGATCTGCCGATAGAATATTCAACATTCGCGCTAGCAGCTTCATTGGTAATAATCCCTAGTCTGCTGAGTCTATTATTGAAAAGAATATTAGCTTGCCCTGTAGAAGTCGCTCCTAATTCTCCGCCAGAAGCGGTAAAAGCATCAGCATCACCGTCGTTATCATAGTCGATTAGAGTCGCAACGTGGGTGTCACCACCATTGCCTTGACGAGGATCTTCGGTAAACAGATTGGTAAAAGTGCCATCACCATTGTTGATATATAGTGCAGGAAACTTAGCATTAGAGAACAAAGCGTTAGGGGCTGCATTATTGTAACCGTGTCCATCGATCCAAAGATCGGGAAGACCATCGTTATTAAAGTCAGTCCAGGCGACACTAAAAGCTTCATCACCGCGTTGTCTTGACCAATTAATACCCGCACTACTAGTTACGTCTTGAAATGAATTAAGCGTTAAAACCATAATGATTCAATAAATTGTCGTGGGAAGTAATTTGACAAAAAATGTTTTACCTATTTCCGATTAAAGATACTTTATGAAATAGTTAAATGTGTTTTTTTGCTCAAGCAAGTAGATTTGATTTATAACAATGACACTCAAGAATAAATCAGTAGTTTAATTTAAGATGATAATACTAAATTTTTGAGATTATTTAAATTTATTAGATAAAAAATTTTATTGGAAAAAACTAAATTTTTGCCGATAGTTTAATTTTGTTGCTTATGCTAAAAGATTGATTCACGATCCATAACATACTTTATGTATAGTCATTTCTCACCAAAAACATACAATCATGTAATACTAATTCTCGCGCCTTAATCAGAGACTTAGTAAACTTCAGAATTAAAAATTCAAAAGACAAAAAACCAAATAAACCAAATAAACCAAAGTTTTAGAGCTTTTTTCTCATCAGAAATAATTGCTCAGGTGTTTAGCTAGTAGGAAAGAATTAGGATAATTTTTTTCCCTTCAACCATAACTTGCTGGGTGTAATTAAAAATAAAATGGAAAACTATTTGTCGGCTCTCAATACCCCACTACCCCACATCATCTTTAACTTAATTGTGCCTACCTACTTAACTAATTCTAGTTTTGATGAGCGAGGGTTTAAATTCGCCACGCATTTTGTAATCTGACCCAAAAAGTCCTCAAAGTCTTATTCACTTCATGGCGAAACAGCCATCTTTGAAACTCTCTTTCATACTTTTCTCCCTGAGATTGAAAAGCATCCCAGCCCTGAAAAGCGATTCCTAATCCCCAAAACAACAAGATGTAAGCAGACCAGGTAATTGTTCCTGCAATTAAAAGATTCAGAGATAAGAAAAAAATATTAACTATGATATATTTAGTCAACTTCTGCTTAAAGCGATCGCGTCGATACAAATTAAAAGCCTGACGATTTTGATCGATTGTCTTAAGCTCTAACCAATCTTGTTCCGCAGCTTGAATCGTTTGGGTATCGATGTCTAATTCGGCTGCTATCTCCCATAGCTGCTGACGAGTCAACTCATCAGCTTCGCCTTTACGAGCTAAGGCGATTTGTAAGATTTGTTGAATATCTTCAGAATCGTAAGTTTCAGGATATTGTAGAGGATAATCTGTCATGGCTTTTTTACTGTCTCTACTCTATTATTATGCCTGAGTTAAAACACTTGCAACCGTAATTAACAGGACGGTTTTTACTCTACGGTAGAGTAAATGAGATGCTGTAACTTTTCGTTACAATTTTTTTAAGACCAGAGGGAATATTTGAATATTTCCCTTACTAATAGGAGATTATCCTATGAATAATAATATTCGTATTGGCAACTTATTTGGCATTCCTTTTTATATTAATCCTTCTTGGTTTTTTGTTTTAGGATTAGTAACTTTAACTTATGGAGGAGAATTAACGCAATTTCCGCAATTAAACGGTATTACTCCGTGGCTACTGGGTTTATTCGCAGCAATTCTTTTGTTTGCTTCTGTTTTAGCCCATGAGTTAGGTCATAGTTTTGTGGCGATCGCCCAAGGAATTCAAGTTAAATCGATTACGCTTTTCTTGTTTGGTGGTTTAGCGACTTTAGAAAAAGAATCAGAGACTCCTTGGCAATCATTACTAGTTGCGATCGCTGGACCTCTAGTTAGTTTGCTTCTGTTTGGCGTTTTTGTCGGTTTAGGCATTAGTCTGCCGCTTAATCCCCCGCTACAAGCGATTATTTCCTTGTTAGCATCGATCAATCTCGCTTTAGCTATCTTTAACATGATTCCTGGCTTACCTTTAGATGGTGGTAATGTCCTTAAATCTATTGTTTGGAAAATTACTGGCAATCCTAACAAAGGAATTATCTTTGCTGGTCGAGTTGGTCAAGCTTTTGGTTGGTTGGCAGTTATTGTCGGGGCGTTAGCGATTTTAGGAATTAGTCCTGTAGGTAGTTTTTGGACGCTGTTGATTGGTTGGTTTTTATTACAAAATGCTGGATTTGCTGCTCAATCTGCCACTGTTCAAGAGAAACTTGACCAATATACTGCCCAAGATGCAGTCATCCCCAATAGTCCGATTGTTGCTGCTGATTTGACTTTACGAGGATTTGTCAATGACTATGTTATTGGAAAACAACAGTGGCGTAAGTTCTTAGTCGTGAATCAATCAGGACAATTAATTGGCACAATTACTAGCGACGATCTCAAACAAATTCCGACTTCTCAGTGGACAGATGTCACTCTCGCGACATTAGTCAAACCTTTAGAGCATAATGCCATCGAAACTGTTAAGTCAGACCAGTCATTACTCGATGTCGTCAAACTAATCGAAACTCAAAACATTAAAGAGTTAGTCGTAGTTACGGAAGATAACATTGCTATTGGCTTAATTGAGAAAGCTTCAATTCTCAACCTACTTCAACAAAAGGGAGAGACTAAAAACCTGAAAAAACCAGAGCTAGCTTCGAGTTAAGTTAACTTTAGGGTGAGCAATAGATGCTCACCTGATTTTTTTTGGAGATTGTTATTGTTCTTTGACCGCTTGTTCTGAGCCTGCTTGGTACGCTTTAACTTCACCGCTTAAAACTTCAAGTGCTTTATTAAATTGAGGGTCTTCTAAAGTCCCGATTAGAGTGCGATCGCTCTGTAATTTTTTCCGCTGTGCCTCTTTAAGTTCTACTACAATATCTGGTGGGATGCCTTCTTTATTAATATCTCGTCCACTAGGAGTCAAATATTTAGCGATCGTTACAGCCAATCCCGAACCATCACCCAAGGGACGCACTGACTGAACTAATCCTTTACCAAAAGTTTGAGTTCCTACTAGAGTCGCTCGCTCATTATCTTGCAAAGCGCCCGATAAAATTTCACTAGCACTAGCCGAACCACCATCTATTAAAATCACTAGGGGTTTATCGGTTAAAGCATTATTATTCGCCCATTGACGCTCTCTTTCACCTACTCGATCTACCGTCGAAACAATAGCTCCTTCTTCCAGCCACATCCGCGCAATGTCAATACTAGAATAAAGCAACCCACCAGGATTGGAACGTAAATCTAAAATGTAGCCAACGACTCGATCTTGTTCTAAATCTCGGATTGCTTCTCGCATTTCTTTCGAGGCTTGCGCACTAAATTGAGTCAAGCGAATATAACCAACTTTACCAATGGAAGTATCTTCGATCTCGGCTTTTACAGGATGAATTTGAATTTTAGCTCTTGTAAGCTCGTAATCACTTTCTCCCCCTTCTCGTTGAATTGTCAGAGTTACCGCAGTACCAGGTTTGCCTCTAATCAACTTAACGGCTTCGTTAACATCCATTCCTTTGGTATCAGTGCCGTCAATTTTGGTAATGATATCTTTAGCTAAAATTCCTGCTTCAAAAGCGGGAGTATCTTCAATAGGAGAAATCACCATTAATCGGTCGGTTTCTTCGTCCTTAGCAATTTGAATTCCTACTCCTGTTAGCTCTCCAGAAGTATCGATTTGCATATTTTTAAACTCTTCTGGATCCATAAATCTTGTGTAAGGATCTCCGAGTTTTTCCAGCATTTCGCGAATGGCATCATAAGCATCTTCCTTATTGGCATAGGAACGCTCTAAATACTCACTACGAACTTGTTGCCAATCAAGCTCATTAAACTTTGTATCGACATATTGATGATTAATAATTTGCCAAACTTCATCAACTAGGGTTTTGGGGCTATTGTCGATGAAAGCTTGACTTTGAGAAAGATGAATTCCTGCCCCTGTGACTGCTACAGTAGAAAGGGCAATTGCTGTTGTCCCTAAAACGAGTCCGCGTTTTGTAATTACCATAAAGATGAACGTTATAGTGTCAATGAGAAACCAGATAAATCAATAATAAAGCTTACTTTATCATAGGTGACTAATGAGGGCTGTGATCGAACCTAGCAAATTGCCCTAGGTCATCAAAAAAACTCAAAAAATTAAACATTTAGAAAATTAATGGCTGCTCCTTCTTTTCCTCAACTCGAAAGTAAAATCGCTTTACTCAAGCAGCAACAACATAAATTACGACAACGTTTTTTATGGCGCTCTCTATTAGTCAGTAGTCTTGCTGGTAGCATACTAGCCTTTGCAATTATACCTCACGGCAAAATTAAAGATCCATCTCAGGTACAAATTAAAGGAACACCTTTAGTTGCCAAAACTACAATTCATCACTTGCTTAATATTCAATATCCTGAATTTATTTGGCAAATTCCGACTCAACAGTTAAATCAAAATTTAGAGTCAATTCCACCGATAGTTAACGCGAGAGTTAACAAACAACTTTTTCCGCCTGCGCTACAAGTATTTTTAGCAGAAAGAAGTCCTGTAGCTGTGGCAATATCTGGCTCTGGCACTAGTTTGGGTTTTTTGGATGCTCAAGGAGTTTGGCTTGATCCCAAATACTATGAAGCTAACGGGACTAAAATTGCCTTATCAGAGCTTAGAGTCATCAATTTTCAGCCGAGTTATGACACTGTTTGGTCAGAAATTTATCGTTTGATCCAGACTTACCCCAGCATTAAAATTAGTGAAGTTAGATGGGATAATTCGCGTAATTTATATCTTAAAAGTGAACTAGGAACGGTTTATTTAGGTTCAGATATGTCTCGCTTGTCAGAACAATTTGTCGCAATAGGAAGCCTAAAAAACTTACCCAAGCATCTCAAAATGAGCGAAATTTATTATATCGATTTAACTAATCCAGAACAGTATTCAATTCAAAAGTATCCCGATCTTTAGAGATTGGCTTTCAGAGCTTCTTGAAACCGAATTTCATCGCGATGGGGATCGACTCGGCTGACCTTTAATTCTAAGCGATCGCCTAACTGGACGAAACGTTCAAAACGATGGGGTAGTTCTAGCCCTAAATCTTCGATTAAAATTATTCCCAAACCTTCATCTTCTCGTAACCAGCGCAATACTAGTGCCTGCCAAACTGATTCTGCATTACGGCGTAAATATTCTAATCCCCAGTAACGATTAGTTTGTCGTTCTACTAAGGTTGCTTCATAAGCAGAAGTGCCAACACTATAGAGAATTTCTTGTAACTGTTCTTTGGCAAAGGGTAATTGATGACCTCTTAAATGCGCTTTTAACTGAAAATGAGCCAAAAGGTCAGTATAACGGCGAATCGGAGAGGTAACTTGAATATAGTTGTCTAAACCCAAACTTGCATGACGTAGGGGGGTAAGGCTCATTTCGCTACGAGGCATACAGCGACGCAAAGCACAATAGCGTACTGGTCCTGCTGGTAATTGAAGTAATTCTTCTTCGGGTGGTAGTTCTGGTTGGGGTTGTCCGCGAAAAGGTAAGGGAATGTTATGTTCTTTGGCATATTGTCCTGTGACTTCTCCTGCTAAGATCATCATCTCTGCTACTAGCTGGCGTGATTGCGAACCATCTAATAATTCAATAGTAATTTCTTCATCTTTAACTTTAATTGATGATTCGGGCATCTGAATTTGAATCGAGCCTTGGCTTTTGCGCCATTGTTTACGTAGAGTTGCCGCTTTAGCTAGTTCCCTAATTTCTGGTTCTTTGATTAATCCCAATTCCAACATCTCATCGACATCATCGTAGGTTAAACGATAAGTTGGCTTAATTAAAGTTGGTTTAATCAGATAATCTGCGATCGCACCTTGCTCGCTGAGAGTCACCCCAAAGCTTAGAGCGTGACAAGTTTGACCTTGAATCAAACTCATTGGTCCTGTCGCCAATTCTGTGGGGAACATCGAGATCATGCCTGTCGGCAAATACAAACTAGTGCTACGACGACGGGCTTCCAAATCTAATTCATCCCCAGGAATCACTAAGCGAGTCGGATCGGCAATATGAATCCACAGCCGAAAATTCTCGTTATTTTCTAAATATTCAATACTCAAACCATCGTCAATTTCGGTGGTACTTTCATCGTCAACTGTATAAACTTTTAAATGAGTTAAATCGAGACGATCGCTATCTGGGTCGGGGGGTAGAGAGAGAAGATAAGATTGCGCCACGTCAAGTACCTTTTGCGAAAAGTTTACAGGGTAAGAACTGCGACGTAAAAATAAATTTTCATGTTCGCTCCACCACCCAATTTTTACGAGTAATTTAAATACAGTTTGTGGATCAAAACTTTGCCCTAGAGATGTTAAGATTTCTTGTGCTGAGTGATGATTTTGCTCTGGGTAAAGCACAATTTTCGCAATTGTTTCGAGACGAGTGCGATCGCTTTCTGTCCAGTCGATAATCTTACCGTTTAAAGCTTGTTGTAAATGTGAAACAAAGGCTTCTTTCTCTTGAGTTTTTTGAATTTCTACTTCTAGCTGATGTTTAATTTCTGCGACTTGAGCTTGAGAACGGGGTTCGTAGCTATCCCCTTTCTTTTTGAAATAAATTTTGTCTTGGCTCAACATACTGTGAGCAGCATAGCAGGAAACTGGGTCTTGCTCGGAAAACAGTAGCTCTGCCATTTGTTGAGGAGTAGTATTTTCAGCATCCTCTCGTAAAATTTCCCAAGCTATCTCTAAACTGCTAGGGTCAAGATAGTCTTGGACGCTATCTAAAAAGCTGGGGATATCAGATGGTTGATAAGAGCTACCCTCAACAGTATATTCAACTCTTTGAGGGCGTATTTTGTGGGATTGACCTTTTTCGTCGGTAACGATCCAATCTTTTTTGCCTTCTGGACGTTCTGCTACTGCCAGACGACGCTCTCCATCTAGTCTGAATTCAATCAGCGTTCCTTTTTCCACCAGCTTTTTGCTACTAACATCGATCTAACTACATAATTTTTAGTCTAGCCTTTTACCTGGGGATTTGCTGTGACTAAACTCAAAAAATTCGACAACCTTTAACCTTCAATATTAATAAAGGGCAATAATGCCAACAGTCGCGCTCTTTTGACAGCTTCAGTTAAGTCTCTTTGTTGTTGAGCCGTTAAGCCAGTAATCCGTCGCGGTAAAATTTTACCTCTTTCAGTAATAAATTTTCTGAGCAACTCGACATCTTTATAGTCGATAGGATCGCTAGGTTTGATTGGAGAAAGACGTTTACGATAATAAGCCATAGTTTATTTACTAAATAAAGTTGTGGTCAGTTTAAGATTTTAATTTAAGGAATTAGTTTGAGTTACTCAACTCAAATTACAATTTACTTAATCTCTTTGTGAACCGTATGTTTGTTGCAGTGAGAGCAGAATTTTTTAATTTCCATTCTTCCTGTAGTATTGCGACGGTTTTTCGTTGTCGTATAACGAGATACACCAGGAGTTCGTTTCTCGGTGTTGGTACGACATTCAGTGCATTCTAAAGTGATGATGATTCTAGCGCCTTTTTTGCTTGCCATAATTGCTTATGAGTCTAATTTATCTATAGGGTTACTTGATATTGACACGCAAATTACTATTTTTGCATATTACGTTGGATTTGAGCAACTATTTTTTTTAATCTTAAGTCGAGAGAAAAACCTCTAGGGGTTTGAATAATCATCGTCTCGGCTAGGCGATCGTGAAAGGCGCGGTCTAAAGCTTCATCAAAAAAAGCAGGCACACAATCAATTAACAAAGGAGTTAGTAAAAAAAGCAGTACTAAGCCATTAGAAAAGCTGCTTAATCCCAAGCTAGCTAGCATCGCACCAAAACCGAGTAATCCTTCTCTTTTTCCTAAAGCCATTAGATCGGGTAGGCGATAGAATCGAACATCAATCACTTTCATGTCTAGGGCATAACGTCCCAAACTCTGACCTTGATTACGATCTACCACGATTACTCGCATGATCAGCCAAGCAACCAGAAAAACCAGCCATCTTATTCCTAGAGCGAAAAAAGAACTGATAAACCAGACAGTTACAAAATCAATTAAAAAAGCAGCGATTCTTCTCTCAACAGGTACTCTAGGAAACCGTCTATAGGTTAATTCTTCAGAATAGTCTTCTTCATACATAGTATTTAGAGCATTTTAACTAAAAAAATTTGAAGTTTTAGGTAAAAGAATTGGTTATGGCGTTTAATAGTATCGATCATAGGCAAAAATTACGGCGATTTATCTTTCAATCTTCGTAAGGTGGAGTTTGTCCGCCCTGTTTGACGCGGGGTTGAACTGCGAACGTAGATAAGTTAAAGATTTGTACCAAAAGTTTAATTGATAGATGTATTTGGTAGTCTGCGCTTGAAAATCAGGAGCGATCGCGGTTAAGGTGAACTGATTAACTCTTCCCGTGTATCCATACCAAGTCGCCCCTATGTCAGGACGAGTTAAGGTAAAAAATTTGTTGTGTTCTGGAGTTAGAGATTAAAGCTTAAAAAGCTAATAGCTAGATTGTTGGAGACAATCAACAAAATCAACAATCATTTCTAGTTATTCGTTTCTGGTCTCTATTTACCATTAATTATTTGTTGTAATCTTTCAATTTGACGAAGTCCAAGCAGGCTTCGTCGTCTTACGGCGGAGTACCTTGGACTAAAAATCGCGCTAAAATTTTCCAGCTTATACCCAACTGTAAACAGCGTTACCAGAAGAGATTGAGCATAAGTTTCAAATTGATATCATAGTAGTAGTTACTAATCTAAATATAAATTTTATTTAACTCATCGTTCTAGTTATTTAAAGGACTATTGATAACTACTATGAAAGCCAGCCTGAAGTTTTTGACTATTTTGACAGCCCTATGGTTATCAATTCCGAAAATAGCGGTAGCAGAAAGCTCAACAGCAGACAGATGTAATTTCCATTATGATTCTGAGTTGGTAAAAGATAATACTAAGAAACATAGGGTAGCTAGCAATCCAAATGTTAATGTTGCTGGTATTGCTATGCCTAGTTTGTGGTGGGCGAGAGAACAATTCGATCCTTTTAATGGCAGATTGATCGATCATTGGTTAGCTCATCCTCAGTTAAAGCAAATTGATTTAACTGTTAACTGGCGACTTTGGACTTTATTAGATTATTTGGGTCGCTATCGGTTTCTCAACCAATTTGGTACTATCGCAAGAGAGTATGGTTATGAGTTACGGGTTTTTAACCAACAACAACAATGTTTAGGTATTTATGAATATAATGCTGCGAGTAACCCACCTCGCTGGGAAATCAAGTTAGAGAGTATTGGACAGGATAGTTTACAGGTTCAACCGACAAATAACTAAAATAACACTATATATAAGTTAAGATTGACTTCAAAGCGATTGCGAAGCGCGAAGCGCCAAAAGCTAAAAACTAGTTGACAAACAACACAAGCCCTTAAGCAATTTTGCTTAATTGAGGCAGTTTTCTTTCTAGGTCAAATAGAAATCCGTGAATATATTCTTCTGTCCATTCCGAACCATACAAGCGGGTAAACATCCCTCTAGCTGGGTCTTTAGTGGCACGATAATTGATGTAGTGTCTCTGAGCTTGTAAAATAGCTG
>DAXETX010000243.1:0-8637 GCA_051155735.1 Xenococcaceae cyanobacterium
TTTTTTCGTAACAAAATTTTTAATTTATCAAAACTATCAGTTAATTTCTTTATTTTTCACTCAAGCTTTTGCAACTCTAAATAATCTATAGAGAGGTTAGAATTTTATGAATATCAAAGGACTAATGCAACTCTGCCTAACAATGTCAATTATTTATGTAACTGTAGGGGATAGTTTACTGCCTCAACCTTATAGTAATAAAAGTCAAGCATTAAGAAGTGAGATTAATCAGTTTTTAATTGGTTTATTTCCTAACCAAGAATTAGAAACATTAAGAAGAGAAAGTTTTACGGTTGAAGGTTTAGAAAGAGGAAATTTAGCTTCCCCTCTCTAAACAATTTATGATTCTTTGAGCCAGCTAAAATGAGCGCGGACATCTTTGCCCACTTCTTCAATAGGATGCTCTGCTTCTTGACGACGCATCGCGGTAAACCCAGGTTTTCCTGATTGATTTTCTAAGACAAATTCTCTAGCGAACTGACCAGATTGAATTTCTTGCAAAATCTTGCGCATTTCGGTTTTAGTAGCTTCATTAACTACTCTAGAACCACGAGTATAGTCACCGTATTCAGCAGTATTAGAAATGCTGTCTCGCATTTTAGCTAGTCCGCCTTCAACTACCAAATCGACAATCAATTTTACTTCGTGCAAACACTCAAAATAAGCTAATTCTGGCTGATAACCAGCTTCAATTAAAGTTTCAAATCCAGTTTTGATTAAAGCACTCAAACCACCGCAAAGTACTGCTTGCTCGCCAAATAGATCGGTTTCAGTTTCTTCTCGAAAACTGGTTTCTAAAATACCTGCACGAGTTCCACCGATACCTTTAGCATAAGCCATAGCGCGATCGCGTGCTTGTCCCGAAGCATTTTGATAAACGGCAAACAAACAGGGGACACCTTGTCCTTGTTCGTAGGTTCTTCTGACTAAATGTCCTGGTCCTTTGGGTGCAATCATCACCACATCCACCATTTCAGGAGGCACAATTTGACCAAAATGAATATTAAACCCGTGAGCAAAAGCTAAGATATTACCTTCTTTAAGATTCGGGACAATTTCGTTTTGATAAACCGTTTTTTGAACTTCATCGGGAAGCAGAATCATAATCATGTCTGCTGCTGCTGCTGCTTCAGCAACGCGATGAACTGTTAATCCTGCTGCTTCGGCTTTAGCTTGAGATTTACTTCCAGGATACAATCCGACAATGACCTTGACCCCACTGTCTTTAAGGTTGAGAGCGTGAGCGTGTCCCTGAGAGCCGTAGCCAATAATCGCTACAGTTTTGTTTGATAATAAGTCTAAATTTGCGTCTTCGTCATAATACATCCGCGCCATGAGAATTTCTCCCCGATCTACTTTTTTGGTCTTGCAAACTTATAATTATACCTGGATTTGTCTTAGGCAATTTTTCCTCTCGCCTTTACTTTTGATTTCAAGATTCGGCGATGACAGCGCGATCGCGCCCTTGTTGTTTGGCTAGATATAAACCGCGATCGGCAAAATTAATTAATTCTTCAGCACTACTCGGTTTGTTGTGATTCACACTAGCAATGCCCATACTGATACTAACGTAATTACTGACTTGAGAATTTTGATGAGCTACTTCCAGAGCTTTGATTTTAAATCGAATTCGGTTGGCTACTACCATTGCGGTTTCGGTATCAGTATTCGGCAAAACAATCACAAATTCTTCTCCGCCATATCTTGCTACCATATCACTAGAACGAATCCCATTAGTGATGGCAATTGCGACCTTTTTTAAACATTCATCTCCAGCTTGATGCCCATAGGTATCATTGTAAATTTTGAAATAATCGACATCACATAAAATCAATGCCAAATCTTTACCTTGTTTGATCCGCAACCACTGTTCCGTTAAATAGTTATCAAAAAAACGTCGATTAGAAATATTAGTTAACCCATCAGTAAAAGCCAGGTTTTTTTGGTTTTGGTTGTAGTAACCAGCTACTGCAATTGTGGAGAGAATAAACGCAATTAGAGGCGAAACTGTGGGCAACCACCAACCCGCTAAAAATAAATAGTAACTACTAGCAAATAGAATGCCAATAGGTAATAATGTACCAACTAAAGTTAATTGGACAAATAAGATAGGATTGATGCGAAGTAAACTCCGCTCTAGGGTTAACAAACTGATTCCAGCACCAACTAACGACCAAGCTAAAATCCAGCAGTATTCTCCTGTTTCAGGGATACCTCGAATCATAATACGTCCATCTAAGGCAGCACTGAGAATCTGACTAGTTAGATTAGCATGGACATATACCCCAGGCATTGGGGTTGAGCCATAAGAGTTATCGTTGTAGGGAGTAAAAAAAAGATCGTTGAGGCTATCTGCTGTCGCACCGATTAACACTATGCGATCGCTAAATAAATCTGGGGCAATATCTCCATTTAAAACTTTAGTTAAAGATACCTGATGAAATAGGTCTTGACTACCTCGGAAATTTAAGATTATTTGATAGCCACCAGCATCAACGTCAATATAAGCTCCTTCATTTTGATTAATTGGCATAAATGTGGCTTGACCTAAAATCTGGCGATCGCTATTTTTTCCAGCTTGGAGATAAATATTTTCTTGTTGGAGGTAAATTAGGGCGAGTTTGGTTGCCAAACCCAATACAGTTTGACCATCATCGAGAGTCGCAGCAATTAAGCCTCTTCTGACTTTTCCATCGCGATCTAATACCAAATCCGCCATCCCAGTTTGACCTTTTTCTTGGAGAATTAAAGGTGCATTGACTGTTTCTCCTACAACTTTTTTGACCCCGATTAAATTAGGTGTGGAGCGATAAATCTGATTTAATCTTTCATGTTCTTGAGAATTGCCATGGGGTAAATCGCGATATAAGTCTAAACCAATGGCTCTAGGTTGCTGTTGACTGATAGTTTGGATAACCTGGGCTAATTTTTCATCAGAAATGGGCCACTTTCCCAAAGCTTGAATATCTGACTCGCCAACATTAACTACTATAATGCGAGCATCTTTTGGTTCGGGTGGACGAACCCGAAACCAAAAATCGAAGGTAGCCCATTCTAGGGTGCGACATACACCAGTAAAGCTACCTAAGATTACTAATAAGGCAATACTAGGAGCAATAGTTAATAATCCTTTGTAATGTCCAATTTTTTGTTTAAGTTTCAACCAAGCCAATTATTTTTGCCTTCAAATTGCGAATATTTTTTGCTGCTGATTAACAATCAAACAAAAGCCAGAATTATTTAACTCCAACCGCTTCTACTTTATTCGACAAATTCCGCTTTGGCGATCTCATTAAGTCCGATAGAA
Organism: Xenococcaceae cyanobacterium; assembly: GCA_051155735.1. Taxonomy (GTDB): domain Bacteria; phylum Cyanobacteriota; class Cyanobacteriia; order Cyanobacteriales; family Xenococcaceae; genus JASJCP01. The sequence goes on from DAXETX010000243.1 coordinate 3,308, forward strand.
GTTAAAATTTGCTCCCAAATAGATTGCAGTTCCGCATTATCAGGTTGCTCTTTTCTTAACTGCGCTAGAGTTAGGATCGTTTCATACCAAATTCCTGCTTCAGCGTATAAATTAGCTTGCTCTATCGGGTTTATCTGGCTTGATTGTTCGGTCAGAGAGACCCCGCCTTGAGAAGACTCCGCTGACTCTGACTTCGTTAATTCTCTTGGGGCTTGAACTCTCACTACCGAGCCTTGAACAATAGGACTATCTGGTTTTAAACCCTCTTCACAGATTAAAGCGATAGACCACTGATAGTTTTTACCAATATTTAAAGGTGGTGCAGTTTCGGGAAGAGTGACACTAATAATTCCTGACTCTCCACTTATGGGTAGTATGGTTTGATAACTGTAAGCTTCGTTCTCGTCTTGAATAGTGAGAAAAACTTGTTGCGCCGAAGTTTGAGGAAGATGTACCAAAAAAGTTGGATGAGAAGCTATTGTTAATCTTTGATCGATTGCAGGTAGTATCGGAATAAGAGAAACTTCTGAATTGTCAATACCTGTTACACACTGTTCTCCGCGAGATGCGCCACCGAGAGTTGTTACTGGTTTGTCTCTATTGGGTGGCTCAAAAGAAGCTCCAAAACTACTACTACTAGATGAATTAGTTGTGTCTTGAGCGTCGAGAGGTAATTGCCAAAAAGGCAAGCTGCTAACAGCAATTAAGAATACTAGTTTTTGCGACACCAAATTTTTGCCTAAGTTCATGGGTAAATACTACAAATTAAGTTGTAGTTCGATCCTATTTTTTAATCAGTTTATAGGCAAGATACTTCATCATCTTTTCATCACCCCAAACTCAAAATAAATTCGCTTGAAGCTTCATTAATTGTTCATCAAGAATTAACTCTATCAATAATTTTAGTTCGGTATTTTCGCACATTTATTAATTTGGCGTTGGTAAATGGGTAATGCTATTGGGTTTAAAATAGATCGCGGAAAAATTACTTCTAATTCTGCTAATTCTGCCAAAAATACGAGAAAAATATTTATTAACGCTTCTGAATTGATCGTTACAGCTAAAAACTAAAAGCTAAAAACTAGTTGACAAACAACACAAGCCCTTAACTTATCACCAATAGATAATAAATGTCCTAACCTAATCCCGTATTGATATATTTCATCTAACTTGAGTAAAAATACTAATTTGTTTAACTTAGATAAATTACTATCGGTATCAGAATAAATCCTAAAGCAATTAAGATAGCCCCTAAAGAAGTTACTCCATAAGACAGAGAACTCCAACGAGAGTTCATCAAACCCAAAGATTGTAGTCCACTCCAAATTCCATGACGTAGATGTAATCCTAAAAAGAGCATAACTCCAGAATAAGCAACAACATAAGTCGGTTGCTGAAAAGTTTCTAATACTAACTTACTTAAATCGCGCATTTCGATCCCGTTAATCGTTACTAAGTCACATTTACCAAATTTAAAATTAAGTAAATGAAACACCAAAAACGTTAACAAAGTTAATCCTGTAAAAATCATGCTGCGAGAACTAAGAGACTGTTTACTGGGAACTCCTGCACTGTTAAATTTTTGATAACCAATAGTACGCGATCGCCTATTATTAATTGTGAGGATCACTCCCATAATGGCGTGAAAAATTACTGCAACTAATAACACTAGCTCTACCAAATACAGTAAAATTCCCAGATTATCAATAAAATGAGCTAATTGATTGTAAGCTTCAGGATTAATTAGTAACAGTAAATTGCCTGTGGCGTGGAAAATTACAAAAATCGTGAGTCCTAAACCTGTAATGCCCGTAATTAGTTTTTTGCCAATGGGAGAATGATAAAAATTACTGATTTTTGGGCGAGTTTCTGTCGTAGTCATAAAGTTAAGGTAGAAGCAAGAAGCTAAAAGAAAGAAGTGTATCTCACTAAATTAAGAAACGCCTTAAAACCATAATATTTTGTAACAATTTAATTTTAGTTACAGACTGGCTTTAATTTAGTTTACGCTTTTGCCAAAAATTATAGTTGCGGTTTGAAAAATTTATGAGTATAACAGCGTGAGATAGCTCTTTAGAATCAGCAGCACCTGCGCTAACCAGAGGCTTTTACCTGAATTTTTGAGGTTGACAGTAACGCAGGAATCGTATTTCGCGCTCATCCAAGTATTAGTACTTAAAGCGCATTCAAGATAGCTATCGCTAATACCAACTAACTAAATGAGCAATACGGAAGTTTTTTGTGACTACAATCAAAATTATTAGCGCAACTCCAGGTCCAACAACTAGTGAGCGGATTCTAGAACTCATTAAATCTCAAGGAACAGGAGTAACGATCAAAGAACTAAGTAGCCAGATTAATCGCCCTGTATCGATGCTTCAGATATGTCTTGCGCAATTAGTGTCGTCAAAGCAAATTCGGATTAAAAGTTGCGATGCTGGCAATACTGTAAACCCAATAGAAGCAGCAATTGCATCTTCCTATGCTGAAACCTCCAGTAAATTTTACGAAGTCAGAGGAAGCCCCGCCTTGAAAAGGCGGGGTCTCTCTGACCGTCGAGCTAGTTACAAGACAGTTTATCTAGAATACATCTATAACGAAGTAAATTCAGAGCTAGCAACAGGCGATCGCCGAATCTGAGGAAACAGATTACACCATTTCTCGAAAATAGCGAGATAGTGACTGGAGGCTCTGCCGTAAAACGACAGAGCCTCCAGTCACCGCATTCCGCGGTCACAGATTACTCTGCCGTAAAACGACGGAGTAATCTGTGACCGTTGGTTAAGTTTAGGCAGGAGGACTGCCTTACCCGAAGGGCGGTCAATTGCGAAATTTTAAATCATATTAAGAATTAACAATAAATATATGTTGAGAGGTTAAAACGGTTGGAATCGAGGCAAAATTGAATAAATAACCTGGAAAAATAAAGATTATGGATTTTATGACTTTTTTGGGTCAATTAAGTTCAATACTGTGGCTGATTTTTTTAGCGATCGCCCTCGTCAGAATTTTGCTCAAGCTTAAAGAGTTAAGGATATTCACCTCAAAAAATTAGCATTTTGTGGTTAACTGTTTTGATATGCTTCTAGTTGTTTTGATATGCTTCTAGTAGCTGGGGCAGATAGTCGTAACCATCAACCCCAATAACGGCAATAATTTCAGCCCGATGCTGCCAGAGCAATTGGCTAAAAGCCTTATCTCCTAGTTGACCTTTAATGATCGTGATTAAGCCTGCACTTTTACGCCATTCGAGAGAATTAATTTGGTGGAGTAGATACATTCCCAAACAACCGTAATAGACAGTTTGGCTGCGATCTTCGATACTGTAATAAGCTTCAGCAAGATAAATATAGCTGAGTCCTTGTAAGTAAACATTTTGGGCGATTTGAGCCAATTTTGCCCCTTTTTCTAAAGCTGCGATCGCGCTGACAGGTTGCTCTAAAATGACATAAGCAATGCCTAAACTGTTGTTCCCCAGAGATTGACTTTGAATATCTTCCGCTTTCTCTGCTAGTTGCAAGCCTTCTTCTAAATAACGGATGGCTTCATTGTAAACTTCAGTATCCATTCTATCCAACTGACGCGCCAAGAATACTTTACTGTAACCGAGATTTACCAAAGCGTTAGTTTCTCCTTGTCTGTCTCCAGTTTGACGCGCTAAGATTAAAGCTCTTTGACTGTGATTAATTGCAGCATTATAGTCTTTTTGTTGAACATAGGTGCGACTTAAATGATTGAGATTCGCAATTTCACAAATTCGATCAGATACTGCTCTAGCTATTTCTAAAGCCTCTTCCTGAAATTTAATTGCTTGCTGGTAATTACCTAAAGTACGTTGGGAATAACCGAGTAAAGTTAGAATGCGGGCTTTTTCGCGATCGCCTGGAATATTTTGAATTGGTTCATTGAGATACTGGAGCGTGTTTTGTAAATAATTTCCAGAAAAAGAAACAAAAATTCCGCTGTATAAAGGAAAATCATCTCTACGAGCCAAAAAACGCAGAATTTGTAAAGTTATCTGAAAACAGCCTTCTCGTAATTGACGCTTAAGGGTTAAAGTTTGAGATAGTTCCAGCCAAATAACCGCAAAAGTTAATAGAGTACTATAAGAAAGCTGCTTACCAAAGCGAACATTATAAGGTTGCTTATCATACCAAGAAACTAAACCTTGTTGAATATATTGTAATAAAATCGCTAACTCTACCCAATTCTTTAATTCAATATTATTAATAATTCCTTGAATATCAGCGATCGCTCTGGCTGCTGCTAAAGTTTGCAATAATTGTTTTGGTAGGGGACTATCGAGCTTTTTTTGCCATAATTGCCAAGGATTAGGTTTTTCTCGTTCAAATCCGAGGTTAGTTTCAGATTGATACATCCAGCTAATCAAATCGTCTTCTAGCTGTGCAAAAGAACTTAACCCAGCCATAATTCCCGTAGCGATTTGTTGGCAATCTTGCGCTAACTGGGTGTCACTAGTACTATTAGCAGCAGACTCTAAGCTTTTAGCAAGTTGTTGCAGTTTATCGCGATTTAAAGGCTGTTGTTGATTGAGATCGATAATTTGATTGAAAGTTGTAATCCGTCGCTCTGCTGTACTGTTTAACAGTTGTTGGGTGGCAGAGGCGATCGCATTTTGTTGCTGATTAGCTTTTTGCAACCGATTATACTGAGTTTCGATAGTTTCTAAAGCTCTTAAAATACGTGCAGCTTTAAGTTTTTTGTCTAGTTGCGCTTTAGTCGCTGCAATACGTTCAGTCAGACAACGCTCCCAGATTTCTCCCGTACCTGGTTCAATAGCTCGCTGCAACATGATATAAACTCTTTCTGTAGAAGCGATTTTACCCTGAAGTGTTTTATCGACAATTTGATCGATTAGGGTGAAATAGCGATCGGATAATGATTGAGCCACGGTTTTCTATCAATGAAGGTTTAAGCTTGATATTTATCTTAGAACATTACTTTTAACAACTAACGACTAACGCTGTTAACAATTTAATTTTATCAATCTCAAGGTAATCAAATTCAAACCATGAACTTAATTCTTTACAGCAAACCTGGCTGTCATTTATGTGAAGGTTTAGCCGACAAATTAGCCCAAGTAACTAAAATTGATTTTGCCCTAGAAATTAGAGATATTACAACCCGTGAAGATTGGTTCAATCTCTATCAATATGAAATTCCTGTGTTATGTCAACAATTATCCCAAGGAGAAAAACCTTTACCCCGCCTATCCCCTCGTGCTTCAGTAAAACAGCTAGAGAAAATGCTAGAGCAACATTTAATTTTTTAAAGAAACTGGTAATAGTTAGTCTCCAAAACTGTAATTT
>DAXETX010000244.1:0-8093 GCA_051155735.1 Xenococcaceae cyanobacterium
TAAGTCAAGCACTACAGGTAGTGTTTTATTAATTTAATAACACTATATATAAGTTAAGATTAATTTCAAAGCGATCGCGAACGCGCCAGCGAAGCTGTCCGCGCCAAAAAAAAGGAGTAATCCTAAATCCGATTTCCAAAGTCCACTTTTAATGCCCCCGTGTTTCCCCCGCCCCTCCCCAAAATTGGGGAGGGAACGATTGTCTCCCCCAAGGTTGGGGGAGGTTGGAGGGGGCAAGGACTTTGAGTAATCGATAATATTTTTTATTAAACGGTTTTGGTATAACTTGAAAATGACGTAAAAGCTAAAAGCTAAAAGCTAAAAACTAAAAGCTAATTAAATAATATGCAGTTTAAATGATTAACAGCTTATTGTAATTTTTCCAATTTATCTAAGTAATGCTATAAAAGAGAAAAAGCTTTCGAGTAGTGTTTATGGTTTAAGAAAAGATAACTTACCAAGAAATTTGTTTCTTGGCTTAAAATGTAAGTCCGTTTTGAACGGACTTTAGTTATTAGACAGATAATTTATTATCTGACTGTTGAGAATGAAATAGCCCTGGATCAAACATCGAGTAATCTGATAAAAATCTATTAATCAATGGACTATCTAATTTTAGTTATTGTTGGTATCTCGATCACTATTGGCGTTTTTGTCGGTGCTTTAATTGTGTGGTTTATTTATTTTTGGCGCAGACGACAAATTGTTGATAGTTTAATTAAATCAGAAGATGTTGTTGGACTTTATGGCATTGTAGAAGTACCATTTGACAAAAATAGTAAAGGAAAGATTAGAGTTAATATTAAAAATTCGATGGTAGATTTAATTGCTCTTACCGATGAAGCGAATGAATTTAATTTAGGCGATCGCGTTTTTATTATCCAAATGAAAAAAAACAAAGCTTTAGTTGTTTCAGAAGATTTAATTAGTCAAGAACTTAGTTAATCTCCAAGAGAACTATATTTTTATTGAACGAACAATTTATTGACAAGATTATTCTAGATTATGGAACTACAAAGTAACTTTCAATCTCAAATTTTAGCAGAACCCATAGTTACTCAAGCCCCACCCCATAAAATTCAAATGTCGAGTACCAATAGTCTGCTTTTTACCAGCTTACCTATTGCTTTAGGTATCTTTGGCACAATTGTTTTAGTATGGTTTATTAATGCTTGTTTATGTATCTGTAAACCCAATGAAGTCGTAGTACTTTCTGGACGAAAAAGAAAAACCAAAGGTGGTCAAGAAATTGGTTATCGCGTGATTACAGGGGGGAGAAGTATTCGCATTCCGATCTTAGAAACCATCAAACGGATCGATGTTACCACCATGCCTGTACCCGTAAAAGTTACCAATGCCTATGCCAAAGGCGGAACACCTTTAAATATTCAGGCGATCGCTAATGTTAAAATTTCGAGCGATCCGACAGTGGTAGGTAATGCGATTGAGCGTTTTTTAGATCAAAACAGATCGGAAATTGTGCGAGTTGCTAGAGAAACTCTCGAAGGTAATCTTAGAGGTGTTGTGGCAACTCTTACTCCAGAACAACTTAATGAAAACCGTCTGCAATTTTCGCAGCGGATTGCTTCTGATGTCAGTCGCGACTTGAAAAAACTCGGTTTACAACTTGATACTCTCAAAATCCAAAATATTTCTGATGATGTTGATTATCTCGACTCTTTAGGTCGTCGTCAAATTGCCTTAGTGATTAAAAATGCTGAAATCGCTGAGTCTAACGCCCTCAGTGAAGCCGAACAAATAGAAGCCCAGTGTGAAGAAGCAGCAGCAGTAGCCAAAACTCAAGACAGTATAATCATTCAAGACAAGCAAAACGAACTGCGTAAAATTAAAGCGGAATTAGAACAAACAGCCCGTTCCGAAGAAGAACGCACGACAGCAGCAGCCCAAGAAGCTAGAGCCAAAGCAGAACAAAAATTACAAACAGTAAGAGCGCAGTTAGAAAGACTGCGATTACAAGCGGAGAAAGTACTACCAGCAGAAGCAGCCAGAACTGCCCAACAACTTCACGCCAAAGGCGATGCAGCCTTACTACAAGAAAATGCCGAAGCTTATGCCTTAGTTAATGAAATGTTGAGCAAAGTTTGGCAAGAAACAGGTAAAGATGCCAAAGAATTATTCTTAATTCAGCAACTAGAAACAGTAATGCAAGAAGCAATTGAAATTCCAGGAAGATTAAAATTAGACAAAGTTAAAGTCATTGACAATGGAGACGGGCAAGCTTTAGCAAGTTTAGTTAACGTTTATCCTGAAATAGTGGCGAAATTCCTCCATAGCATCAATGACACTCTCGGTGTTGATGTCATTGGCACTCTTAACCCCCAACAAAAAGCTTCACAGAAACAAGACTAAGAGTAGTAAGTAGCAAGTAATAAGGAATAAGGAATAAGTAATAAGGAATAAGGAATAAGTAACAACATGGAAATAATTGCCCTTTTAGTCGGAATATTCGGTTTAGGTTCTGGTGCAGGCTGGTTTGTTATACGTAACCTTTACTATATCTGTCAACCCAGTGAAATTTTAATTTTTGCAGGCACAAAAACGCAATCTTCTGACGGCAAAGAAGTCGGATATCGTTTGGTAAAAGGTGGTAGTAGTATTAGAATTCCGATGTTAGAAGAAGCCTTTAAAATGGATTTAACTAACATGATTATCGATCTTAAAGTCTCTAATGCCTATTCTAAAGGGGGAATTCCTCTCCAAGTCGAAGGAGTTGCTAACATCAAAATTGCAGGCGAAGAACCGACAATTCATCACGCCATTGAGCGATTACTAGGTAAAAGCCGTAAAGAAATTGAACTTTTAGCGAAACAAACTCTCGAAGGAAACTTACGGGGAGTCTTAGCGAGTCTCACTCCCGAACAAGTTAATGAAGATAAAATCGCCTTTGCCAAAAGTCTGTTAGAAGAAGCCGAAGACGACTTAGAAAAACTCGGACTCGTTTTAGATAATTTACAAATTCAAAATATTTCCGATGATGTTCACTATCTCAACTCCATCGGACGACAACAACAAGCAGAACTCCTAAGAGATGCTAGGATCGCTGAAGCTCAAGCCCAAGCCGAATCAGCGATTAAAAATTCCGAAAACAAAAAAGTTACATCTTTAAGACAAATCGGCAGAGATTTAGCAATAGCCAAAGCCCAAGCGGAAGGAAGAATTCGGGATGCGATTACCAAAAGAGAAGCTTTAGTCGCAGAAGTAGAAGCCGAAGTTGTCGCCCAACTCGCTAAAGCGGAAGCGGAAGTATCAGTACAAACAGAAAGAATCAAGCAAGTACAACAACAGCTACAAGCAGATATTGTAGCCCCGGCTGAAGCAGCCTGTAAACAAGCGATCGCCAAAGCCCAAGGTGATGCAGCCAGTATTATTGAAGATGGTAAAGCCCAAGCTATTGGTACGCAACGTTTAGCCGAATCATGGAAAGCAGCAGGAACTGACGCTAGAGAAATTTTCCTCTTTCAAAAACTCGAAGTTTTAGTCAAAATGATGGCTGCTGGTGTCCCAGAAGTAGCAGTAGAAACCATTACAGTTGTGGATGGGAAAAAAGGGAATCAAGCGATTCAAATAGCTTCTTTCTTAGAACAGTTACGCCAAACTACCAGAATAGACGTTAGCGAAATTGCTCGTAATCTGACAAATAAGGACGCAATTAAGGAGATCGAAGCTCGCAAAACCGAAGAAATTTGAGCTTTTGCTAAGGGTTAAATCGATCTATCTCTTACTAAAAGATGTACTTTCGCTTTTTTTCGTGTATGACTAGTAAAGGGAACGAAGAATATTAATGAGGAAATAAGATTATGACTACAGGTTCAGTTGTGAACGATCGCGATTACACCCTGATTATTGATAAAAGCGGTAGTATGTCGATCAACGATCAGCCAGGTGGTAAAACTCGTTGGGCTGCTGCGCAAGAATCAACTTTGGCTTTGGCAAGAAAATGCGAAGAGATTGACCCTGATGGAATTACCGTCTATTTATTTTCGGGTCGTTTCCGTCGCTATGATAATGTTACCTCCGATAAAGTTAGTCAGGTTTATCAAGAAAATGAACCGATGGGACGTACCGATTTAGCCAGTGTCCTCCAAGATGCGATCGCCAGTTATCTACAAAGAAAAGCCACAGGAGAAGCTAAAGCTAATGGGGAAACGATCATTGTCATTACCGATGGTGAACCTGATGATCGCAAAGCTGTGATGAGAGTAATTATCGAAGCTTCCCGTCAGTTAGAACGGGACGAAGAATTGGCTGTTTCCTTAATTCAAGTTGGCAAAGACCGCAAAGCTACGGAATTTCTCAAGGCTTTAGACGATCAGCTAGAAACCGCTGGAGCTAAATTTGATATTGTTGACACCATTACCATCGACGATATGGAAGATATGACTTTATCAGAGGTGTTACTCAACGCTATTACGGACTAACACTAAGTTTTGTTTAAATGCGACACTTAAGAAGTAAGTTTAAAGGAAATAGGCAATAGCCTCCGATAATTTTAGCTCAGGGTTTGGTCTTTATTGCCGAACCCTGATTTTTTTTGTAGTACAAATTAAGTATTATGTATTTTAAAGCAATGATGAACCAACCCCTGATAGGATAAAAGTGTGAAAGATAAAGCGTATCCATTACATTCATTAATTGAAGGTAACTGGTTCAAGCTGATCTGCGGAGCTAGTTATCAACATCTCCCTGCTGTCAGAAGTTTGGCATTAGCCTATAGTCTTGCGGGTGCAGATTGTATTGATGTTGCAGCCGATCCTGCGGTAATTGCAGCAGCCCAAACAGGCATCGCTGTAGCAGCAAAATTAAACGGTTTAAAGCCCTGGTTAATGGTGAGTCTCAATGATGGAGAAGACCCCCATTTTCGGAAAGCGGAATTTGATGCGACTCATTGTCCCTCAGATTGTCCCCGTCCTTGCGAGACAATTTGTCCAGCTAAAGCAATTGTCTTTAACGCTACCGAATCAGGAGTGAGCGATCGCCTATGTTATGGTTGTGGTCGCTGCTTACCGATCTGTCCCTACGGTTTAATTACAACACGCTCTTATGTGGCAACTCCTGGCAGTGTTATTTCTCTAGTAGCAACAATGGCGATCGATGCTCTAGAAATTCATACTCAAGTCGGGCATTTTGCGGATTTTCAGCGATTATGGCAGGCGATCGCCCCACTCCTACCCCAACTCAAATTATTAGCAATTAGCTGTCCTGATGCTGATGGGGCGATCCTTTATCTCAAATCTCTTTACAATTTAATAAGCCCCCTACCTTGTCCTCTAATTTGGCAAACTGATGGTCGCCCAATGAGCGGAGATATTGGCAAAGGTACAACCCACGCTGCGGTAAAATTCGCTCAAAAAATTTTACAAGCAAATTTGCCAGGCTATGTACAACTAGCAGGAGGAACTAATGATCATACAGTAAATAAGCTCAAATCAGCCCGAATGCTGCAAAATCCTACTTCTAAGGGAGTTTCGGGCGTGGCATACGGTAGCTATGCTCGTGCTTTATTAGCACCTATTTTAGAACAACTAGAAACTGTCACCCCAAATCCTCAATTCAGCCCCAAAGCTACTGTCCCCTATTTAGAAAATCAACCCGAATTACTTAAAGAAGCTGTTGCTACTGCTTATAATTTGGTCAGCCAAATCAAAGCCCCTAAAAATACCTAGAAATTAGAGAGATTAAGTTTTATTAACCAAAAATCAGCTAATAACCCAATATTAATGCCACAAGATAACATTCCTTCCCATCGTATGCAAGTTACTGACAACCTCAGTCAATTGTTGTCAATTTTTCCTGAAAATATCCGCTCTAAACTTGAAACCCATCCCCAAAAAGATCACTTAATCGAAGTAGTAATGGATTTGGGGAGACTGCCTGAAGCTCGTTTTCGAGAAGCAGTATCTTATTTAGGGGAAGAACCAATCTCGAAAGCCGATTTGCAATACTGTATTGAGCGTGTTGGTAGTTTTGGCAGTGATAATCGGGCTGGTATTGAAAGAACTTTACACCGAATCAGTGCGATTCGTAACCGCGCTGGCGATATTATTGGTCTGACTTGTCGGATTGGTCGCGCCGTCTTTGGCACGATTGTAATGGTTCGAGATTTGGTCGAAACAGGTCAATCAATATTACTTTTAGGTCGTCCTGGAGTCGGAAAAACTACCGCTTTAAGAGAAATTGCCAGAGTTTTAGCCGATGAGCTTAACAAACGAGTTGTGATCATTGATACTTCTAATGAAATTGCTGGAGATGGGGATATTCCCCATCCGGCTATTGGACGCGCTAGAAGAATGCAAGTAGCTCGCCCCGAATTACAGCACCAGGTGATGATCGAAGCCGTAGAAAATCATATGCCTGAAGTGATTGTGATTGATGAAATTGGCACAGAATTAGAAGCCCTAGCAGCCCGTACCATCGCAGAAAGAGGGGTTCAGTTAGTCGGAACAGCCCACGGCAATAGTATTGCCAACTTGATCAAAAACCCGACGCTTTCGGATTTAGTCGGAGGGATTCAAGCGGTAACTCTCGGAGATGACGAAGCCCGTCGTCGTGGGTCGCAAAAAACTGTTTTGGAAAGAAAAGCGCCACCAACTTTTGCGATCGCAGTAGAAATGCTGGAACGTCAAAGATGGGTTGTTCACGAAGATACCGCTGAGACGGTAGATACGATTTTGCGAGGATTTGAGCCAAAAACGCAAATTAGAACCGTTGATGATAGTGGGGAAGTCTCGATTATTCATGAGGAAGCACATCAAGTAAATAACGGCTCACTATTAAGAAGCGCTAATTTGGCTACTCCCTTACGCCCTGGTGGCTGGCGGGCTTCGGGTAAAATGACTCCTGTTGCGCCTTTCGGCAGTCAAAAAAAAGCGAAAGTTAACCCTGAATTTGAGCAAATGTTAGATACATCTTGGCAAACCCAAGATGCTAAGCAAAAATTGCGGACTCCTGGACCTAATGGCGAAGATTGGCCCGTTTATGTTTATCCTTATGGTATTGGTCGCTCTCAACTCGATCAAGTAATTAGTGTTTTAGACCTACCAGTAGTTTTAACCAAAGACTTAGACAGTGCGGATGCCGTAGTCGCTTTGCGATCGCAAGTCAAACATCATTCCCGACTGCGTCAAATTGCCCAAAATAACCATACTCCGATTCATGTAGTAAAATCTAACACGATTCCTCAGATTACTCGTGTCTTACGGCAATTACTTAACTTAGATGATCCTAATATGCCCGAAACGACAGATTTACGTCTGTTTACCAAAGCAGGAAATGATGATGAAATTGAAGCTTTAGAAGAAGCCAGACTCGCAGTAGAACAAATTGTCATACCTAAAGGTCAACCAGTAGAATTGTTACCGCGATCTGCTAAGGTGCGAAAAATGCAACATGAATTAGTCGAGCATTATCGTTTACAATCTGATAGTTTTGGCGAAGAACCCAATCGCAGATTGAGAATCTATCCTGCATAAGAAATCAGTAGAGGCAATCAGACGATTGCCTCTGCTACTTGATTTATTTTTGTTGACTAATATTAGATTCTTGCCAAAAACTTTTGAGTTTCAATAATTCTTTAGTATTAATTTGCATATGTTCGGTGGGAAATTGCTGAATTACATCTAGAATTGTCCAATCATCAGATTGATTCGCAGCTGCAATTAAAGCCCCTCTTAAAGCGTAAAAACCATTCTGTTGCGAATGAGTAGTGACTACATTACCAATTTCTTGAAGTAACTCTTCTCCTTGAGGACTATGGGTATATTCATGAAGCTCTACAACATCACGTTCAAAATCTTTTTGTAACCAATGGCGGAGTTGCAGTAAAGACTGTTCATTTAAAAACTTAGTGTAGAGTTGCATCTCTGGGGTAATTTCCCCTGTTTCCACATAAGTTTTCAGAGATTCAACCGATAATGAACAATTTAATGCTCCATACACTAAACGGATTTTTTCAGCAGCATTTCCTGGTTGCAGATTAATCATCACTGATGATAATCCGCAGCCAATAACGAAGAGAAAAGATAGGCTGGATTGCCAGTTGTAGCGATCGCTTTTAGTAAATAACATATTTTTTG
>DAXETX010000245.1:0-2444 GCA_051155735.1 Xenococcaceae cyanobacterium
CTAGGAGTTTCAGCACAAATTATTGCATCTACCTCCATTTGGAGCTTATCGCAAGCTTCAGGAGCAGACACAGGCACAGCAGCAATAATTTGTTTGGGATGTTTTTGTCTAATCGCCACAGCAGCAGCGTGCATCGTCGCACCAGTAGCTAAACCGTCATCCACCAGCAGAATAATGCGATCGCTTAAATTTAACGGTGGGCGATCGCCTCGATAGGTAGATTCGCGACGTTCCAACTCTCGCTGTTCTTGAGCAGCAGTTCTGGCGATCGCCTCTTCGCTAATGTGCAGACTTGACACTACTTGCTGATTGATAATGCGTACCCCACCACTGGCGATCGCCCCCATCGCGAATTCTTTTTGTCCAGGAACGCCTAGTTTACGTACCAAAAAAACATCTAAAGGTACATTAAGAGCTTTGGCAACTTCAAAAGCAACAGGAACTCCACCACGAGGTAGTCCCAATACTAAAACATCTCGACGGTTAGCATAAGCTTGCAACTTTTCTGCCAGCTTTTGACCTGCTTCAGTTCGATCTCGAAATAACATCTTTCAATTCCCCTAATTTCCAGACTAAGTAATTCAAAAGTTTTGTCATATTGATTACCGCATACTTCACATCGATCACGTTCAATACTTATAGCTTATCTATTCTCGATTACACGATTCCTCATTCTAGAGATAGATACCTGAATAAGCCGTACTGATTGGTTTTGGAAATTGGCGCATGAATTAAAGGTTGTCCGCGTCATCCCCTGTATCTTTGCCGTACAACTCCACCCCAACTCTTTGATGCTGTTTTTTATCGTTTGTGAACAATCATAAATTTTTCTCTAACTCCCTCACAAAATCAGCTTCAATAGTTAACGGACTTTCGGTTAAACTCCGATTGACAAACTTTACTAAACCTTCAGGAGTTAACCCAATCAAAAATCTACTACTGTTAATTTCAAGATAATCGTCATCAACTAACTGATAAAAATGCATTTGGTTATTTTCCCAAAACCAAACTTCGCTCACCTTCAAATACTTGTAGATCATCAGCGAAGTATCAATACTACCATGGCGATAAATTACTTCCACAGCAAGATCGGGGATAGTTTTTTTCGTCTCAAAGGAATAAGAGGTGTCTGGTTCTTTTCCTGCCAAGGGTGAATTTTTTAATGTCGTCGAACCCATAGGAAAATAGAATAAATTGAGGATGCGACAATAGGCGTTTATTAGGATAGAAATCGTCCGTTCTATTACTTCATGATTTTGAGAAGGAGACATTATCGTGATTATGCCGTTAAAATAAGCAACTTTATAACTCAAATCCTCTTGACAGGTCAGCATTTCGTAATCAGACCAATTCATGTCACTCAAACTCAATATCTGATCTGATTGGCTAGCGCGGTTGCGATCTAGAGGCAGGTTTAATAAATCGGTAAACACGGCAATTTTCGCTTGATTTAACTTAAATTTAGCAATTTTTCCCCAAAATTAAGGCACAAGAGTCCCAACACCATCGAGAACATAACCAGGTTGATAGGCGAAACGACTAATATTTTCTTGATTAGTCACACCACTAAGAACTAATACCGTATCAATTTCTGATTCGATGCCAGCAATAATATCAGTATCCATGCGATCGCCAATAATCGCAGTTTCTTCTCTCGAACAAGCTAATTTTTTTAAAGCGTTCCGCATGATCAAGGGATTGGGTTTACCGATGAAGTAAGCTTGAGAATTGGTAGCTAGTTCTAAAGGGGAAATTAAAGCACCTGTAGCAGGAATAATCCCTTTTTCGGAAGGTCCAGTTAAATCGGGATTAGTGCCAATTAATTTAGCTCCATTAAGCACCAAAAAAGTGGCACGTTCTAGCTTTTCGTAACTATAGCTGCGGGTTTCTCCCATCACTACATAATCAGGTGAGGTATCGTTCATCGAAAAACCAGCTTCATAAAGAGCATTGATTAATCCTGCTTCTCCGATGACAAAAGCACTACCTCCAGGAGTTTGTTGCGCTAAAAAGGCTGCGGTAGCTAAAGCACTGGTGTAGAAATTCTCAACTGCTACTTCAATGCCGAGGCGTTGTAACTTCTCTCTTAATTCTCGTGGTGAACGTTCGCTGCTATTAGTGAGAAACAAAAATTTTTTATTTTCCGTTTTCAACCAATTAACAAATTCGAGGACTCCTGGCAAAAGTTTGTTGCCGTGATAAATCACCCCATCCATATCGCAGATGAAGGCTTGTTTACTGCGTAGTCTTGCTAAGTCTGATTCTTGAGGTAGGGGTGACATGATGTGTTTTTTGCCAGTAACCAGAATCATTATAAGGGAATAACCATTGGTGACAAGTTAAGGGTGTGTGTTGTTTGTCAACTGGTTTATAGCTACGAAGCTCCGTAGCTATTAGTCATTAGCTTTTGAGGTATTTTCATCAACTGTAACTTGAAAAATAGC
>DAXETX010000246.1:0-48614 GCA_051155735.1 Xenococcaceae cyanobacterium
ATTCTAACGAATTCCCTCCAAGTCCAAGCAAGGCTAGCCCAGCCTCTCTAATATTTACACTGCCTACTAAATCAGCGTTAGCTGTATAGTTGCAATTTTGGCAGCAGAAATTAGCTTGAGTTTTTCTGTTTTCTACCGATATATAACCGCATTCAGGACATTTTCTTGATGTATTTTTAGGGTCTACTTGAATTATTTGTCCACCATTCCAAGCTAATTTATACTCAAGTTGGCGAATAAACTCACTCCACCCTTGGTCAAGAATTGCTCTGTTTAATCCAGACTTTTGTTTAATATTTTTCCCTGGATTTTCAACTGTTCCTTTTGCCGATTTACTCATATTGGCTACTTTTAAATCTTCAAGTATCACTATGGCGTGGTTTTTGCTTAGTTCGCTTGAAATCTTGTGCAAATAGTCATTTCGAGTATTAGCAATTGCTATGTGCAGTTTAGTTATTTTGGCTTTTAATCTTCTCCAGCGATTAGAAAACTTTTCTTTTTTAGCCAGTTGCTTTTGTAGTTTGGCTAATTTATTTTTAAGCTTTTTGAATATATTTATTGGTTCATAATATTTTTGATTACTTAAAGTTAAAAATCTAGCTATTCCTAAATCTCCACCAACAATTGAAGTAGATGAATGTTTTGGTATCTCCGATTCTATTTCAACTTGAATTGAAACAAACCAATATTGTCCTTTTTTGGAGACAGTTATATTTTTTGCTTCTCCAATAACATCCTGACTTTTGTTATATCTAACCCATCCTATTATCTACTTTAAATCCTTGTGGATAGCGAAAAGAATCTTTTTGCCCTTTCTTTTTGAATTTGGGAAATTGTTTAGGGTTAGTTTTATCAAAAGCCTCTTTTAATGCTTGAGACAGATTTTTTAGTGATTGCTGCAAAGCTTGAGAATGGACTTGTTTAAGAAAAAATAAATCTTCTTCTCTTTTCCATTGAGTTAATTCTTTAGTTAGTCCAGCATAAGACAAACAAGATTGTTTAGCATTTAATCTTTCTTTTTGAAATGCTAAAGCTTTGTTCCAAACCAACCTTGATGAACCAGCAAATTGAGCTAGCTCCCTTGCAATAGTTTGATTGGTCTTAAGTCTAAATTTATATGCCTTGCGTACAATCATGAGTTTATTCTACAATTGGTCTATGAATGAGTCAAGCAATATTAGAAGAGGTAGACATTGTGTATTTGAACTTCATGTGCATTTGGTCTTTGTTACCAAATATAGAAAGCAAGTTTTTAATGATGAAATACTTAAAGACTTAGAAATTATATTTAGAGATGTCTGTCATAGTTTTGAAACTGAGTTAGTTGAGATGAACGGCGAGACAGAACATATTCATTTACTCTTGAATTATCCACCAAAAGTATCTATTTCTAAATTAGTTAACAGCCTCAAAGGGGTATCTTCAAGACTTATCAGAAAACAACATCCTGAGTTAAAGAAAAGCTATTGGAAAGGTGGTTTATGGTCGCCTAGCTATTTTGCTACTTCTTGTGGAGGTGCGCCATTATCTATAATTAAGCAATACATTGAACAACAAACCAGACCTTTATAGACGGGCTTATATCCTCGCCCTAAGAAGAGACGAGGCTTTACGCCCGTTTTGGTAAAAGATTATTTTCTCCATTCCGATCTTGGTATTTGCGCCCCTTTCAAAATGTTTCTTAAAGTTCCTATAGGTAAATCTTTGCCTTTATGTTCGGGAACAATTACTTGTAACCCAAGTTCAGCGTTTCTCCATTTGCGATTTGCGGTGACTACCTTTTTGGGAAATAAGTTCAAATCCGTAACGTTTTAAAATAGCCTCTACTTCACGAGATTTCATGACACTATAATCTCTTGAAGAATCGCCCCAAGTTGGGGTAAAGGGAGTACTTCTGGCAGATAGAGGCTTTGTTCATACTGAGTTAATGGCAATGTTAACCCATCAATTAGGGTGGCATTACCGTATTCGCCTCAAAAGCAATACTTGGATTTGGCGAGGAAACAAAGGTTGGGTTCAACTCCATAACTTTCACCTCAATCGAGGACAAGCAATTTGTTTACACAACCTACGACTACACAAAGGAGCGTACTACGGTATTGTTCATGTGGTTGTAGGTCGAAACAACCTCAAAGTCAAAGCTGCACTCATTAATGGTTGGAAACTACTCCATTCTGTTGTCTTTACCAGTAATCAAGACCCGACCCCTGCAATGGCATCCCGTAAGCAACATGAACAACGACTCTATCAGTTGGAATTTAAGGTACAGACTTATTCTTATGCTGTTTCATAGGTTTTGTCAGTCAACCAGCCATATAAGTTACACTAATCTTTCTAAATCAAGAATGAAAATCGTTTGCGAAGACTTGTTTTCTTGAGAAATAACTGCCACATGACTTGCTATTCCTAAAGTATCAGCATGACGATAAGTATTAGGAATAGTTCTGATTTGTGCTAGAGGAATATCTATCAAAATTGGAGTTTCGGTAACAACAATTCCGAGAGGTTCATCAATCAAACTTTTAGTGATAATTAAATATTCTTTTTCATTATTTAATTTATTAGAACTAACTTTAAATATTTTTTGATGTAAATCAATAACTGTTACTTCTTGTTTACCAATATGAGCTAAATGAACATGAGTTAAGCCACTACTATAAGTAGTGTTTTTTCTAATTACCTTTTTAACTTGAGCCACAGGTAAAGCCAAAGTTAGTTTGCCAATGGTAAATACAACTACTTTTAATAAAGAATCAGATATTTTGGTAGTAATAGAAACTAAAGAAGCAGTGGTTTGAATCATATAAGCAGCCTTAGTAATTTAATTAAAAAAATCAAAGCAATTTAGTTAATTGAAGTTAGATTTATGAGCGATTATTGTTTTAACTTCTCTCATGAGTTCTTCTTCAATATAAGGTTTAGTAAAGTAAGCTTCTGCTCCTAGTTCTTGGGCTAAATTACGATGTTTTTCACTATTACGAGAAGTCAGCATGACAACAGGAATTTTGCTAAATTGAGCATCTTGGCGACGGTTACGTAAAAACTCAAATCCATCCATATTGGGCATTTCAAGATCGCAAATAGCTAGAGCAATTTGGGGATTTTCTGCCATTTGATTTAAACCTTCTTGACCATCTCTAGCTTGTAATACTCGATAACCTTGTTGCTCTAAATTAAAAGTTAATGTACGACGTAATGCTGATGAATCATCAACGATCAAAATGGTTTTTGGCGGAGATTTTATCGGTAACTTTGTCGCTGACTGATGAACCGTAGTATTAGGAGCAGTTTTAGGTTGTAATATTTTATTTAATTCTTGGAGAAACTCTTGTTCAACATAAGGTTTAGTGAAGTAAGCATTTGCTCCTAACTGAGTTGCCAGATTACGGTGTTTATCGCCACTACGAGAAGTTAGCATAATGACGGGAATTTTGGAGAGAACAGAATCACGACGACGCAAATCTAAAAATTCAAACCCGTTCATATTGGGCATTTCAATATCACAAACAATCAGATCGACATCTAATTGATTACGAAGTTGTTTCATGCCATCCTTGCCATCTTTTGCTTGAAAAACTTGATAACCTTGATGTTGCAAACTCAGAGCCATAGTACGACGCAATGCAGACGAATCGTCAATAATCATAATTTTTGTTTGGCTAGAAACTGCTTGCTGACTCGAATCAATACTGCCGATCAATTTTGATGCTGCTTGATCTTTACTGTCTTCTAGAGAGGTTTCAGGTTGTGGTTTTGAATTAAAAGTTGTAGCAGTAGTAGCTGGTTTAACTCCTAAAAATTCATCAATTAGAATTGCGCCATTAATAACAGGAATTAGGGTTCCATCACCCAAAATTGTGCAACCATAGGTGTAATCTGGTGCAGCCATAACTTTGCCAAAAGGCTTAATCACTAGTTCTTGTTCGGTGATCAGTTTTTCAATTTCTAGAGCAAATAGTTTTTGTCCGCGACGGATCAATAATAAAGGTAATTGCCAATCTGGAGGCGCATCAACCGAATCAAAAGCTTTACTATTATTAAGGGGAGGCAAAGTACAATTGTAGGGTAGCATCCCTTTAAGATCGCAAATGGGAATGAGACTTTCGTGCCACCAGAAAAATCTTTGACCGTTAGAAAATTTAATTTGTTCGGGTAGAGGAATAATAATTTCTTCAATACTATCTGAAGGGATTGCAAAATTAGTAATCCCTAAAGAGAATACTAGTAACTTGGCAATAGTAAGAGTTAAAGGCAAACGCAAAGTAAAAGTACTACCTTTTCTTGGAACAGAACTCACTGTTATCGTTCCTTTGAGAGATTCAATTTGCGATCGCACTACATTCATTCCGACACCACGCCCTGAAATCTCACTGACTCGATCTGCTGTGGAAAATCCTGGTTCAAAAATTAGGTTGAATAGCTGTTCTTCAGAGGCATTAGCTAAAGCTTCTGAGGTAATTAAGCCTTTTTTGACGGCTTTTTGGGCAATTTTGTCTAAATTTAACCCCTGACCATCATCTCTAATCTCAATAACGGTTTGATTCCCTTGATAGTAGGCGTGAATCTCAATTTGACCTTGCTCTGGTTTACCTTGTTGACGACGGATTTCTGGTGGTTCAATACCGTGATCGAACCCATTGCGGAATAAGTGCAGCAGCGGATCGTAAAGTTTTTCTAGTACCGCCTTATCGACTAATACGTTAGTGCCAATCATTGCTAAATTGACTGGTTTTTTGTATTTATGGGCTAAATCTCTAAGAGTGCGAGGAAATCGCTTGAGAATTTGCTCTAAAGGTAACATTCGCGCCCACATCAACTCATCTCGCATTTGTCCTAACATTTGGCGTTGCGAGTCGATAGTTTTATTTGACTGTTGGGCAAAAAGGACAACATCATCGAGATTTTCTTCTAGTTGCAAGACTTCTTCAAGTATTTCCTGAAGTAATAAATGAAGTCCGCTATAAGAATCCATTTCTAAGGAATCAAATTCTTTGAGATTCTCAAATTTTTGTGGCACTTGATTTAATTGAGAACTTTCAGATTTGATCAGTATTTGATCCGAGATTTTGCGCAGTTTTCCAGTAATAGTCCGAAAACGAGCAAATTTTTGGGTTAATCCCGTCACATTAGTTTGTAATTGCTCATTTTGTAACGAGAGACTGTTACGATTAATCACTAGCTCTCCTACTAAGTTATTCATGCGCTCCAACCGCTCTAGATCGACTCTGACACTTAAATTAGCGCTAACAGCATTTTGGGCAGTACGGGATTTAGGTTGAGAGGTTGGCTTAGGAGTGACTTTTTGAGCCTCTAATGGCGGTAACTGTTCAAAGATTTGTTCGATTGACTCTAAGGCTGAGTCTAAGTTTTCTGGCGGTGCAAACTCTGCTGCTGTGTTTTCTGATTTATCTGGTGTAGGAGAAGTGGCGAGATCGGGAAAATCAAGATCGGAAGCTGCTAGAGAAGTCCCAAAAACATCGTCTAGAGATGGTATCTCTGAACCCGCCAAAGAAGTTGTGGCTAATTCTAGTGATTCAGTTTCAATCGCTTCATAATCCTCTGTTATGCCAATTTCTGGCGGAACTAAAGCAAAAAGATCGAGATCGTGATCGATAGTTTCAAGTTCTACTGGTTCAATTTCAGATTCAACAATGCTTTGAGTGTCTATATCTGAAAAAACATTTATTGCATCGAAGTCTGGCACTTCACCAAGATCGGCAAAAATATTTTCGCCATCAAGATCGCTGTTAGATAATGGCGGAGCAATTTCCTGGTCGAGACTTTCAATAGTTGTACCAAAAACATCATCCAGAGAGAAAGCCCCCTCAGCGATCGCCTCTGACGCCAAATCTGCCGAGCTAGACTCAGCTAGAGCTAGCAAAGCGGAAGAAGGCTCACCGCCTTTAGTGCGATCGCCTTTTAACACCTTTTCTCTCGCAACCTGACAATCATTCAGCAAAACTTGAGCAATTTCTAATGCCCGATCTGGACTATTTTGCAGCGCCGTTTTGGTTAATTGAATAATGTCGCTAAAACCAGCTAAGCCGAATAATTCAGCAAATCCACCTAAAATCTCGATTTGACCTTGTAATTCTGCTGTTATGTCAAAATTTTGGGGTGTAGCGGCTATTTGACTTAGAATATCGAGAGATTGAGCTACATCTACCTCAAAAATTGAGGCGACAATATCGACTCCTAAGTCGGTAGCACTAGGAATATAGTTATCAGAATCTTGTAAGGCTTCGCTGAGTAACTCCTCTAACTGCTTAAAGATCGGTTCGGCTTGTGCGATCGCTTTTACTTCATCAAACGACCCGATTTCCATCTGCTCGGTTAGGGGATCGCGTAAACAATCATAAGCCTGTAGTAATAAACTCTCTAGTTCTTGATCGAAGGCAACTTTTTCGCTGTAGAGAGCTTTGAAAAAATCTTCTAAACGGTGCGCAATAGTTTTAATCGTTTCCAATTCTACACTAGCAGCCCCACCTTTAAGAGAATGAGCAGCCCGCATCAATTCGTGAACTTTAGACGTGCTATGTTCTTGTTGAAGATTTAATAATCCATCTTCAAGTACTTGTAGCAGTTCTTGCGCTTCTTCGATAAAAAACTGATAGGCTTGATCGCGAATATCGGGGTTGAGAGACATGATAGTGATTGGGATAGAATGCTAAGTTTTAAATTGATTGATTGCGGTTTGTAGCTGTGCTGCTACTGTCAACAGTTGTTGGATTTCCTGAGAAACTTGAGTCGCCGATTGAGAATTTTCTTGGGAGGCGATCGCTACCTGGCTAAGATTAGCTCTGAGGCGATCGGAAGTCTCTGATTGCTGCAAAGCAGATTGAGCAATTTCGGTTACTAGGTTGCTAATTTCTTTACTAGCCGTAGTCATCTGTTCTAGACTGTAACGAGTTTGCTCGACCAACTCTGTTCCTGCTGTTACTTGTTGAATACCACTAGCCATTGCTTCTCCGACTTCGCTAGTTTCTAATTGCAGCTTGGCAATGAAGTTTTCAATGTCCGCAGTCGCGGTAGCGGATTGACTAGCCAAAGAACGGACTTCATCCGCAATCACTGCAAAACCTTTGCCCTGCTCTCCTGCTCTTGCTGCTTCGATTGAAGCTTTTAGGGCTAGCAAATGAGTTTGAGCAGCAAAACGGCTAATTGAGTTCAAAACCTGAGCAATTTCTTGAGATGATTCTCCCAAGCGTTTGACTTTTTGCTCAGTTTCAGTGACAGTTTTTTGTAAAGTATTAATTTTGAATACTGCTTGATTGATCGCATCATCACCGACATCAATATTTTTTCCAGTTTGTTGCATAATTTCTTGAGCTTGAGAGGCTCTTTGGGAAACACGATGAATCGACTGGTCAATGTCTTGAATATAAGCAACTGTTTGAGTCAGAGAATCTGTTTGCGCTTCTGACTCGTGGGCTAGTCGCTCAATGCGGTTTTTACTATTATCGACAGTAGTTGCTACTTCTTGGGCGACAATTTTTACTTGATTAACTAATTTTTCTAAACTGGTGATAGTTGCATTATAAGAATTGGCGATCGCACCAATGTCGTCTTCTGTTACTTTAGCCCGAATGGTTAAGTCTCCTTGGGCAAAAGGTTTGACTTCTCGAAGTAATTCTAAAGCTCGCTGTTGCAATTGTTCTTTTTCTTGTTTGGCTTGAAGTTCGGCATTTTTTTGCTGTTCTAAAAACTCTGATTTTTCTAGAACCCAACTTAGCTGCTGGGCTATTTCCTCAAAAAAATCAATTTCTGAGGGTTGCCAAGTGCGAATTCTAGAACATTGATGCGCCACTAACAAAGCTAGAGGTTTTCCTGGTAACTGAATCGGAATTATTAAGCTAGCTTTAACCGCAAAAGTTTTTAGCTTTTGTAATTCTGTATCGTTGAAATCAGCTTGTTGAATATCGTTAATTACTTGTACGGAATTCTCAGGATTTCTTTGATTATATTTTTGCAGCCAATTAGAAGTATAGATTGTTGCTTCAATAGTAGCAGGATAATCCGCTGTTAGAGATTCGACTAGAGTTTTTCCTTGTCCTGCTGCATCAAATTGATAATAAATTACTCGTTCTACTGATAAGACAGCTTTAATTTCTTGAATTGCTGTATTAAGAATTAATGGAGAATCTTGAAGTTGATTGATTTTTAAAGTTATATTTTTAATACTTTTGGCTTCTTGAGTTTCTTTTTGTTGTTGATCTAGTAATTTTTTAACCTGAAAAATTAAATTATTAAAACTATTAGCTAAAATTTGAGTTTCAATTGAGCCTTGAAGTGGGGCAACAGTTTCTAAATTACCAATAGCAGCTTGTTCAGCAGTAGTAGCTAGATCGATTAAAGGTTGAGCTAACTTATTAGCAATACTAATAATCACCATGATTAATGAGATAATTACTAAACATCCGATAGAGAGCAAAATCGGAATTAACTCACTACCAGCAGCTTGTAACTCCAAATTATCTATAGAAGCCACAACTACTAAATTTTGATTAGTAACTGGCATCAAGGTGTAGTATTTATCGTTAAAAGTAAAACTCGTGGCTATAATATTTTGGTCACTATTATAAATTTCAAGATTAAGATTTTTAACTGAATGGTTATCTTTGATAATCTTTAATAGTTCTTGGGGAGTATTTTGATATTCAATTAGTAAAGCTGCTATCTCAGTAATTTTCGCTTCACCGATAATTGCTAAATCATCACTCAATCCTTGGGAGGTAATAGTTTGAATTGCGCTAGTTTGTTGAGGAGAAATAACTTGAATTACTTGAGATTTTTTAATTGACAAATGAGATAAATTAGCTGCTACTGGCTCAAAATAATTTCCAGGTAAAACGGCTTTGACGACACCCAAAAATTCTCCTGTTTGAGAATCTTTTATCCCTTGGGCTAATTCTAAACTAACTGTATTGGCTGATTGATCGAGTTTTGGCGAACTCAACCATTGAGTTTCGCTTCTGCCTTTTTGCCACCAAATTTCATCTCGCTGTACAAAATCAGAAGTAGGATTACTGTAAGCAATATTAAACCCATTACGGTCTGTATAAGAAATTGTTTCTAATCCAGAAATTATTTCAATTTGTTTAAGATAGTTATTTAATTTTTGATTAGGCTGTAAGAGTTTGGTAGCAGCAAACTTTGCTTCTAGTTCGGAGATAGATAAGCGATCTAGATTAGATTTTTGGACTATTGGTTGACTTTTGGTAACAGCATCTAAAGTATCGGAACTAGTAGCAACCAACTCGGAAAATTTGATTGCTTCTCCTAATTTTTGGGTAATAGTTTCACTCGCTAGGGCTACTTCATCAACTAACTGACGTTTAATTTCTGTTTGAGCTTTTGTCTCAACAAAAAATTTATAGACTAATACACCCGATAAAGTCAAAGTACCGAATACTGTCGGTAAAATTAAGGATAAAAGACGATTTCGCAGACTTACTTCTCGTAAATTAGAAGGCGCAGTTATTGCGTCAATCTCTGGTTGGATTGCCGATAATGCTGGACTTTGCTGAGAGTTGGCAGACGACGGAGTAGTATGAGTCATGAAAGAAACTAAGTAATTCGATAAGTAATTAACAATAAGTTATGCCTAGAACGTCTGGTTGGCGATCGTCGTCAAAGCTAACTGACTTTGAACTTGGCGACACTCGCTTCTAACTGTTGGGCAACATTTAATAATTCCTTGAAAGAATCAGATACTTGAGTTGCTTCGGTAGCAGTTTTTTCAGAGATAGCTGCTACTTCAGTCATGGTTTGAGTTACTATTTCCGAGTCTTGAGACTGTTCTACTGTCGCTTGGGCGATCGCATTTACTAGTCGGTCAATTTGGTTACTAACTTCTGCGATCTGATTCAAAGATAAACGAGTTTCATCTACTAGTTTTGTCCCAATAACCACTTGTTCTGTACCAGATTCCATGGCTGCTACTACTTCATTCGTCTCTGACTGAATCTCTGCTACTAAAGTCTCAATTTCTGCTGTTGCATCCGCTGACTGTTTAGCTAAAGAACGCACTTCATCAGCAACTACCGCAAAACCCCGCCCTTCTTCCCCAGCGTGGGCTGCTTCAATCGAAGCATTTAAAGCCAAAAGATTAGTTTGATCGGCAAAATTACTAATTAGATTCACGACTTTAGAAATTTTCTGCGAAGACTCTCCCAGACGCTTCACTTTTTTCGCGGTTTCAGCTACGGTTTCACGAATTGCTTTAAAGCCATCTACAGTACGGTTCATGGCTTCATCGCCAGCTTTAACAGTATTAGAAGCTTGCTGTACTGCTGTTTCTGCTGCTTCGGCATTAGCTGCTACCGCTTTAATCGAATTCGCCATTGCGGTAATGCGATTGATGGCGGTGACAATTTCTTGGGTTTGTTCCGAGGCATCTTGAGCTAAGGCTTGAATCGAAACTTCTTTTTCACTAGTAGTAGTTGAAACTAAAATGGCTGCGGTTTTGACTTGAGTTACTAGTTTTCGCAGACTCTCAATCGTTGAGTTGTAAGAGTCTGCAATTGTGCCGATTTCATCTTCTTTAACTTTGGCACGAATCGTCAAGTCTCCCTGACTGACAGGATCGACTTCCATCAGTAGCTCTAAAGCTCTGTGTTGCAATTCTTCTTTAGCTTGCCTTTCTTTAGCTTGAGCTATCTGCTGTTGTTGTAGCAAAGTGGCTTTTTCTAAAGCATTACCAGACTGATTAGCAATTTGCAGTAATAAATCGATTTCGGTTTCTTGCCAAACTCTAGAACTATTGCACTCGTGGGCAATGAGCAAGCCAACTAATTTGTCTGCCATCAAAATCGGCGTCACCATACTAGCTTTGACGGCAAATGGTTCTAATTGTTGCAGATGACATTCAGTCAATTCTGCTTGGTAAATATCAGAGGTAACTTGATATCTGCCTTGACGATACTTTTCGGTATATGCTTCAGCAAAACAAGGATCGTAAATTTCTGCCCCCAAAGCTGCGGGAAATTCCGCTACTACCGATTCGGCGACTACCTTTCCTTGCCATTGTTCATTAAAACGATAAACAATAACGCGATCGCAATTTAAGGCTTGGCGGGCATCTTCTACGGCAATTTGAAATATCGCATCAGGCTCGATCGCCTCACCAATCCGAAAAGCAATTTCTTTCAAAATCCGCGAACGTTTTGCTTCATCCCGCAATTTAGCTTCATTAACTTCAATTGAATCTGCTAACACATTAAACGTACTAGCTAACAAACCAATTTCGTCATTAGTCCGAACCAAGGCTCTAGCCTCGATATTGCCTTCGGAAAAATCTTGTGTTACTTGTTGCAACTCCTGAATTGGCTCGGCGATCGCCTTACCCAAAAAGTCCACTAATAAAACCGTAATCGCTAAAACAATGCCTGCGACAATAATTTGAGTCAGGAGATTCGTCCAAAATAAAGAAGAATCTAAAGAACTACCATAAACGATGATGGCAATGATATCTCCTTGCTCATTTTTAATGGTTTTTGCTGCTAGAGCATAACTTTCGCCGTTAATTTTGCCTTTTTCGGTGACAGTAGTATCCGCATTACTAACTGACTTATTTAACAAAGAGTCATTCGCTAAGGAAATCGAAGAATTGGCGTTATCTGCATTCTCCAACCAAGATGTAGCTAGAGTAAACTCTCCTGTTGCTTGAGGCAGATAAACCGCACTATAATCTTGACTATCGGGAAAAGCTGTTGCGGTATCCGCGACGATAGAAGACTGTTGCTCGATAAGATCACCAGCAACGATAACTCCCAGAGTTTCTTGATTGTTACTATCTTTAACAGGAACAACAGTGTAACGAATTAGAGCATCTTCTTTTTTGTAACCTTCTGGTAGAGAAGGCTTTTCTTGAAGCAATTCTTCCCAAAGTATTATCTCGCTACTTTTAACTGTTTGAGATTCTTGCAAGGCTTTAGTGACTAAACCGTTAGGATCGAAATATTGTCCAACTCTGTCGCGATTGGCGTTAGCGATAATTCTTTTATCTTTGCCGACAAGAGTAGCGTATTCGATATTTCTAGCTTTAACCTCATTGCTTAAAATCGTTTTAATCTGTTGGCGTAACTCAGCGTCAATTGGTTTTAGTTCAGCGTGCTTTTCGGCAGCTTCAATAATCGCAGTATTATCTGATTGTCCCCGAAAGCCAAGTGCTACAGCCTCAAAATAATTGTGATATTTAAGATCAGTAATTGCTAGCTGAGATTCAACTTGTTTGAATTGTTTAGCGGTTAAAGTTTGTCGCAGAATAAATCCACCCCAACCGACAACTATTGCTAAAGAAGCAACACTAAACCCAGAAATTAACGTCGTTTTGCGACTAATTGGCAGATTATAAAGTGTTTTTAGTAGAGAAGAAGCTTTGGTATTAGCCATTTTTAATAAGCTGTAAAATAATTGTTTTAGGAAAAACTATGATTTGATGAGAAATAATTTTAATAAATAAAAATTACGATATAGAGTCAACAAAAAATAAATTTATAGCGTTTAGCATCTTGTTAAGATATATAGCAATCAACTATCAGTAATGAACAATCTACAAAACCAAGACTTTAGTTTTTTGGCATAGCAGCGATCAAGGCATTACTATTTAGTGCTAGCAGCATCTGTCCATCAGGCTTTAAAAAATATCCCTGTAAAAACGGTGCTAATTCATTAGTAACAGCAGTAGCAGGAGGCGATTGAATCAAGTCAGGATTACACAATTCAATATCTTCAACTTGAGTCACAATCAAACCCAAACTATTAGTAGAAAATCCTGGTTTTTGACGGGGTTCACCAGTTTCACCTACAAGCGACGAGGACGAACCCTGACTTTTTTTGTCGTTAGAAATTACAATAATACTATAGTTAGTATTTTGTTTATTTTGCTGATACCAAGTATAAAGCCCAATTAAATGTCCTAAATCTACTGTCCAAAGAATTTCACCGCGCCAATTATAAACACCCATTACCCAAGGTAGCATTTGCGGAATTGGCACAATTTTTCCTAAAGGAATTTTTAGGACTTCTGTCACCTCAATAAGCGGTAATATAGCTTTAGTTTCTGGTTCTAGATGAAATTTAAGAAACTGTTGAGCTTTTTCTTGATAGTTAGTATTGGCAGTAGATAATGTAATAAAGTCTGATTTAGTAATAAAGCGAGACACGATTTTGTTTTCTCCTAACTGTTGAACTTATTTAATTAGTTGTTTAACAGTACGGACTAATTCTTCTTGATCCACAGGCTTAGGAATATAAGCATCTGCTCCTTGTTTTTTACCCCAAAACTTATCCATTTCAGTTCCTTTAGTAGAACAAAGAATGATCGGAATTTTGTTAGTGGCTTCAGTTCCTTTGAGTTCCCGACAAATTTCAAAACCACTTTTTCCAGGTAATACTATATCAAGAAGAATTAAATCAGGATTTAGTTGTTTAATTTTTTCTAGAGCTTCTTCGCCACTGATTGCAATTGAAACATCAATACCAATTGTTTTTAAGCAACTGGTAAGGATGGCTCTTTCGGTAGCAGAATCATCGACAATTAGCGCGTGTCCCATAAAATAAAATTACCTCAATGAATTACACATTTGACAGAAATTAACAAGATGCTGTAGGTGATTCTCAAATTTTAAGCAGACATTACTTAACTTATGATTCCCAATCAAGAATTGGAAACTAACAAAAATCTTAAGAATCAGGCTTTGTCAGTAATTAAAATCTACTCACCAAAAAATAACCGCAAAAACTATCGTTTTCTCGGCTAAACTTTCTGCTCTAGATATTTATCAATTATGTTGAGCAGAACATCTTGCTTAACTGGTTTGCCAATAAAATCGGTTGAGCCAACCATTTTAGCTCTAACACGGTCGATAATTCCGTCATTACCAGTCACGATGACAATAGGAGTATTCTTAAAAAAGGAAAGCTTGCGTAATTGAGCGCAGATTTCGTAGCCATTGGTATTCGGCATAACCAAATCGAGAAAAATCAAATCTGGTTTGCGACTTAACAGAACAGCGATCGCTCTTAAGCCATCCATCTCACTCACAAATTGATAACCTGCTGTAGTAATAATCTGTTTCATCGTTTGACAGATGGCAGGACTATCATCAATACAAGCGATTAAAGTGCGATGGGGTGCAACATTTTTAGATAGTCTTTGGGCAACAGGATTTGATACAGGAGGTGGGATGTCTGCAATAGAGACAAACTGAACTAACCCTAGCTGTACGTAAGGTAGCAAGGAACGCGTCACTGTTACGACATCTCGTCTCATCCTGACACTTAAATCTCTCAGACTTTGTTGCCCGTCAAGTAGTTGACTAAGATTTTGATAGATTTGAGCGGAAGTACGTTTTTGCAAAGCTTCTGGCTTTCGGATGATCGGAGCCATATTGGGAGAACGATCTGCTATTTTCGCAGCTTCCCAAGCTTCCCACAGTTTACTAGATTCTATAATGACTTGTTCGGCATCAATCAAAGCTAGTCGCGTCGAAAGTAAGTTGTCATTAACAGTCTCACAATCAACTTCTACTACTTGGGTGATATCAAACAATACTTCTACGACACTGGCTTTAATAATGCGAGCAGCTTGTTCAGGCGTAATTTTTTGCTGATCGATCCAAACTGAGAGTAGTTTATATTCCCAAGAAATACGACATTCTTCTTTGGGAATAGCAGCTAATTCTGATTGAATTTCATTAAAATGTGCTAGCCTCTGAGGACAGTAGGCTGCAAGATTTCTGCGCCAACGTCTTACTGGATGTACCCCGCCAGTAGCATAGACGATTCGACCAAGATATAAATAAATTATCCAAGTATTGTCTTGAGAATCAGAAACAACTAATTGACCGCTAAATTTAGCTTCTTTGAGAGATTCAAAAAACTCTGTTTGCTTAGTTGCAGTAAACTGTTTGATTCGGGTACAAGCATGACTAGTTCCATTTTTGGCAGTCGTCATTACTGGTTTCCTATAATAAAAGATAGTTTGAGGTTGATCTTATCCTCTACCATAGAATTCCCAAAAACCTTAGCAAAATTAAAGTATTTTAAAGTAAAATTTGGTCTAGATATCTTTTTTGATTACAGAATTTATTAGTTTTTGATTGTCAAGCAGAAACATAACTGGTGTTTCAGGAATTTCAATAATTTTAGAACTAATATATTGAATATTACTTTTTTCGAGGTATATTTCGGGTAAAGCTTTAAAAGCAGAGGAATCAATCCGATACATTGTTGGTTGAGAATCGATTGGCAAGCCAATATCCTGATGATTCTGAGCCTGTAAGATCAATAAATATTTTGATTCGGTAGTATTAAAATCTTGGAGTTCTGTTTCATGATTAAGAAGCTTGTCGGTTTCAGCATTATGAGAAACTGGCAAACCAGAAAAAATGTATTTAGCGACATCAATTACTAATAGTTCTCGATTATTATAACTAGTAAAACTAATTCCTTGGTTATTAGGATCGCCATAAATTTTTCCTAAAGGAATTACTTTTTTAACTGCTAAAATTGGAACAGCAAACCACTCTTCTAATAAACGAAAAGCAATAATTTGTTCTGTTACTTGATTTTGTCTGTCGGCAAACTGACGAGAACGTAAAGTCGAAAATACAGTCATAAATTAAGATGAAAGGAAGAAGAATATTTTGCTAAATTAAGAACCGCTATATTTAAAATATTTATACAGTAAAGGTATTGACAGATTTTTCTAATTCTTGAGCAATTGTCACTGTAGTTTCTAAAGAATTAGAGACTGATTGAGAAACATCAGAAGTACTCTGAGATACTTGAACAACTTGTTCCATTAATTTAGTAACCTTCTGAGAAGTTTCTGCTTGAGAAATAGTGGCACTAGAAATTGACTGTAATAATTGATCGATTTCTTGCGATACCTCTACAATACGATCCAAACTATTTTTAGTAGTTTCTACTAGTCTTGTTCCCTCTACTACCTGAGTTGTCCCGATTTCCATTGCTGCTACTACTTCTTGAGTTTCCTCTTGAATAGTTTCGACAATTTCTTCAATTTCTTTGGTTGCTTCGGCACTTTTTGCTGCTAATTCTCCTACTTCTTCGGCGACTACAGCAAAGCCTTTTCCTTCTTCACCAGCGTGGGAGGCTTCAATACTAGCGTTAATTGCGAGGAGATTAGTTTGCATCGCAATTTGGTTGATTAATGATACAACTTTAGAAATTTCTTGAGAAGACTCTCCTAAACGTTTAACTTTTTTGGTAGTGGCAGCAACAGTTTCTCTTAACTGTAAAATACTCTCAACTGTCTGTTCGATCGCCTCACCGCCAGAACTAGCAGTTATTGACGCCGAACGGGATACTAAAGCAGCTTTTTGGGCATTTTGAGCTACTTGCTGAATCGAATTAGTCATCTGCTCGATTTGATTGAGAGTCTCACTGATTTGGATTACTTGTCTGAGAGCTTCTTGAGTAACATTACCAATCGCCGTTTCATTTTCACTAATTGAAGAGTTAACTTGCGCTGTTGTGGTTTTAACTTGAACTACGATATCTCGCAAACTTTCAATAATCGAATTAAAAAAGTCAGCCACAATCCCAATAGAACTATCGGTAATATTCGCTCTTACGGTCAAATTACCACTAGATACTGCTTCGATACTAGAAATAAACTGTAGTAGTTCTTTTTGGACAGTTTCATTATTTTGCTTTTCTTGCTCGGCGATCGCAGTTTGAGCTTGCATCTGTTCAGCAGCAATTTTTTCTTGTTCTTGAATTAATTGTTGCAGCCGATCCGCCATCTGATTAATATTAGTATTTAAAGTGGCTAATTCGTCAGAACTCTTAATCTCTAATCTCGGTGTTAGATCTCCTTGACCAATTTTTTTAATTGTAAAAGCTGCTTGCAAAATTGATTGAATTAATTGATTCGTCAGAGTTAAACTAATAAGCGTTACTAAAATAATTGTGATAATAATGCCAAAAATTAAGACTTTTTTTAAGTTATTTAAGATAGGTTTAATAGCATTTTCTCGATCAATCGTGACTTGTTGATTTAGAGTTTGATTAGTAATCTGATAAGTAATAACCCCAGTAAACACAGTGGGCAATGTGCCAATGGCGATCGCAATTAGAGTTGCTTTAGTTTTAAGAGAAAGATTTTTGGCAAAATCAACCTGATTGTTAGCTGATTTTTGATTAGTTAAATCAGTTAGTAATCCAGATTGATTCTGTTCAGTGATTAAATTATTTTTTTGAGCCATATTTATATTAGATAGCTAAAATTATCTATACTATTAAAATAATTGAAATAAATTTTTATGATTCTGAATATAGATAAGGAGAATCAATAATTGCTTCTGCATCTAAAATCAAAATAATTTTGTCTTTTTGGAGAGTACAACCTTGTAAATAGGGTACTAATCCAGGCGAAACATTTCCGACAGGAGATTGAATTTCTTCTCTAGTAAGACGCATCACCCCTTGGACTTGACTGACTACCAAACCTAAAGAAATATTACTACTACGAATAATCGCCAAATGATAATTTTGTTGATTGTTACTTATTGGTTGCATTCCTAGCATATAAGGCAAATCAACCACCCAAAAGACTCTGCTGCGTTGATTGATTAAACCCAAAATACAATCAGACATATTGGGAACTTGGGTAATTCTTTGACTAGAAATTAGTAAGACTTCCTTAGCATTTTCCATTGGTAAGGCAGCAATATGTTTGTTCCCTAGTGCTAATTGTAAATAGGGCTGACTAACATCTTCTGTTGTATTGTCTGCCCATAAGGCTTCTATTTCTGTCTTTATTGAAGTCATTTTATGCCTCTTTTTCTAAGATGAGTTAGAAAACTCATCACAGTTAGTCTTAGACCCATCCCTAAAATTCCCAGGTTGAGAGAAAAACTAACATTATTCGAGGGAACAGTAAGCAGTAAGCAATAAAACAATTATCAATCTTATTTTGTGATTACTTCGGTGAGAGTTGCTAGCAATTCGGTTTCTTTAAACGGTTTGCTAAAATAGGCTGTTGCTCCCAAATTCATGGCTAGTCTGCGGTGTTTATCGCCACTACGAGAAGTAAGCATAATCACAGGAATCTCTTTGTGTTGAGTGTGAGATTGAATCCGACTTAAAAAACCAAAACCATCTAAACGAGGCATTTCGATATCGCAAATAACGGCTTGAGGT
Source organism: Xenococcaceae cyanobacterium (assembly GCA_051155735.1). Lineage (GTDB taxonomy): Bacteria > Cyanobacteriota > Cyanobacteriia > Cyanobacteriales > Xenococcaceae > JASJCP01. The sequence goes on from DAXETX010000246.1 coordinate 18,175, forward strand.
GTAATGCCACTGTTAATTTTATCGATCGCATCTTGTCCATCTCTGGCTTGTTCTACTTGGTAGTTAGCTTTTTCTAAAGTCAAAGCTAGGAAGCGACGGACATTAATCGAGTCATCTACTACCATAATGATGTCTTTCGTCGCAACTTTGGGTAAGAGAGTTTTGTCTTGATTTTGACTCGAAGATAATGAATTTTCTGTCGGGTTTTGGCGATCGCCGTCAATCCAGTTTAATAAAGCACTAGTATCTACTAACAGCACAACTCGACCATCGCCTAAAATTGTGCAACCTGAAAACCCAGCAGGAAGGGGAATATTGCCTTCTACGGAACGAATTGTTACTTCTTCTTCTTGCCAATAGCGATCGATTTGAATCCCAACTAACTCATTATTCTGGGCAATCACTAGCACTGTCGGAGCTTCTATCGTAGGAGTATCTTCAATATCGTTGAGGGAATTAACATTCGCCAAAGGCAGATTCAACCATTGATTGAGACGAATTAAACGGATCATCATCCCTTCCCAATTAAGCACCTCTTGCCCTGTGGCGGCTAGAATTTGCTCAGAATCTAAAAGCAACATTTCCTCAATCACATTAGTCGGAAAAGCCAATAACATTCCCCCACTTTCGACTAATAAAACTCGAACTACAGAAAGCGTCAGAGGAACGATGATAGTAAATGTCGTTCCGATTCCTAATTTAGTATCGACATTAATCGTACCTTTTACTGCTTCAATATTAGTTCTGACTACATCCATGCCAACGCCACGCCCTGAAAGGTCTGTAACTTCTCTAGCTGTACTAAACCCAGGTTCAAAAATCAATTCTAGTAAGTCTTCATCCTTAGCGCGGTTAATATCTGCTTCATCAATGCCAATTGATAGAGCTTTAGCTTTGATTTTAGCTAAATCGATCCCACCTCCATCGTCAGCAATAGTAATGATCGTTTGATTTCCGCGATGGGAAGCGCGAATGGTGATCGTACCTTCTTCTGGCTTATTATTGGCTAAACGCAAGTGTGCGGGTTCAATTCCATGATCGAAAGCATTACGAAATAAATGCATCAAGGGATCGTTAAGCGCTTCTAGAATGGAGCGGTCAATTAACGTTGCAGCACCATGTACTTCCAGTTTGACTTTTTTGCCATGTTGCATCTCCATATCCCGCAAAGCTCGCGGAAAGCGATTTAAAGAATCGGAAATAGGGCGCATTCTCACCCTAGTAATCGTGCTTTGTAACTGTTTCGTAGTGCGATGCAGATGGCGAGTATTCTTTTCTGTCTCCTCAAGATTAATCGCAATATCTTGTGAAACTTCTTTAATTTGGACAACAGTCTCCATAACTTCCTGGGAAAGAAGATGGATATCGCCATAGCTATCCATTTCTAAGCTATCAAAATATTTAGCAGTTTGAGTTCTAAGCTCCGAAGCTATGGAAGTGATGACAGCTTGATTAGTATAATCAGAAGCAACTCCCGCAGTTTCTCTGACAACCGTGTTATTAGTCGGAACTGCGACTTGATCGTAAGCAATTCTTAACTGAAAATTTGATTGTTCTAGAGTTTTAATTCTTTGACCTAAAAGATTTACCAAACTGCGTAAGTTTTTCAACCTTAACCCTAAACCATTTCTTTCAATGGCAACCTCGCCAAATAAATCACTTAGTTGTTCTAACTGCTTAACTGAGACACGAATTGTCTGATCTTCAACCACAGAATTAGCGTCATTGGGAGTCGCTGCCACAGGATAAGTAGTAGGAATTGGCACAAAAGTATTATTTTCTCCCCCAAACTCAGAAACCGACGGAGCAATCTCAAAGTCTGGCACATCAGCGATCGCTTCTGGTTTAGCTGCAACTGGTAACTCTGGCGCGATCGCCTCTAATGAGGAAAATAACTCCAATGCTTCTTGCTCTAGGTTATTAGTATTGAGTAACGAGCCTAAAAACCTAGAATCTGGTAGTTCTTCAATTAAACTATCGCCAGCGGATGCTTCGCCAAAAAACTGACTCTCACTGATGGAGTTATCTAAGTTGTCTAATTCTATAGCAGTCGGAAGTACTTCGGTTTGACCTACTAAAACTAAGGCTTGAGAACGTCGCCACTCTTGGATCGCTGCTTGGGCGATAGTTTCTACTTGTTCGGGAACTTGCTCTACCTGTTGAATTACTGATTGACAAAGCTCACAAAAGGATTCGAGTTCTAGCATTTCCCCCAAACCACTCAATTCTTGGGCTGCTAGCAATAAATCCTGAGATAGATTGGCAGTAGCACTATTCTCGATGCTATTTTCTAGTTGTTGTAATAATTCTTCTACTTCTGTTTCAAAAATAAGAGTACTCATATCTTCTCCCACTTCAGCAGAAAGTAAAGCTGCATCGTCTTCTGGTTGGGGATCGCCCAAGATATGATAAAGTTGCTCAAAAACTGGATTTACCGTCTGTTGAAGCCATTGGGAATCGATACTAACTTTTTGGCGATTAAAGTGAATAATTTGGCGCAAAAAATCGACAGCAGCCAAGAATAAGCTTTCTACCTGACTCGAAACCTCAATTTTACGAGCTTTTAAAACTTTAAAAAAGTCCTCTAAGCGATGAGCTAAATGACTAAGTTGCTGAAATCCCATCATCGCTGCACCACCTTTAATTGAGTGAGCAGCCCGTAAAACTCCGTCTATGTCTTGAGTTGCAACTTGACCACTGCTTAATCCGAGTAATCCAGACTCAATATCGTTTAAGTACTCTCGTGCTTCTTCGAGAAACTGGAGTCTTACCTGAAGTTCTTTATCTTCTGACATAGGGTCTTTATCGCAATAATGGTATGAGGGTGATTCTGGTTAGAGTCGGGAGGCTATACTTTAAAAGTATCTACCGATGACTGAAGTTTTTTGGCGATCGCAATTGTTGTTTCTAAAGAATCAGTTACATTCAGCGACGCGGTAGAAGTCTGCTTTGATAGTTGAGCAATCTGCTGCATTAGTTGGGTAACCGTTTCCGAAGTCTGCGCCTGAGAAACTGTGTTGTTAGAAATAGATTGAATCAGTCTGTCTATTTGATAAGATACCGCCACAATTTGTTGCAGACTAGTTTTGGTTTCTTCTACAAGTCGAGTACCTTCTTGGGCTTGATTTGTGCCAATTTCCATTACTTCGACTACTTGAGCGATTTCTTGTTGAATCGTCGCGACAATTGTTCCTACTTCTTTAGTAGCTGCGGAGGATTGGGTAGCTAATTGTCCTACTTCTTCGGCGACTACGGCAAAACCTTTTCCTTCTGCGCCAGCCCTAGCAGCTTCAATACTAGCGTTAATTGCCAGAAGATTCGTTTGCATCGCAATTTGGTTAATCAAAGAAATTACTCGCGAAATTTGTTGCGAAGCTTCTCCCAATCTTTTTACTTTGTTAGCTGTTTCATCAATAGTTGCTTGGAGTTGCATAATACTACTAGCAGTGCGTTCCATACTTTTGCCTCCTGTTTCAGCTTTAATCGAAGCAATATTGGCAACTTTGGCTGCTTCTTGAGCATTGTGAGCAACTTCTTGAATCGAACTTGTCATTGCTTCTACAGAAAAGAGAGTTCGATCAATTTGTTGTGCTTGTTGGTCAGATTCAGTTACTAGTTCAGTAATAGCAGATTTATTGTTATCTATCGATTCATTAACCAAATTCGCAGTTTGTTTAACTTGACTGATAATGTCTCGTAAACTTTCAACAATTGAATTAAAAAAGTCGGCAACAATGCCGATTTCTCCATCATTAATTTGGGAACGAACTGTCAAGTCACCTCTGGAAGCTCCTTCCACATCTTCTAGTAGTTCTAGTAATTCTTGTTGAATTGCTGTGTTTTTGCGACTCTGTTCCTGAGCTAAATTTTCTGCTTGTTGGCGAGCTTGTTCGGCTTCTTGGAGAGCTAAGGTTTGTTGTTTGAGAGATTGTTTAACTGTCTCTATCATACGATTAAAGCTCTTACCCAAAGATTTTGTTTCAGTCGTTCCTTTCGGATTAACTAGAACGTCTAAATTTCCTGATGCGATTGTTTCCGCTTTAATTACCAACTCTTGAATTGGGTTAGATATTTGACGAGCTACAATTAAAATAGTAGTAATTATAACGATAAAAAGAATTGTAATTAGAATTAAAAAACTAGCAAGTAAATTATTATTTATTCCTTGCGTTTCAGTCTGAGCTATCGAAGAAGCGACAACAAAAGAAGTTTCAGGAATAGTAGCTAAGCGATATTGTCGATTATTGTAAAGGAAAGAAAAAGCAAGATTTTTTTGACCTGGATTATTGTCTAACTCTTCAATTTTAAAATCTTTAAGTTTAAGATCATTAGGGATTAAATTCTGTATTTCCGCTGAATTAGGATCGGCTTCTTGGTTAACACTCAGAAGAATTTTACTTAACTGAATAACTTTTTGCGCATCAATGATTACTGAATCTGTTCCATCTATATTATTGCCAATATTAGAGATAGTTTGATTTGAGTTAACATCAATTATCTGAATTTGCTGAAAATTTTCTCGATGATTTTTTCTACTAGCAAATTGATATCCTAAAAAAGTGGTAACAGCTAGAGGAATAGCGATCGCAGGAATCAAAGTATAAAGTAACTGACTACGAAAAGTCGGGTTTCTTAGTTGCCAAAAAATTCCTTTCGCTTTTAAAAGTTCATTTTTTTGGCTATTTTCGGAAAATTTTTCCTGATTCATATAATTAAAACCATAATTTATCAAATAAATTGTTAGACAATAAAATATTAATATCTAACAAATTTAGTTTAGAGATAACTTAATAAATTAAACTTTTACTGATTGAACTGCTTGCATAATTTCCGCTTCAGTAAAAGGTTTAGTAAGATAAATATCTGCTCCTTGTTTCATCCCCCATAAACGGTCTATATCTTGATTTTTAGAGGTACAAACTACAATACGAGAATTTTTGGTGGCAGGATTTTTTTTCAAACTACGACATAATTCAAATCCATTCATTTCAGGCATTACAACATCAGTTACTACGATATCTGGTAAACTATTTAACGCCTTTTCTAAGGCTTCTTTTCCATTGTTAGCTTCAATTACGTCATAACCGCCTTTACGTAAATAACTAGCGATTAATTCTCTAGCGGAAGGTGTATCATCTACGACTAAAATTTTGAGCATAATTTTAAGTTTCTCCTGTAATATTTTTGATTGAATTTAAGCTAGACACTAACTGAGATATTTAAATACCATATCTAGTAAATCAGATTGTGTAAATGGTTTAGTCATATAATCTGTTGCTCCAGCCATTCTAGCTTTTGCCCGATCAATTAGTCCTTTATTTCCTGTTACCATAACAATTGGAGTATCTTTAAAAGCAGAGTATTTTCTAATAAGAGAACATAATTTATAGCCATCTATATTAGGCATGCCTACATCTAAAAGAATTAAATCTGGCTTGATTCTAATAATTTTCATCAAAGCCTTGAGAGGTTCTGTAATCGGAAAAACTGAAAATTCATTTCTATCTAAAAAGCGACTAATTTCATTAAGGATAGTAGGGCTATCATCTATACAAACAATTTTCCATTGTTTTTGACTAACACTTTGGGTAAAATCTTCAATATTTGTCGGTTCATTAGAAGTAGGACTAGGCTTACTTTTTTTAGTTGGTGGTTCTTTAAGCGACAAAGTTTCTGAAGTAAAATTAGGTAATAAATCAAAAGGTGCTTGAGGTTCTCGTAAAATAACAGTTTTGTTAAGAATTAAAGGATAAAGTTTTTTCGCCACAGCAATTTCACTTTGATTAAGTATTGCTGCTAATTGACGAAAGCTAAATCCTCGCAAAATTTTACCTATTTTTTGCTGCTCTGCTGCTGCTCCTGGTTTACTAAAAAAGTAAGGTCTTTGATATGAAGATTTAATATGAGGAAAAAAACTCGACCAGTGTTGTAGGGAGGTTTGACATTCTGTTACTAAAGAACTTAATTTGAAACAAACAATTTTGGGGGATAATTGAATATTCGGATTTAGTTGGCTTTGAGCAGTTTTAGGTAAAAGCAGGTAAATTTCAAATATTTCATAGACTATTTTGCCAATCAAAATAGCAGCTTGTTCTTGAGATAGGTGATTTTGCTGAATTAACCAAATAATTGCCTGATAATCTAAAGGTTGTTCTTGAGACTTTTGATCGCTATCTTCTAAATGTAGTCGGATTGATGTCCGTATTTCTTTATTGAGTTGTGGTAGTTGATGACTTAAACGACGTAAATGTCTTTCTATTCGTTCAAAAGGTTCTAAAGAATTAGTCGCATAAACTATTTTTCCTTGCTCTAAATAGATAGAGTAATTAAAAGATTTATAATGTAAAGTCAAACAGCCAGTGGCTTGGCGATCAACCAAATTTGTTAATAAATCTATCGGATAAAGTTCTGAGGCTTCTTGGCTATTAAGTTTTGCGGAAGATAATTGGTTCATAGTTGAGTTGTTCTCAAAGAGACCATTTAATGACTAGCTAAGCTTTCGATGAAAAATAGAATACAGCCGTAATTTGCCGTAATTGAATTAGCGAAAAAATTTCAATCTCGATTAATTCAGTAATGAGCCAAGAACTCAAAACTAAAAATATACTGTAGTATATAAAAACTAAAACTACTACAAATCATCAGTATGTGCCTGTTGGAGTTAAGTTAGTTAGTTAACATCAAGGACATATTTATAATTCCCTAAATTTGTGAAGAATTAACAAACCAGATGCGCCAAAATCTTTAAACAGTTACGCCAGGTATTTATTGAGCAGATCGAGGATCGATTTAGTTGCAGTTGACTTACCACATAGCTCGGTGCAACCAGCAATTTTAGCTTTAACTCGGTCGAGGGGATTAATGTTTTTACTAAAAACAATTATGGGAGTTTCGCTAAAACAATCAATTTGTCTCAACTGCGAGCATAATTCATACCCACTGATTCCTGATAATTCAAGATCGATCAAAATAATGTCAGGCTTGGTATCCAAAAAAATGGCGATCGCCTCCAGCGGATCTGTCTCATTCATTAAAGTACAGCCAGACGCTTTAATAACTTGTGCCATGATTTTAGACATCAGAGGATTCTGATTCACATAAGCGACTAATTTAGTTGCTGAAGTGGCAACGGTCGATAATGATGCTGCAATATCTAAGTTTTCGGCTGAGGTTAAAGAAGATAATTCCTGAATACTAGAATTAGCATCAGGATTATTATTCAGTAAGCTAAACGGCAGGGAAATATCGGAAACTTCGATTAACTTTAACAATCTTAGCTGGATATAAGGGATTAAAGAGCGAATCAATGTGAGGGGAGTGGTCTTTTTTTGAACCGCTAAATCTCGGATGCTACGCTTACCATCTAATAATCGAGTTAGTGTTTGATAGGTTTTTTCTGAAGTATTGTGCTGCAATTGCTCTGGCTGAATAATTATGGGCGCAAAATCAGGACTAATCTCTGCTAAATTAGCTTCTTGCCACATTTGCCAAAGTTTCCACCCTTCAACAATTTGTTGTTCTGCATCAATCATCACTAATTGTTGAGAGTTTAAATCTTCTTGTGGATGCAGAGAGTAAGTAATTTTACCTGCTTGGGATATATCAAAAAGTATCTCGGTAATAGTGGCACGAATTATTTGAGTTGCTGGTTCGCGACTGATTTTTTTTTGCTTTACCCAAAAATGCAACAGTTGATAGTCCCAAGTAATCGCAATTTGTTCAAAGATTTGAGGCTTGATACTTGCTAATTCTGTTTGAAGTTGAGCAGCTATTTGAGGTAAATAAGAAGCTACATTCCTCCGCCATCTTCTAATTTGGTGTAATCCGCCAGACCCATAGAGTATTCTGCCAACATACAAAAAAAATACCCACTTCTTTTGTTGATTAAATTCTTGAATACATAATTGACCACTAAAATGTTCTTGTTTTAGTCTCTGAAATAAATTGATTTGCTCTGAAGCAGCAAAATTTTCAATTAGTATAGTTTCAGAGTTCAAGTTAGCGGTCATTTTAATATATTTACTTGCGTCTTATTAATCGCTGTGAGCTAGTTTGCTCTGATATTCACAATGTTAACATAGGCAATTTTGAACTGATAAGTCCACAGATCGTAAAAATTAGAGATTATACTAGTAGGTCGCCAAGATTATGCTACACATTCTGACAAACTTCTTAAATTCCATATTATAAGGAAGCCAATAAACGTTGAAAAATTTATCCTAATGCTTTAAATAACTGCTTCGGACTAAGAATTAATAAGATTTTGATCTTTTGAACTACATTCGATCTTTAATAAAAGAGATTGCAGTGTTGAGAATTAGATAAATAATGACGAGTAACAGTGATTTGAAGTAAGTGTTATTAATGATTCTTTAAATATTTTGCCATCAAGTATTTATGAATAGTTATCGTAGAGCATTATGGCTCTATCCGATTTTTCAAATTCCTTTAATTTGTTTGGGAATATGCTTGCTTTTAGCAGCATTATTTTGGGTGCTGAAATTTGGCAGACCCCAGGTAGCAGTAGCGATCGCTCTTGACCTTAGTGGCAGTACTTATGGCAATCAAGTCGAGTTGTTTAATGCGCCAGGCACAATTTTAGATCGCGAGGTGAAAGCAGTTCAAGCTTACCTCAGACAGAATAATCAAGAAATTCTGCGTTATCCTAACCAAGTTAAAATATTGGGTTTTGGCGGAGCGGTTCAGCCATTAACTGAGGAGTTTGAGAGTAATAGCGATCGAGTAGCGCGAGAATTACAGCAAGCTTTAACCTCAGCGGAATTACCCCTGGCAGTTATTCCCGATGATACCAATGTGAACTTAGCGATAGAAACAGGAATTAAGGCTCTAAAAACAGTTCCAGATTTTTGCCGAGAGCTTATTTTAGTAACAGATGGCATAGAAGGACAGGCAATTGTTGCACCGACGATAATTACCGAAGCCAAGATTAATCAAATAAAAATTAATAGTGTTGTAATCGGTCAAGAAGCACTAGCGCTGAGAGCTACTGCTTTAAGCACGGGGGGAAAATATTTGTCAGGAAACAGTGAGGATTTGAATGGTTTTTTCGCCCAAAATTTTTTTAATTCATTTAATAGTAATTTAAATTGGATTATTTTTTGGTTAGGATTAGCTTGGGTTTCTTTAATGTGGCTGTTAATTCTACCTTTAGATCGATGGGTTTTTCAAAAAATATTTAAGATGAGAATGGATACTTCAGGAAAGTTGGCTATTGCTAATGCGGTTTTTTGGACGATAGCTACTTTATTAATTCTCTGGCAGACTTGGGGTATTCCTTTTCTCTGGCGATGTTAAAAACTATTTAGAGTTTCCTAGATATAGCTATTAATTAAAACAAGATAAGGCAAGAATTATGGCAGGTAAAGTTGTAGAAAAAAGCATGATCCCTACAGTATTAGTAGGGGTCGGTGGTACTGGAGCAGAAGTACTATCAAGAGTGCGTCGTTTCGTAGAAGAAACCTACGATAGCTTAGATAAGTTTCCCCTGATTAGCTTTCTTTGGGTGGATACAGATAAAGGATATAAAATTACTAATCCAGAGGCTGCTGGCAGTGAATTTAAAGATTATGAAAAGTGCCATGCTACAGTCAGTGGCATCGAGGTTGAAACTCGACTCGATAATATGGAGCGGTTTCCCTGGATCGAAAAATGGTTTCCTCCAGAATTAGAAAAAAATATCTCTTCTTTAGAAAGTGGTGCAGGACAAATTAGAGCCTGTGGTCGTTTTGCTTTTTTCTGTAACTATGCCAAAATTCAGCGCGATTTTCGTCAAGCTCTCAATCGGGTTAAAGGCAAAGAAAATTATATGTTAAACCGATATGGAATTAAAATTATTCCTAATTCGGTCAATGTTTTTGTTACAGGGTCGATTTCGGGCGGAACGGGTAGCGGAATGCTAATCGACCTGGGCTATTGTCTGAGACACTGGCTCAAAGGAGAAGGTAATGTCGAGATTACGGCAATAGTTCCTATGCCCAATGCTTTTGCGGGAATTAGTGTAGGAGAAGGAGTAATCGCTAATGGTTATGCAGCATTAATGGAATTGAGTTATTTTTCTGATGATCGCACTGAATTTGTCGAAAAATACAGTGATAGTCTTATGGATGAAGTCCGCGCTACAGAACCACCATTTAACTTTACCTATTTAGTGGGAACAAAAAATGGCGAAAGCGAATTTAAACTAGCTCAAATTAGAGAGGCGATCGCCCAAAATATCTTTTTAGATATGACTTCTGATTTTGCACCTCACAAACGGTCTATTCGTGACAATATCAAGCGTTCTTGGATTCAAAAAGATGCTAAAGAAGGTAGGGGTTATTCCAAACAATTTATGAGTTTTGGTTTATCAACTATTGAAATTCCGATTAGTCAAATTCGAGGCTCTTTGGCTAATCGCCTAGCCAAAGATTTAGTCAATTGGTGGCTCAATGAATCCGTACAGCTACCTCCCCAAATGCTAGAACTAGTGCGAGGAGATACTCTTAAAAGAATGCGGTTGACTGAAAAAGAACTGATCGATGATTTATCAACCGCCAAAGATAAAAAAATATCTGCCCTAATTTTTGATTGGGTGAACAGTATCAGAGGGGATATTACAGCGGAAAACCGTTTACAGTGTACTCAACAAGGAATTAACGCTCTATCTTCCGAAAAAGGCAAAATTCTGGAATTTGTGCCTTATTTAGAGGAAAAAGTGCCGATTTTTAAAGCCGAAACTTTGAATGAACTCAGTCCTGACGAACGGGTTCACGGTGAATATTTACAAAATATGTATCGCAATCGTGATGAGATTATCAAGCGAGGTCGTAAAGAGTTAGAAGCAGAACTATATCGTATCTTGGAAGACCGCAATCGAGGTGTCCAGTTTGCGCAAGTGTTTTTAACTACTATCGATCAAATATTTACCAGCACTGCGGAAAAATTCCGCCAAGAGCAGGAGCGATATACTAAAGTTGAAGCTAATCAAAATCGGCAATACGAAGCTGCCAAACGGGATATAAACGAGTTTAAAGACAAGTTTGGCGTTACTAAACAAGCCAAAATGGAGCAATATTGCGAATCTGCTCTTAGAGGGATAGAAAGTAGTGCCAATGCAGTAATTCGTCGTAAAAGCCGAGTTCTCGGCTTAGAAGTTTTGGCGCGTTTGCAAGAGCATCGAGAAATGTTAGTGGTTCGTCTCAATCGCTTTCAACAAAGAACTAATCAACTGCGAGATTACTTTAACCAAAAAGCTCAAGCGGAAACCGACCGAGCAGATGCTTTACAAATTAACGGGATCAAACTTTATGACCGCACAGAACTCAACGGTTTATATCAAAATTTAATCGAGCAGTTAGCAGGAGCTTATGAAGGTAGTCAGACGCGATACGAACAAGGGATGAACTCGATATGTACTATCATCTCGGAAGATATCTTAAAGCAATCGAGTCCGATGTGGCGAGAAACCCGTGATGCCGATGAAAAGATGCGACTTTTCGATCTTACCGAAATACCAGAAGTCAATTTAGAGGACTTACAAGAAATTATTTACGAACGCACCAAATCCACTCTGGAAAAAGCTCCTGAAGACAGCCGACTCAAACAAGAATTAGCAGCCTGCGATCGCATTTTTAAAGCTTTTAATGATGAAACTGAAATTACCAATCGTGTCCGCATCGCTTACCAAAAGTCGCAACCTCTAATGTTATTAGATAGAGGAATGCTAGATGGTGCAGGAATTAAAATCGCTAAAAATGCTAATGTGGCACTTTTAGGAGGCATTAATACCAGTAACCCTGCTGCGCAAAAAATGCTACCCCTAATTCAACAATTTGTACCGAATCCAGATGAGATCAAACCCTTGGGGGAAAAGGAACGCCATCGAATTGTTTTGGTGCAAGAAATGGGAGGTTTTTCGCTACGTTGTATTGAAGGGATGAGAGAGTTGCGCAAATCTTACCAGCAGTGGTTGGGAGAAAGCATACTTGCCAAACGGGCCAGACTTAAAGGAGAAAGCTCCGAACCACCAATTCCCGTTCATCTTAGCAAAGCGATTCCTTTCTGGGATATTTTTCCAGAAGATCCCAAAGTCTATAAATTAGTAGTTCAAGCTAGAGCTTTAAAAATTCTTTTTCCAGAGGTAAATCGCGTCACCAAAGAGCTAACTATTTGCTATCACCGACAGACATCCCTCGATATCGAATCGGTCGATCTTGCCTCGAACTGGGAAGAAATACCTCAAGTATTAGAGGTTCGTGCTTGTCGCGAAGATCGCGAAGCAATCGAGGGTCAAGTTAATGCTATCTACCAAGCAGCAACTACTGAACCCCAAAAACAGCAACTTTCTCAACAATTTCAAGAATATCTCCAGCAAAGAGCCGAAGAATTAGAAAAGTTAGGAGGCAAAAAATCTCCTATTTACGCCAGAGATAAGGCGATCATTCTCAAGATCATAAATCAACTCAAACTACCAACATCAAAAATTGATTTACCAACCATGGAAGCAGAATTAGTAACCGATCTTAATCCAGCAGAGGATTCTAACCAAGCACAATTCGTAACACCTATAGCAGCCGACACTTCATCAGCTAGTAGCAATAATAATGATTGTTGGTCAAGGTGGGAAATTTTAAAACAAGATTATAAAGATGGACTGATCACCAGAGAAGAACTAGAAATTGCTAAAAAACAGATATTTAGCTCTTAGAGCTTATTTTTGACAGATTGAAACTTTTTTTGCTAAGACACTAATTATTTTTTTTAATTGAAACGGCGACGGGAAAAAGACCGATGACTAACTCTAAGGAAACTTATTGGCTCTGCCGAGGTACTCGACAAGAACCCCATCCAGAAGAAGAAGTAGCAGCAGGAGAACCCTGCCCTATCTGCGAACGCGAGTATAGCGCGAATACCGAGAGGAACTCGTCTCCACCAGTAGGGATTATCTTAGGAGGAGTCGCCTCAATAGCTGTTATTGGTGGTCTTGTTTGGTTCTTTTTGCTGCGTCCCCCTGTTTCGCTTCCCGATCCTGAACCTTCTCCTGTTATAACTACACCTACACCTTCACCACAACCTCTCAATCCTAATAGCCGTGTAGATTATAATTGGCAACCAGAAAGATTTACCTGGGGACAACGGACACTTTTTCCAGGAACTTCTAGTCCTAACTTAAATAACGGGATTGAGGCATTTCAACAAGCAGATTATCAACAAGCGATCGCTTCTTTTGAAAAAGCAATCGTCGCTAATCGTAACGAACCAGAGCCTTTAATTCTGTTTAATAATGCTCAAGCCCGTCAACAAGGTAATCCTCTCACTCTAGCAGTGGTAGTTCCCGCAACAGGAAATATTGATTCAGCCCAAGAAATGCTCCGTGGCGTAGCAATGGCACAAAATGAATTTAATAATTCAGGTGGCATCAACGACCGTCTATTAGAAATTGTTATTGCCAATGATGAAAACGATCCCGAAATTGCCGAACAGGTTGCCCAACAGTTAGCCGAAGATCCTTCAATACTTGGGGTGATTGGACATAATTCTAGTAGTGCCAGTGCTGCTGGACTCGAAGTATATGAAGCTAGCAATCTAGCAATGATTAGTCCTACCAGTAGCAGTACCTCATTACAGGGAGATGTTTTTTTTCGGACTACACCTTCTGACGCTGCTGCTGCTGAAAAACTAGCTCAGTATGTAACTCAACAACTAAATATTACTAAGGTAGTTATTTTTTATAATCCTAACAGCAGCTATAGTGAGAGCCTAAAAGAAGCTTTTGAATCTAACTTTCAAGGAGCAATAGTCAATAGTATCGATTTGAGTGTGCCAAACTTTAGTGCTAAAGGTGATGTCGTTACTAGTGTTTACCAGGAAGAAGCTCAAGCTGCTTTACTATTTCCCGATACTCAAACTGTTGAAGTTGCCAGAGAAATTGCGATCGCTAATACAGATATAGCACCAGAACAAAGATTAAAATTGTTAGGAGGCGATGCTTTATACAATCCTGCAACTCTAATTAATGGCGGGAAAGATGTTGAAGGCTTAGTTCTCGCTGTACCTTGGTCGAGGCAGTCTGCCACTTCTCAAACATTTCAAAAAGCTAGTAGTCAGCAATGGGGTGGTTCTGTTAACTGGCGTACAGCCATGAGTTATGATGCGACTCAAGCTTTGATTAACTCGTTTTCTAGTAGTAATAATTCTCGTTCTTCGGTTCTAGAAAGTTTACGTCAAGTCCGATTAACTCCTACTGAAACTTCAGGAATTGAAGTGCAGTTTACCGCTCAAGGAGAACGTCAAGGCACGCCAGTTTTGGTAGAAGTAGCTAGAGATGTTCCAGAAAGACCCTCTGGTACAGAATTTGGCTTTAAATTAGTTTTTTAGCTTTTAGCTTTTAGTTTTTAAGTCATTTTCAAGTTACTCCTCTTTTTTGGCAGAGAGAAAATTTAGCGGTCTTCAATTAGTGGCGGGTACAACCCAGCACTAATTGTCTTTAATGCATGAATTTTGAATTGTCTTGACTTAGCTCCGCTTTTCTTAACTTGTCACCAATGATCTTCTTCAAAAATCGCTTCATAAATACGGTTCTGAACTCTTAAAACTCCCTGGTGCTTGACTACTAATCCTGATAGAAGCAATTCTTTCTCCTCTAAACTATCAACAGCAACCATCTCTTTTTGAGACAAAATTTGGCGATACAGTTCTAAGAGGCGAGGAGCGCGGTTACTATGGAGCAGGCGATCGCGGATAGTTCGTAAATGCTCTGGTTCGTCCTGGGATTCCCAATTTTCGGTGATTTTGGTTCGTACCAGGTTGGCAACCCACTCCGCTTCTTGATCGGCAGGAATCATCGTTGCAGCATTGCGAATCAGTTTACAAAGCTTTTGGGTTAAAAAAGGCTGACCATTGGTCCAAGCTAATATTTCTTTTAAGACAGTTTGAGGATTTTCTGCTTTGTCGGTTAATCCTTGTAATAGGGGTTGGGCTTCGTGGTGTTTGAACCCCTCTAGTTGAATTGCCTGACCGATATTAAAGGGAGTTCTTTGGCGATCGCCAATTAAATCATTGGGGGTAGCGACTCCCAAAAAAACAAAGGTTAAACGGCGATATTCGGGATTGATACTACGCTGATTATAACAGGAGCGAATTAGGGCAAAAAAGTCGTCAATGGAAAAGTTTAAGCCCAAAAGACTATCAATTTCATCGATAAAAATTACTAGGTTTTGGGCAAGAGTGCTATTTTGTTCTTTAACCTCAACTAACAAAATTTCTTCAATAAATTGACTCAATCTTTGAACTGGAGAAAGATCTGCTTGCTCTTGCCACCAAGTTTTTAAATTAACTTTTCTCAGCAACCCAAAACTGCGCCATAGCTCTACAGCTAATCCTTTGTACCACTGTTCTGGCGTGACATTTTCGCTACCAATACGAGTCAGATCGACTGCCCCACACCTAAAACCCTCGTAGTTGAGTTGGTGTAACATCCGTACCATCAGACTTGACTTACCCATCTGGCGAGGATTGAGAATGTAACAAAACTCGCCACGCTTCAAGGCTTTGTAGAGATAGCGATCCGCCGAGCGCACCACATAAGTAGGGGCATCCATCGGCAAACTTCCTCCTACTTGATAGTCAAAGGTAGAGGACTGTTCCGCATTCCTGAGCAGTTCATTTTCAAACATCAGTTCCGCTTGGGTAGCTTTCAGAATTTCTAGAGTTTGCGATAGTTTTTGAGTGCGCCCCAAGACTTTTTGTTCTAGGGTACGGTTGGATTCAGCTAAGGCTTCTTGAGTTTGTTGTAAGTCAATATTTTTGAGTTGGAGTTGTTTGGTAAACTGAATTCGTTCTGTTTCTAGGCGTTTGCGCTCGGTGATATCTTGAAAAGCTGCAATGGCATAGACAATTTGTCCCTTCTCATCAAAAACTGGTGTGGCTGATACTTCTAGGGGAATAATTTTGTCAGCTTGGTGAATTTCTAGATCGTCGCTGGTGATCTTTTCTCCTTTCAAGGCTCGCAAGATAGGCTGCTGTTCGGTGGGGTATAGTTGCGCTGTCCCTGCTAAATAAGCTTGATAAGTCTCGGTTAACTGCGAAGCTGTTGTTTCAGTGATGATTTCCTTGCCTAATATTTGCTGAGCCGTCTGATTAGCATAGTAAGGATTACCGTTAGAATCAACCACAAACACGCCTACTGGTACAGCTTCTAAAAATTGAGCCAGCCTTTGCTCGCTGTCGCGCAAGGCGACATAAAGCTGGGCATTTTGGATCGAAATCGCTGCTTGAGACGAGAGGATTTTTAAGACTTCTAGGCGATCGCTAGTAAATACTCCAGCAGTCAGATTATTTTCTAGATACAAGATGCCATTGAGCTTACCTTGATTTAGTAAGGGATAACAGAGAATTGATTTAGCTTGAGTCGCCACAATATAAGGGTCATGCGCAAAATCTCCTTGATTAAATGCATCGTGTAAAACGATCTTCTCTTGGCTATGGATCGTATAGTTAACTACAGTAGTCGCCAGATATGTAGTATTAGTGTCATTGTTTATATCATCAAAAGCAAGAGATTGCAAGTTAAGAATATTTTCGGAATCGATCGTACCTTCGGCTTCAATGAACCAATTTTCTGCTTTTTGGAGAATTAAAAACCCTTTTTGCGCTCCTGCATTTTCAATCACAATTTTCATCAATTTTGTCAGCAAAGTTTCTAAAACAATTTCACCAGAAAGAGCTTGAGAAGCTTTAAGCACTGATTTAAGATCTACTAAAAATTCGAGATTTTTATAGCGGATTGAAGATGCGGTTTTTAAACTGTTGAGTGGTGTTAATTCAGCTTCAGTATGATTGAGAAAAAGCTGAGCATAGTCTTGCTTTAAAGCTTGTACTTTTGCTATTGCTCCCCATTGAAGATAGCAGTAGGATGCTGCTTTTAAATGAGCCGTAGCAACTGGATCGAAACCCTGAGATAAGTAAAATTTTCCGACTAATTCATTGGCGATCGCCTCATTTTGCCGATAATCATTTTCTTGAGCGGATTTAATTGCTTGATGATACAGTTTAATTGCTTTTTCTGTTTGATGCTCGATGCGAGCAATTTCCGCAGTAACTAACAGATATTTATGTAAAAAATTCTCAGGACAATGAGTTGCCCACTTTTTGAGGTTGCTTTGATTTTGCTGGAGAATCTTTCTATAATACTGCTTTTTTTGATGAGAGAAAGTAGAGTAAAGTGCTACTAAAGTTAATGAATAATAAAAATAATAATCTATAGTATGGATTAACCCTTTAACAGCAACAACACTTGATTCTATCTCTTGGGCGATTTTTAGAGCCTCAGAGAATTTATTAAAAATATATAATATTTCTAATTTTAAAAAGTAATACCAGTTAAGAGCGACAATTAAACTAGAAGTAGAATTGAGTAACTCTTGATGTTTTATTTCATCAAAAGAATCATCGGTAAAACTGATCGAGGTTTGAGTTAAGCCTTTTAAACAATTAATAAATTGTTGAGTTGACAATAAACAAGTAGGGGTAAACTGTTCTCTGCTTTGTTCGGCAAATTTTAGAGCTTTACTAACTTCTTTACTTACCGAATCTAAGTTCCTGCCGATAACTATCATCTTCATAGTCATCACATTATTGGCATAACAAGCCCAAACAAAATTACCCGATTCAACACCAATTTGATAAGCTTGTTTTAAGTAATCGAGATCGAATTTTGCCTGATTATACCAGTGATTAATGAATCCACCAAAGAGAAATAATGTGTTGCATTTAAATATAGGATTGTTAAACTTTTCTGCAATACTTAAAGCTAGTTTGCCAAATTGTTCGCGAAGCTGAAAATCATTGAGCTTTTCGCCAAAAAATCTGGCTAATCCCACGAATGCCATAGAAGATGATGCAGTAAGTCCATATTTTAAGGATAAATATGCCATCTTTAAGTAAAAAAGGTCTGATAGATGAGGATTTGTGTAATATAAAGCAGGAATCAGCCGACTCATCAAATCGATCTTAGATATGGCATTAACGTCTGCCATGTTAGGGAGATTGCTTGCTTGAGAAATCTTAAACCCAAATAAATAAAACTTGATTTTGGCGATCTCTAATAATATTGCCCGTTCGACTTGATTTGGTTTTTCAGGAATTTTATAACCTAATAAACTCAAGCCTTTTTTGCCTTGTTCGATAACTCGATCAAATTCTCTGGAACTAGTATATAAAGTAATTTTGAGACTGTATATTTCTACTTGATCTATTTCAGTTCGAGCCTTGGATAACAAAGTTGCTAAAATTTGATTAGTCTTGGCAAAATTTCCCCCCAGATACTCGCATTTTGCTAATTCAATATACAGTTTAAAACTCAACTCGAAGCGATCTTGCCAACAATTAGACTCTAAAAGATTGATTCCAGCTTTGGCATATTTTAAAGCATCGCTGTAGGCGATCGCATTTATTGATTTTTTAGCTGCCATCAGATTTAATTGAGCAATATGATACTTTTCTTCTTGATTGGTAATTAAGTCTGGACAAAGATTAAAGCGATCAACAATAGGAAAAACTTTTATTTCTGGCGATTCTAAAGTTGTTTTAGCTAGAAGTGATTTACCAATTTGGTAATGCAGAGATTGTCTTTCTGCTTCACTCATTAGCTGATAAACAGCTTGTTGAATTCGGTCATGAACAAAGCGAAAAGCGATCGACTCATCACTTTGCCAAAAAACTTCTTGAGTTTTAGACTGCATTAAATATTGATAAATGTTATCAGTCGATAAAATTAATTCTTCTTGAATTCCTTGATTAAGACTACTTAAAATAGATTGATAAGATAAGTTGCTAACAGTAGCTAAAATTGCGAGATTAAATTCATTGCCAATACAGGCTGCCAACTTTAACATATTTTTGGTATGAGATGCGAGTTTTTCAATCTTTTCTACCATTAACTCAATAACATTATCAGTAAAGTTAGTTTTTTGAAGTTGTTTCAAATTCCATGACCAACATCCAGTATGAGTTTGAAAATTTAATAACTCTTTATCGTTGAGAGATTTTAAAAACTGATTAATAAAAAAAGGATTACCATTAGTTTTTCTCGATACCAAATTAGCCAAAAAAGAAACTTCCTCTTGACTAGTATTAAGAATATCTGCAATCAATTTTTTGATATCTGTAATATCCAGCGGAAGTAAATTGATCTGCCTAATTGAAGCATCATTTTTAGTAATACTATTAAGCATTAACTTTAGCGGATGAGATTCATTGATTTCATCATTGCGATATGCTCCAATGAATAGAAAATATCGAATTTTATCCGATCTAACTAAATAATCAATCAACTTTAAAGATGCAGAATCTGCCCACTGTAAATCATCAAGAAATACGACAATAGGAATAGGAGACTGAAAGTTAGTCAATGCTTCGAGAAAGCTTTGAAAGACCAAATTGAAACGATTTTGAGCTTCTATCGGTTCTAATTCCGCAACTGCGGGTTGTTTGCCAATGAGTAATTCTAATTCGGGAATGACATCAATAACAATTTGCGCATTTTTTGGTAATGCTGCTAGAATTTTATCTTTCCAATTGCTGATTTTGCTTTCATTCTCGCTGAGCAATTGACGGATTAGACGGCTAAAAGCCTGTCCGATAAGTCTATATGGTGAATTAAGTTTAAGTTGCTCGGATTTACAGGAGATAAAGTATCCTTTTTGCCCGACTACATAGTTACGAAGCTCATTGACAAGAGCAGTTTTACCAATTCCTGATTGACCAGAAATTAAACATAATTTAAATTTACTCTTACTTACTGCTTTAAAAGTATTAATCAGGGTTACGAGTTCTGGTTCTCTGCCATATATTTTGTGAGATATACTGAATTTGGCACTGCGATCTTCTCGACCTAAAATAAAATCTTCTATTGCGAAATTATTCTGTAATCTTTCGAGACAAGTTTCTAAATCCCGCTTCAGTCCGTAGCTACTCTGATATCGCTCTCCCGCATTTTTTGCCATCAACTTCAAAATAATCTGAGAAATTACTTCAGGAATATGGCGATCTATTTGAGTTGGAGAAGCTGCTTGTCGAGCTAGATGATGGTGAACTAACTCTAAGAGATCGTCTGCTGCAAAGGGAAGTTGTTTAGTAAGTAGCTCGTAAAAAATAATCCCTAAAGCATAAAAATCAACCCGATAGTCAACTAAGTGACTCATCTGTCCTATTTGCTCTGGTGCAACATAAGCTAATGCTTCTGGGAGAAAATTTAACCTAGAAGCTTGAGAGCTTTCTTTCGTAATAACTGATGCCACACCAAACCCAGTTAATTTTATGGCATAAGTTTGAGGATTAACGATGATGTTATCAGGTCTAAGATTTTGATGAATAATCTTTTTTTCCTGGATTTCCCCAAGTACCTTGGTAAGTTGAAGTGCTAGCTGCAAAAAGTCACTTAACTCAATTTTTTCAGAACTGCTGATAATATCGCTTAAAAAGAGTCCATCAAAGTTGTCGAAGATCAAAATAGCGCGATTATGAGATCTTTCTAATCGCAGCGGTTTGAGAATACCCGCTATGTTGAGCTTCTTAGTGATGGCGTATTCATCTTCCCACTTTTCAAAGTCTAAAGCAGTGAGATATTGGGTTTTAGAGCAACGCAACAAAACAAGACTGCTATCTTGAGAACTCTTAGCACGATAAACTTGTGTTTCGAGTCCATCTTGAATTTGTTCGATGATTTCATAGCCGAGAATACTGGGAATCATGATCGATTTTTTCGGGTTTCAGGAAAATGAGGATATATTTCTTGCTCGAATAATTCTCGAACTTTTGCCGATTTCTGATTAACTAATGCTTCATAGTCTTGACGGACAGGAATTTGATAACTCGCCGTCCGAGGTTTGATTTGAGGTAGCCAAGCGGTATGAACGGTGTAACCGAAATTTAGTTGCTCATGTCCTAGTTGACAAATTGCACCTTTACTTAAGGCTTGAGCATCAAAAAGCCATAACTCTTTGCTTTTACTAGAAATAACAGCACAGATGATATAACCAGATGTCGATTCATCCTCCTCTGTGCTGGCTTTTCGAGGGATAAATTGAGGCGAATTAATCAGATGACCTGGAGGAAATTCATAAAAATCGGCAATTTCCATCGCTGTCGTATCTAAGCGAAATAGACAAGGACGGGGAGTTTTTGTCTCCTTGAGGTTTAGTACTTCCTCCACCGACATGATGCGATGGGGGTAGTCTTGGTAAAGCTCGTAGGTAAACTTGGTGAATAACTCTGACCAAAAACCAAAGGAATGCCAATAGAGATTAGTAATCTTTGCTGGTGGTAATCCTGAAGCTAACCTATCTCTGTAAGTATAAAGGGATAATGCCCAGGTATAATCGGGATGATGAATCACCTTAGAATCCATCACTTTTGCCTGGGGAACATCAATGACATAGCGACCGAGCCTTCCCACATCCATTGCCCCCACTGCGATCATTCCTGCTAAATCGGGGGAAATCCCTTCATCAGAGTCATAAACAGAGCGATCGCTTTTTTGTAACCATTCAGATACATCATTAGCACATTGATGGGCCATATGCAGGGTAATTTGCTGTTTAGGATGGGCGTAATCTACTAAAAAATGAGCAGTTTCTAGAGGAATTACGACCTTATGGGCAACCACCTCTAATTCTTGCTGCTCCTTAGCTGGATATTGCCCCTTACGTAGATATTTGCGTGGGACAATGTAGATGCTTGTATCTGGTAATTGCGGTTTGCTAACAAACCATTTAAGGGTTCTAGCAATTATTGCATTATCCAGAAGCGGATTATTTAATAGCTGACCTAAGCCGAACTTTAAACAACTATCGATCAAAATGACATAGTCTTGGCTCACTGCAATTTGATGCATTGTCTGCTGAATTGTCACAGGAGAACCATCCGCAAGAATTAGCTTCCAGCGTTCTAAATCTCCCGAACCATCCCAGCGAATTAAATAAACAAAATCCTCAGTACCAGATAAAGAATCCAAAAAGCGATCTAAAGCTTGAGAAAACCCGCCAACTCCTAATTTAGATAGCCATTGTCTTAACTGGTAGGCAAAAGGGATAGTTTCCGAGAAATTGGCGAAAGAACGACCATAATTAACGGTAAATAGTTCTTGAGTGCGAGCATCA
Organism: Xenococcaceae cyanobacterium; assembly: GCA_051155735.1. Taxonomy (GTDB): domain Bacteria; phylum Cyanobacteriota; class Cyanobacteriia; order Cyanobacteriales; family Xenococcaceae; genus JASJCP01. The sequence continues at coordinate 40,332 of DAXETX010000246.1, forward strand.
AAAGCAGGATGAGCCGTACCGAGAACTGGAGGGAAAGGAAAATTAAGATTAATTCCTGGTCGCCACTCTGTATTTGCGCCTAAAGGAGTCACCAGTTTTAGGGTCACAGGATCGATTTCGTAGGGTCGCCCACCATCAAAGGTAATTAAAAGACGTTCGGATTCAGATTCAGAAAACTGCATCGGAATCAAGGCTGTATTTAGCTGATTGCGCATTCCCAATTCAACCGAAAACCGCGCCATTCCATAGTCATTAAATTGATACTGTGAATAGCTGCTACCAGGCTGGGTCGCTTCATCAGCATAGTAGCAAGGAGACTTGACCAAACGGCTGGTTAAAGCTACCTGTTCTGGTCGCTCAAAATCAAGACGATAAATCATCCCGTTACCATTCCAGATATGAGTCCCGCTAGGATTGGGTAATCCATCAGAGTTCACCGAACCAACAGGAGCAATCATAAAAACATGACCCCCAAGATCGTCGGGTAACTTTCCTGCGGTTACATTCAAAACAATCTCAATCTCATCATCACTAGCAGTCATAATTGCTCTAGGAAAAGACGTATCTACCATCATTTGCTCCTCAATAATCCCTCGGCGAAATAGCGGTCTAAAATTTCTTGGAAAAAAACAGCGTTTTCTGACTGACCCGAATTTTCCAATTCGGTTAAAATTTCTTGATAATCGTCCTGAGCCTTAACTTGATACTTAGATACTCGTCGATTAATTTTGGGACACCATGCAGAATGAAGTGTCATGCCCAGTTTTAAATCTTCATGGCTGAGTTTGCATATCGCGCCACCCTTGAGATTGGCAGCATCAAAAATCTGAAATTCGCTTGGTGTCTTCTCGCTGTCTCCAGTATTGACAACGCACACAATATAGCCATCGATAGACTCATCAACTGTCTCATTGCTGGGAGAACGGGGGACAAACTGAGGTGAATTGGCAAAGACATTAGACTCAAATTGATAACTATCGACAATTTCTCCCTGCTCCAAATCTACACGACAGATACTTGTAGGTACACCTTGACGAGTAATTTCTAATAACTCATTGATCGTAGTTTCGCGATGGGGATAGTCTTGATAGAGGTCAACAACATAGTCTGTCAATAAATCGCTCCAACATCCCCAAGAGAGCCAGTAAATATTTTTAAAGGTTTTAGGTAGATTAATCCCTTCTGCCAGATGATAAGTTGCGATCGCACTCATCCAAGTCAGCTTTTTATCGCTTAAGAGGTTACCTTTTAAAGCAACTCGCTCTTTGTCGGGATTATCCCAATCTTGTAAATCAATTACATAAGACCCCAAAGAGTTAAGATCGGTGCTACCAGAAGTCATCCCTAAAGGGAAGTCTTCAGGGTCAATTCGCTCTTTTGTGGCTAACTTATCGTAGGGACGAACCCAAGAAGAAGCATCCCATCCTGTATTATGAGCGACATGAAGGGTAATGCGATCGCCAGGATTTTCATAATCGGCGACAAAATGAGGGAAAGGTCTGGGAATCGAAATCTGTTTAGCAGTTATTCTTGATTTTTTAGGATCGAGGTCACTACGACGAATTATGTAGAGATCGGTACTATCTGGTTGTTGATAACTAAAAATATCTCTTAATTGATCGTTAAGCCAATTGAGCGATTTATTTAGCGGATTCTTGAGAAACCAAGGTAAATTCTGTAATTTGGTAGGTAATAAATTTGGCAAAAGTTGCTCTGGTCCTACTTTAAAGACAGTATTAGCTAAAACTAGATAATCGCGGGTTGCTGCGATTTGATGCATACTGTCGGGAATTTTAATTGAAGTGCCATCTTCTTGATCTATCCGCCATATTTGAAAACTGCCTTGACCGTCTTGGCTATTGCGACCATCCCAGCGAATCAGCTTAACATAATCCTCCATTGTCAAAGCTTCTAAAAGGCTTTCGGTGATCCATTCCAATCTCCAGACGATAGTTTTAAAGATTTCTTCGATCTCTTGAAAATTTGATAAAACAACTTCGCCCCTTTCTGAAGGAGTATTTTGCAATTCTGTCTCACATTCTCTGACAACTTGCTGATAAGATTCTGGTAATTCATTCAACTTCATCTCTTGTGGTTCAGTTGTTGAAGTCTTAGCTTCCCTTTTTCTCAGCAAGGAAAAAACTTTTGAATCTAATACTGTAACAGTGTCTTTGATCCGTTTCAATTCGGAGCGAATCTCCTCAATCGATCTCGATTTTTTAAGCAGTTTCAACCAAGTTTGAATTGATTTTTGAAAGCTAACGGTAAATAGTTCCGCCCCATTTTCCGAGTAAGGATCGAAAGCAGGATGAGATGCTGTATTAACAACCTCTAAGATTTGCTGCAAATCTATTTGTTCGTCCCATTCTTGATTTGAGCCAACAGCGGTTACCACTTCAAGGGTCTCTGGATCGATTTCATAAGGACGACCTGCATCCCAAGTCATCATTAACCGATAGCCTTCCGCTTCCGAAAACTTCATTGGGATAATCGCGGTATTTATCTGGTTGCGAAACCCCAAATCTAGTGAAAGACGCGCCATCCCTAAATTGATATACTTTCTGATATCATTGCGGTCTTCAGCTTTATGAAGCATCTCATCGGTATAAAAACAAGGAGTCTGCGCCATTCTAGAAGCCAATTTTACCTTGCCTTGATTAACCTCATCAAAGTCAAGACGGTAAACCATCCCGTCGCCATTAAATAAGGGTGTTCCATCCTCAGCCAGACGAATCCAGCCTTTCTCATCAGGTTGATTTGTTGCTAGTCCTACTGGTGCAACCAAAAAAAGATGACCATAAATATCTTGAGGTAGTTCACCCTCAATCAAATTCAGGTTTAATAGATTCGGATAAAACTCCTTTCTGCTGGCATAAAACACAGATTTGGGAAAGTGAGAATCTTGATTGTTACTATTGGTATTTGTCATAATTTCAGCTTCTTAGGGGTGAGATTGCGAAATTTTGATATTTAATCCTACCTTTGCCAGAGTCTAGAATCGATCTTAGTTTGGTTCTCAATAACTCAATCTCATAAAACTCATAGAAAAACTCATAACAAATTTGATCGGGGTCAATGAAAGATGGCTTTTTTGTTAGTAAAATACTGGCGATACAGTTCACAACCCACAATCGCGCGATCGCCTGAGAGTTTAATTAGCCCCATACTGCTTAATTTGTGAGCATGGATCGGATCTAAGGCAACGGGTTCGGCAGCATACAAAACTGTATTGAGAGCTTGTGCTAATTCAGGTTGTTTTTCTAAAGTTGCCCAATGACGCTGCAAATGATAAGTATAAATTTTGGTAGCAGTAGCAATTGTTTTTAATAGTTGCGCCAGCGTGATGTCTCTCTGACTAAGATGATAAAGTGCGATGTTGATCAGTGCGGGATGTCCACCAATGATCGACATTAACTGTGTGGCTGTTATGCCATCCGTCCAGTTAAGACCGTAGCGTTGAGCTAACTGCTGTACTTCTGCTAAATTGAAGTCATCTAGCTGAATTGGCAGCCCCACATTAAAAGGAGATTGGTTTAGGTCGAGAGGAACGTAAATTTCGGTCGAATGAACCACAATTAAGCGCAGCTTTTGCCAAATACGTAGTCTTTTCGCCTCTTCGTACCAAGAGCGCAACAAAGGCAAGAAATCTTTAGCTACTTGGGGATGCTCAAAAATCTGGTTTACCTCATCTAAAGCCAAAACGATAGGAGTATCAATCGACTCTAATATATAGTCTTGAAAATAAACAGTAGAACTAATTTTGCTGCCCAAATCTTCATCCCAGTAATCAGCTAACTTTGGTTGTAACTGAAGCAGGCGAGCGCAGTTGGCACATAACCAGCGTAATAACTGATTTAAATCCCTTAAGATTGCTTGATCGACTTGCTCTAAGTTTAGGCTGATGGTGCGATAGCTTTGCTGATTAGCATATGCCAAAATTCTTAGCAGCAGCGAAGTTTTGCCCATTTCTCTGGGCGCTTTAATCCTGATTAACGCTCCTGGTTTCTCAATTTCTCGATAAACTTGCTCCTCAATCGGTGTCCGACTCAGGTAAAAAGGAGAGTCAAGAGGAACTGAACCACTAGGATAGCAAGGTAAGGTATTTTGGTTCTGATTAGGAAAAGTTTCTGCCAGATACTGCCTCAAAGGTTTTTTTTTGAGGTTGGCTGGGATAGCAGCATAAGACTCTAATAATGCCCGACAGTTTTTCTTCGTTACACGCTGACCAATAATCTCAGAAAGTCGCTGATATAACTCTGGAGCAGCAACATTAGTAAAGTAACCTGGACTATAACCTGCCTCGATCGCAATTTGAGTATAGGTTTGATACTGCCAAATACCTCGCAAAATAATGATTTCTGTGGCACTAAGCGGGCGATTTTGGTTCTCAATTAGCTGACGGTTGACAATTTCAAAGAGGCAATCCAGGTTCATCAGATTCTAAGCTTATTTTTGCTCTTTGATTCACTTTATCTATAACAATAATGCTTAACAACATTGCTAGATTGCAATCGTATTTTTTTTTAATGAGTTTTTCTATGAGATTTGGCATAACTTTTATGAGCTTGATCGGCATTTAGCCAAACTAGGATCGAAGATAGATAGTAACGAGAAGTCAGGGGAACATCACTTATGCAACTTACTTTAAATATTGCCAAAGCTAAAAAACTGCCGATCGCTCAGCGGATTGAACAAAAATAAATAGTTCGCCAAAAGTTGATCTTGCGACAGTTAACTGTAAATTTGGAGTTTATTGTGATGATTCGTCTCTTACTTGTAGATGACCAAGAGCTTGTTTGTCAAGGATTACAAGCAATGCTAAATTTAGAGCCAGATTTAGAAGTGGTTGGAATATCTAATAATGGGCAAGGTGCTATTCAACAGGTAGAGCTTCTCCGACCAGATGTAGTTCTGATGGATATTAGAATGCCTCTCATGGATGGACGTGAGGCGACAAGAATTATTTGCCAAAAATTTCCTGATACTAAAGTTTTAGTTCTTAGCACCTTTGACGAAGATGACTACATCGCTCATTCAATCAAGGCAGGAGCTAGAGGTTATCTACTTAAAGATATGCCTTGTGAAGAGTTAGCACAAGCAATTCGTTTAGTTCATCGTGGATACAGTCAGATGGGACCTGGACTGATGGAAAAAATGCTCGATGGGATTTTAGATTTAAATACCAAAGCTGAATCCATCGAACTAGAGCTAACCGAATTGACTCCTAGAGAAATAGAAGTTTTTAATTTAATCAGGACAGGTTGCACCAATCGCGAAATTGCTAAACAACTTTATATTGCGGAAGGAACTGTTAAAACTCACGTGACTCATATTCTCAACCGACTTAATTTACGCAATCGATCGCAGATAGCGATTTATGCTAACTCGGTACGACGAAGTAGCTAACAGGGTTCACAAACAGAGAAAGTATTGCCAGAGATCTAAGTTAACAGACTTTAGTGATAGAGAAATATACTTAATCCGTCAACGAAAGTTAGAGAGCATTTATGACTTTGGCTGAAGTAAGACTCAAGACGTTTTTCAGATGTTTTATTTGCTCTAAATTTCTAAGCTAAGACCATTGGTGACAAGTATCAGAAAAGCAGAACTAAGTAGGTAGGAACAATTAAGTTAAAGATAATGTGGAGTAGTTGGGTAGTGGAGTAGTGAAAGCCGACAAATAGTTTTCCATTGTATATTTAATTACACCCAGCTACTTAAAAGCTAAAAGCTAAAACCTAAAAACTAAAACCTAAAACCTAAATGACTCACAATATATATGCATTACTTGTCGGAATCGATAACTACGATCCAAATTCTGTGAACCCTGTACCGACATTACAAGGCTGTGCTAATGACATTAATGCCATCGAAAATTATTTACAAGATCGGGTTGCTGGAAAATGGACGCTACAACAACCGCAAAAACTAATCGACAAACAAGCCACTCGTCAGGGGATTATTGAAGGGTTTCAGCAATATCTAACTCAAGCAGATAGGGATGATATTGCTCTATTCTACTACTCAGGACATGGGGGACAAGAAAAAGCTCCTATGGAGTTTTGGCATCTAGAACCAGACCGTTTGAATGAAACCTTAGTTTGCTACGATAGCCGTACTTCAGGCAGTCACGATCTGGCTGATAAAGAACTAAGATATTTACTGGCGCAAGTAGCCGAGAAAAATCCTCGTGTCATTGTAATTCTCGATTGCTGTCATTCTGGTTCGGGAACGCGCAATATTCCCCAAGGAGTACGTCTTGCTCCCGAAGATACTAGAAAACGCGATTTATCTAGCTTTATCTTTACTGAAGACCCAACCTTTAACAATCTTTTATTAACTGCTGAGAAAGTCGGGCAAAAAAACACAGGTATCGATTTACCCAAAGGCAGACATATTCTCTTGGCAGCTTGTCGAGACTACCAATATGCGAAAGAATATCGCGGAGAGGATGATCAAACTAGAGGCGCTTTTTCATATTTTTTGCTCAAAAGCTTAGAGCAAACTAACGGTAGCTTGTCTTACCTAGATTTAGCGAGAAATATTGCAGCTTTAGTTAAAGGAAAAGTGCCAGATCAAGTACCTCAAGTTGAAGCAGCTAACCCAGAGGACTTAAAAGAATTGTTTTTAGAAACTGCAATTCCCGAACGTCCTCTTTATTTTACTTTAAGCTATGGCGATCGCCCTAATCTCAGGGGTTGGCAAATCGACGCTGGAATCATCCACGGTATTCCCAAATCGTCTTCTGCTGAAGCAACCACTTTACTGGCTATATTTCCCGTTGGCAGCGATGCGGACGCGTTAAAACAAGTGTCTCAAGCTTCTGGAGAAGCCAAAATTACTAAAGTCTTAACCGCAACAAGCCAAGTAGCAATTACTCAGGGTTTAGAAAATCTGCATCAAGAGCAAAGTTATTGGGCAGTTGTTACTAGTTTACCCCTAGAACCCCTTAAGGTTTATCTTGAGGGTGAATTAGGCATCGAAACAGGAATAGACTTAGCACAAAAAGCCTTACAAAAGTCTTTATATCTCAAACAAGCAGACAATGGGACAGATGCGGACATTAAGTTACTAGTCCGTGATGGGCAATACTGGATTATTCAAGCGGAACGTCCGCTAGTTGCACCCATTCCCCAACAACCTGGCTATAGCGAGAATGCTGCGATTGAAGCAATTCAAGCATTAGAAGCGATCGCTCGTTGGCGGAATATTCTCAACTTAAAAAGTCCTCAACGCAGTGCCATTAAGTCTCAAGATGTCGAGATGGATATTAAACTGATTGGCTATGAGACAGAAGCTGGAGAGATTAAACCCAATCTTGACTCAAACCCATCTTTAAATAAGGCTTCTGAATTACGTTTAGAATACAAATATGAAGCAGGAAAGTGGCAACCACCAGTTATTCAAGTCAACTTGCTCAATCATAGTAATCAAAAATTATATGCCAATGTGATCGATTTAGCAGAAGATTACTCGGTAGCAGTTCCCTTTTTTGACGAAAGAAGTAGTGTGGTGCTTCTGGCTAAAACAGCAGTAGCAGGATTTGATGATATCGTCCTTGCCATTCCCGATGAGTTTTTAGCACAGGGAATTACTGAATACAAAGATGTTTTAAAGTTAATTGTCAGCAAAACAGATTTTAATGCCAGTTTACTCGAACAAGAAGGGCTTGAGCCACCAGACAGAAAAACACGAGGCGCAGCACCAAAAAGCAGTTTAGACCGCCTAATGGATCGCATCTATAGCCGTAATGCGGGTCGTTCTGAGAGAAGCTACGATGATTGGATTACTAAAGAAGTAGCAATAACTATTGTTAAACCAAGAGATGCTGAACCACTAAAAAGCGATCGCAGTGTCCAATTATTAAACAATTTAATTGAAGTAAAGCCCCATCCCAGTCTAACAGCCAAAGTAACCCTAACCACTGTTTCTCAAACTACTAGAGATATCGGCAATCTAACTGCACCACCTGCATTATGGGATGAAGCAGGAGTTATTGAGTCATTTCAATTTACCACCAGTCGTGGTAGCGATCCTGGTTTGAGTATTGTGGAGTTATTTGAAGTTAAAAATGCCGACTCAGTTACTCAAGATGCACCTTTAACCCTCCTAGTTAACCAATCCTTAGAGGAAGGAGAATATCTCTTACCCATCAGCTATGATGGTGAATTTTTCTTACCTCTGGGTCGTGGCGTTAAGCAAGGAGATAAAATAAAAATTCAACTAGAACGTTTACCACAACCAACTACCAGCAGTCGTAGCTTGGGTGGTTCGATTAAAATT
>DAXETX010000247.1:0-10974 GCA_051155735.1 Xenococcaceae cyanobacterium
ACTTTACCGAGAGTAGTCAGGTCAGGAGTTACGCCAAATTTAGCTTGTGCGCCTCCATAGGAGATGCGAAAGCCAGTCATTACTTCATCAAATACTAATAATGCACCATATTCTTGCGTTATTTCTCGTAAACCCTCTAAAAAACCAGCATCAGGCACGATAAAGCCCGAATTACCTACAACAGGTTCTAAAATTACCCCTGCAATTGAATCAGGATTAGCAGCGAATAAAGCTTTAACTGCTTCAAGGTCGTTGTAGGGTGCAGTAAGAGTACTATTAGTTGCCGATTTAGGAACACCAGGAGAGTCGGGTAAACCAAGAGTTGCTACCCCAGAACCAGCTTTGACCAAAAACATATCTGCATGTCCGTGGTAGCAGCCTTCAAATTTAATGATTTTTTCGCGACCTGTAAAAGCGCGCATCAGACGCAATACTGACATACACGCCTCTGTCCCAGAGTTAACAAAACGGACAACATCAATACTGGGTAAAGCTTCAATGACCATTTCCGCTAAAACGTTTTCGAGTACGCAAGGTGCTCCAAAACTCGTACCTTTTTCTAGGGCTTGATGTAAAGCTTCAATGACTTCAGGATGAGCATGTCCGCAAATAGCAGGTCCCCAAGTGCCAATATAATCAATATACTGATTGCCATCTACGTCCCAAGCATAAGCACCTTTAACGCGGTCAAAAACAATCGGTTGTCCTCCCACAGATTTAAAGGCTCGAACTGGAGAACTAACTCCCCCTGGCATCAGTTTTTGGGCTGTGGAAAAAATTTCTTCAGATTTAGTTGTATTAAAGGAAGTTGTAGTAACCAATACTTGCTCCTTATATCTTAGTGTTTGTATCCGTTGGGTTGAAGAAGTTATCTCAAAAGATCTATTTTGTCAGTAATTTCTTATTATCCTATGTCAGGTAGATTTTGGAGAATCTGTATGTGAAGAATCCTGAATTTATCTCGCTTCGCTTTGAGGGCAGAGAGCAGAAGGCAGAGGGAGGGAGGCTTGGCTGTAGATTTTTTTAACACCTCAAATAAATTTAAGATGTTGAGCAAGTATCCTCAACTAATAACCAAATCAAAGCAACACCAGACTAAAAATACACCAAAAGCCAGATGCCATTACAATAAAATTTTTACTATTGTAGAAGTAGAAAATATATTTCTTAAATAAAAATTGTTAACGACTCTCTAATTATGACTAGTAATAAGCAACTAGAAGGAATTGAATTAATTGATTGTGCCAAATCTAATGCCAAGGAAGGAACAGAAATAGCAGCTAAACAATGTGGTTACGGACAAAATTTAGAGCTTTTTACCGAAAAACTAATTCAAGCTTGTCAGGAAATTGGTGTTGATATAAATGAATTGAGCGATTTAATTACTGAGCAACAAATTGCAAAAAGACGCAGAAAAAGTATTGAAATTGCCCCCGAAACTAAATCTGATTTGTAATAATTTTAGTTAAGGGTGAGCAAGATTGTCCACCCTTGTTTATCTAAGAAGTTTAAATTACTTTGCCGATATTAGACTTCTTGCCCGAATCACAATTGATTACCTTGGTAAGAGGGAAAAGGGGAAAGGTTAAAGGAAAAAATTATTAATCTTTTATTCATGCGAGAGGTTTATTAGACAAAACCTACTTCAACTTTTGATTCTGATTCATTTTTCAGTTGTAAGCAAAAAATGACATCTTCAATAATGCCAATTTCAGTTTGCTGTGAAATTTGTAACTGACAATTATTTGTTGCTTCAAAGATAAACTTCTCACCAGGAAAGATAACTCTTTCACAATGTCGATCTCTAAGACCAATAACTCTAGCAATAACAATTTTGGTTGAATTATTTTTGTAGTAATATATTTGTTTGGAATTACCATCTAAATCTGGTGAGAAAAATATTTGTGTCATGATAATTAAAGCTTGGTTAATACCAAGAAAAGAATAAATTAATAACTGAAAGTAAAATCATATTCAGTTTTATTTAATTATTTTTGAAAAACTTGAATTTGGCATCATTCTGGAGTTAGAGAATGATCCCCTGCTGTTCTTTGCCACTAATAATCTAGTAAACAACATTAACTTAGCATTTAAATTTGAATATATAAAATATTGCGGTTCTTAAATCGATGTGGTAACAAATTAATTTCTTAAGGAAGAAGAGAAAAGTATCGGCACTGACCGAGCGAGCCTTTCTTCCCTCAGAATTGGTCTTTTGAGTTACCCAATTAATTATGAATTAATCTTTGTCCTGTAATGGCTCGATTTAAACCTTGAACCTTATCCCAATTTTTACTCATACTCATAAAATAGAGATAACTCAGAGATATTTAGAAAATAATAGACGTTGAATATACAGCTAGATAATTTGACTGAAGTTCAGAGACGAAAAAGCTTGTCATTAAAATATTTGTGGATCATTCCTTTTGTGATACAGGTACTTGGTGCAGTAGGGTTGGTAGGATATCTGTCTTTTAGGAATGGGCAAATATCGGTAGCTAATCTAGCAGAACAGTTGATGCTAGAAGTGGGAAATCGGATTTCTGAGCGTCTTAATATCTACTTAGCCACTCCCCATATTGTTAATCAATTGAATCAAGATGCTATCGACCTAGGCTATTTAGACCTAGAAAAACTCTCCAGTATGGAACAGCACTTTTGGCGGCAAAGTCAAATTTTTGATCTGGTTAGTTATATTCAATTTGGCAATGTTGAGGGAGAATTCGTCGGTTTAGCGATCAATGATGATGGAACATTTAGGTATCAAGTAACGGAATTTACAGGAGCTTTACAAACCTATGCCATAGATGAATCGGGCAACAGAGAAGAATTATTAGAAACTTCCTCCAATTTTGATTCTCGTCGGAGACCTTGGTATATTGTCCCCCAACAAGCAGATCGACCAGCTTGGACAGAAATTTATTCTTGGGTAAATCCTCCTACCTTGGCAATCACCCTCGGACAACCCTACTATGATGTGACAGGAAAATTTCAAGGAATACTGGCAGCCGATTTGACCCTGGCACAGATTAGTGAGTTTCTCAAAAGTTTAAAAATTGGGGAGTCTGGTCAGACTTTTATCATTGAACCTTCAGGATTATTAGTTGCTACTTCCGCGAACGAGTTACCTTTTACCCTCGATGGAAAAACTCCCAAACGCCTTGATGCAGTCGATAGTCAAAATTTTTTGACTCGTGCTACAGTTAACTATTTAAAAAATAAATTTAGTGATTTAAGTCAGATTAAGAAACCAACAATCCTGAGTTTTCAAGTTGAAGGAGAGCGATATTTTCTCCAAATCAACCCCTTACGAGACGAGCAGGGTTTAAATTGGTTAGGAATAATCGTTATCCCCGAATCTGACTTTATGGCTCAGATTAATATCAACACACGCATTACTATCTTGCTGTGTTTGAGTGCTTTAGGATTAGCCATAATTTCAGGGATTTACACTTCCCGTTGGATTACTCGACCAATTCAACAATTAATCGAAGCCAGTCAAGCGATCGCTTCAGGAAATCTGGCGCAAAATGTTGATCGCACAGGGGTAAAAGAACTCAATGTTTTGACTGACTCTTTTAATCAAATGGCAAGACAATTGCAGGCTTCTTTTACGACATTAGCAGAAGTCAATCAAGATTTAGAAGCTGAAATCAGCGATCGCCAACAGATCGAAGCGCAGTTACGACATAGTACATTACACGATGCTCTAACCAATTTTCCCAATCGTACTTTCTTGATGGAACACTTAGAAATAGCTTTGAGCAGAGTCCAACGGGAAGAAAACTATCTCTTTGCAGTTCTCTTTGTTGACCTGGATCGATTTAAAGTAATTAATGACAGTCTGGGTCATCAGGCAGGAGATCAATTGCTGATTGCTATTACCCATAAATTTGCCAGTATGGTTCGAGCCTCAGATATCATTGCCAGACTGGGAGGAGATGAATTTGTCATACTTCTAGACCCGATCAAAGACATCAGTGATGCGATTCGGATCGCCGAACGGATTAATCAAGAATTACAAAACCCCTTAGAGCTTGATAATCACAAAGTCTTAACCAGTGCTAGCATCGGCATAACCTTAAGTTCGCCCAACTATCATCAAGGGTCAGAATTACTGCGAGATGCTGACATTGCGATGTATCGTGCCAAAAGCAAAGGAAAAGCTCAGTACGAACTTTTTAACCAAGAGATGTATTCACAAGCGATCAAGAGACTTCAATTAGAACACGATCTTTATCAATAATGCTTTAGAAAAACAAGAATTTCGAGTATATTATCAGGCGATTTTATCTTTAAAAACTAAGAAGATAACTGGGTTTGAGGCATTAATTCGTTGGCAACATCCCCAGCAAGGTTGGATTGCTCCAGCTAAGTTTTTGCCTATAGCTGAAGAAACAGGGCTAATCGTGCCGATTGGAAAATGGATTTTACACTCCGCTTGTCAACAAATGGCTCAGTGGCATACTCAATTCTCAATGGCTACTGTTTTAAAAATAAGTGTCAATATTTCAGTTAAATCGGTGCCGAAGTGGACATCACTAAATTAAGCAACGTGATCAAAAAGAGCAATTTGTCTAGATTCACTGATATATTGCTTTGGCGATACTTTTTTTGGTGTAATAAAGCTAGATTGCAAAGTAATACCATTTCTCGAAAATAGCGAGATAGTTAAATTTAGGCAGAGGCAGGAGGCAGAGGGCAGAAGGAAAGGAAAATAAAGGTTTAAGGTTTTGATTTTATTAAGACAGAATTCATTATGTCTCCAGTTACTTTTGAGAATTGGTATAAAGTGTGTAGTGACTACAACAAAATTATCAAAGTCTTTTAAAAACATTTATTGTATTAGTGGTTTAGGTGCTGATAAAAGGGTATTTCAAAAACTCAAGTTTAGGGGCTACCAACCAGTTCATCTTGATTGGCTAGAACCAAACAAGGGCGAAGATATTGCTAGCTATGCTCAAAGGTTAGCAGGGCAAATAACCGCTCAAAAACCAATTTTAATTGGTTTATCCTTTGGTGGCATAGTTGCCATCGAGATAGCTAAGCATATTGCAGTAGAAAAAGTCATTTTAATTTCTAGTGCTAAAAGTTCAGCAGAAATTCCGTTTTATTTTCAGATTTTCCGCTGGCTACCGCTTCATTGTGTGATTCCATTCAAAAGTTTGTTGTTTATTGTTTATTGGTTAATTTATTGGTTCTTTAGTTTAGAAAATAGTCAAGAAAGACAGTTATTAAAAGCAATTTTAATTGATACTGATGCTCAGTTTTTGAAGTGGGCAATACATCGAGTGGTGATCTGGAATAATCAAACTGTTCCCGATTGTACCTACCATTTACATGGAACAAGCGATCGCATTTTTCCTTTAAGATTTGTTAAGCCAGATATTAAACTCGAACAGGGGGGACATTTTATGATTATTAATCGCGCGGATAAAATTTCTCAAATTATTGATCGCATTATTGTAAGTGATAAGGAACAGTAATCAGTCATCATTTATCATTTATCTAAAAACTTTGCTTTTGAGCAACGTCATACTACTGATTAAGGTGACAACTCCAGCAATCAGAAAAGATAGCTGAACTCCTAAAGGCTGCGCTGCTGTTTTACCGAGAGTTAAGATTAAACCTGCTGTTAAAGCACCGATACCGATACTGATTTCAATCAGCAGTCCTCTGATCCCAAAATAGACTGCTTCTTTGGGCGTGTCTCCTGGTTCGACTTGTTTACTAATTAAATCGGGCAAAATAGTATTTGGTAGAACAAAAAAACCTGCCCAGCCAAAACTGCTAACAAAAAGTAACAGAAGCCAAGCGGAGAGATAGTTACTGAAAAAGAGTGACCACAAACCAAGCAAAATTAATCCTAAACCAGTCCAAGCCATTGCTATTTTTAAAGCAAAATTTTTCCCCAACCTCTTGGCTAGGACGATCACTAGGGGAAAAGCGATCGCCGTACCTCCTAAAAATACGCCGTAAACAGTCCCGCCAAAGCTGACATCTTTCTGAAACAAAGCTACCGCAGCGTAGGTAATGCAGGTAGTTAAGATGGTAATGCCAATCCAATCGAGGGAGATACTGATGAAGTGACTTCTTAAAGCGGAATTTTGCACTACGGTTTTCCAAGAGTTAAGTAAACTAAAGGACTGAGCTTTAATGGGTTTGAGTGATTCGGGAATCGCTAGAGGCAGTAATAAGGCGATCGCTCCTAAGCTACCTGCGATCGCAGCCATTAGCTCGAAGCCCAGGCGATCTGCTAGTAAAGGAGCGCAAACACCGCCGACAGCCGTACCTAGGAGGGAAGAAACTGCCATTAAGGTGGAAACTGTTACCTGTTGTTGAGAATTGAGGGCGATGGTAGGTAGCCAAGCTAAATAGGGTATGTAGTAAACAGCGAGGGCTAAATAAAAGACACAGAGTAAGATTGATAAATAAGCAATGTTTCCTAAACTGCCTAAGCCAAGAGGAGGCATAAATAAGAGAATAAAGCAGATTACTAGGGGAAAAGTTCCTAAAGCGAGGAAAGGGCGACGTTTACCCCATTGACTGTCAAAAAGATCGGAAAAATAGCCCATAGCGGGTTGAGCAAAAGCACCGACAGTTCTGCCGACAAGTTGCGAGATCCCGACAAATGCTGAAGATAACAGAAAAGGAGTACTGGAATTAGGGACGCTGGGGTCGTAACGATAAATGAGTAGGGTTGATAAGATATTGACCAACAGCCAAAGTCCAAAGCTACCGCTAGCGTATAAAGCCCAATGAAGCCCTAAGTGATCGCCTTTAAGATAGGGATAGCTATATTTTTGGGTGACGAGCAAATAGGCACAGGGAACAAAATAAAGAGCTAACAGGGTTGCGCCACCGACACCACCTACCAGACAAACCGAAAGCGATCGCCAAAAGCCACCGCTATAGAGTAATAAAGGAATAAAGCCCGCTATGGTGGTAATAGTGGTGGTTAAAACGTGGCGAGTGGCATTAACTACTACTGTTGCCATTGCCTCGATATTACCTTGATTAGCTGTGGGATGAGCGCGTAATGCTGCTAAAACCACAATCGAATCGTTGATGGCAACTCCAATTAGTCCAATTATCCCCAAAACTGCCATAAAGCCCAAAGGACTGTCAAAAAGCCACAAAGATGCCAGTCCTAAACCGACGGAAGAGACTCCCACTAAAGCAATAATTCCCGCGGAACGGAAAGAACCAAAGGACAGAACTAAAATTGCCAGCATCAACACCAGCAAAACCCCGACAGTGGACATTAAACCGCCTACTGCGTTGTCCCGTTCTGCTGCTTCTCCACCCCAGTCTAGGGAATAGCCAGAGGGTAATTGGAAATTACTAGCTGCCAGATTTTCTTTGACTTTATCCAGTACCGTCCCAGGTAATACCCCCGCACTAAGATAACCCCTAACAGTATTGACTCGTTGACCGTTACGTCGCGAAATCGCAAACAGTTCGGGAACGAGCTTAATTTCTACCAGAGAACTCAAAGGAACAGCAGTACGAGCCTCTGCTGTAGGAGTTGCAAGTAAATTTAGGGAGGCGATGCGATCCAAATTACCCCGTTGCAGATCGGCAAGTCTCACTCTCACGGGCAGTTCTTCTGTATCTTCGACAATCGAACCACCGATATATCCTTGCAGCATCGCATCTAGCTGTCTAGCAACTTCACTCGGATCGAGTCCTGCGAGGCGAGCCTGTTCTTCATCTAACTTTAAGCCCAATTTGGGTAAAGATGCGGTCAACGTACTATTAGTATGGGTGACTTCTGGGATTTGCGCCAATTCGCTCCTTACGCGATCGCCCAACTCTTGGAGCATTGCCACATCTGCACCATAAAGATGTAGCTCAATAGGTGCAAGAACTGTTGGTCCTTGTTCTAGCTGTTTGACTAAAATGCGACTTTGAGGAAAGTCTCGATCTAACTCATTTTGGAGGGTAGAAATTAGTTCTTGACTGTGGGTAGCAGAATCTAACTGGACTATTGCCTGGGCATAATTAGGTAAGTCTTCGCGATCTCGTTGTAGATTGTAATAAAAAGCGGGAGCATCTTTCCCGATAAACCAGGAGACAGCAGTAATTTCGGGATATTGCAGTAGGCGATCGCGAACAGCTAAAGCTTGGTCGCGAGTTTGTGCCAAAGAAGCTTGAGGCGGTAACTCTAGTTCGAGATTAATTTGATCTCGTTCGGCGGGAGGAAAAAACTGCTCTTGTAGCGTTCCTGCCATCATAAAGCCCAGAGCGGGCATTAGCAAAGCGAGTATAATCCCTAAAACTGGGCGCGTAAAAATGCCTTCTAAGGTACGGCGATAAATTGCTGTCAGCCAAGGAAAAGAAATACCGTTATGCCACCAGCTATTAGGTTCTTTAGCAGTTTTCCCCGTCAGAGAATCATTAACGGCTGGCATACTAGATTTATGGATTCTGCCAGCCAAAGCAGGAATAATTGTTAAAGACAAAAACAGAGAACTGAGTAGAGCCAGAATGACGCTGAGGGCAACACCTCGAACAAACTCTCCTGAATTTCCAGGCATTAAAACAATGGGCATAAAAGAGAGAACTGTCGTCAAAGTCGAAGCCAGCAAAGGGATTGCTAAACGATTCAAACTATGAGAAATTGCTGCTTGGGGTTTAATACCTCGTTTCAATTCGGTTTGCACTTCATCTACCACCACCACCGCATTATCGATCAGCAACCCTAGAGCAATTACCAACCCCGTAACCGACATTTGATGTAGGGGGACTTCTAAAACTCTCATGCCACCAAATACCATCAATACCGACAAAGGTAAAGCCAAACCGACAATTAAAGCCGATCGCCAGCCCATCAGTAAAATGGTGCAAATAAAAACCCAAAACGCCCCCAAAACCAGATTGTCAAACAGTTGACCGAGACGAGTTTCCACATACACACTCTGATCGAAGATCATCTCTAAATCAATCCCAGGAGGTAATCTTTGCTGAAAATCCGCCAAACTTTGACGAGTCGATTCCGCCCAGCGATCGATGCGCCAGTCGGGTTGCATCAGAGTTGCTAAAACCACTGCTGGTTTACCATCAATTAAAGCTATTTCCGAAGCGGGTTCGATCATTCCTTTAGTAACAGAAGCAAAATCACCGAGGCGAGAAAACTGCCCCCGATCCCCCATACTGACAGGAATTTGGCGAATGCGGGCTAAAGAATCTAATTCGGTTTCTACCTCAATCAGCAGTTCGTTGTTACTATTGTACATTTGTCCTGCTGCTACTTTGGCATCGCTAGCCTCTATTTGCTGGGCAATTTCTTGAGCGGTTAAACCCATTCCCATCAAATCCGCAGCATCGACTTCCACCACCACTTCTTCTTGAGGAATGCCATAAACCGTAACTTTTTCCGTACCTCCTGTGGTGCGTAACTTATCTTCTAGTTCTTGACTAAGACGACTCAGGAGAGCATAATTAGGAGCTTGCTCTAAATTCCAAACCAAAGACGTAATCAGCGTATAGGCTCTAGTTTCAAACTCTTCAAATTCTGGCTCTTCTACACCTTCAGGCAATTGGGGAATCACATCATTAATGCGATCGCGTACCTGCGACCAAATTTCTGCAACATCGGTGACACTTTCTTGCAGTTCGACAAACACTACCGAACTACCAAGGCGAGATATGGAGTTAATGGTTTTAACTTCGGCTATTTGAAATAACTCTTGCTCGATTTTCTCTGTCACCAAAGATTCCACACGAGGAGTACTTGCGCCAGGAAAGCTAGTGGTAATAAAAGCACCACGATGGGACAAGTTAGGGTCTTCCATACGAGGCAAAATATTAAAGGAAGAAAGCCCCCACGCCAGGATCAGGCAGATAATTAAAATCGAAAGTCGAATATTAGAGTAAAGCCATTTCCACATTGCAAGGTTGGTGGTTAGTGGTTAATTTTTAGTTGTTGATGACTGATGACTGATGACTGGTTAGTGGTTGGTTTTTACTGATTACTGATTACTGATTACTGATTACTCAATAACTAATAACTGATGACTGATGACTGCTTACTAATAACTAATAACTAATAACTGATGACTGATGACTGATAACTGATTCTCGAACTAACTGTCCGTTAACAATCCGATGAGTGCCGTTGCTGATAATGCGATCGCCTTCTCGAATTGTTCCCCGCACCAAAACGCGATCGCTTTGGGTGGCTAATACTTCTACTTCTCTTCGTTCTACGGTAAAAACATCCTTAGCCGTTGCTGCTTTTTCTCCCAAGGCATAAGCAAACCACAAGCCTCTTGCTCCCTCTACTAAAGCAGTTGTGGGTAGCCAATAACCAGAATGAGGAATCTCAGTGGTTAAATGTAGTTTTGCTACCTGTCCAGGAAAAACCTTAACTGTCGGTTGCTCAATGGTTAAAACTGCTGTTACGGTACGAGTTTGATTATCAACTTCAGGTAATAGGGCGGTAACTTTGCCTTGATAAAATTCTCCTGCAATTTCTAGCTTTTGCTCGCTACCAAGAGGTATTTTAGTCGCATTATCCACAGGAACACCGATTCGAGCTTCTAAGGCTTTAGCTTCTACCAAACGTAAAATCGGTCGCTCTGCTGTTACTACAGTTCCCTCATCCAGTAGTTTTTCCGAAACTGTAGCTGCAAAAGGTGCTTTGAGAACCTTTTTTTCCTCTTGGACTCTAAGTTTTTCGAGACGAGCCTCAACTCTGGCGATCGCTGATTCTTGTGCCATAATAATTTCCGCTCTTGTTCCTGCTAATAATTCGTCTAGCTGACTTTGAGCCTCATCCAGGCGAGCTTGAATCGCCTGTTTACTGGTGACATTTTCCTCTAGCTGTTCGCGAGAAATTGCCCCTTGAGCAAACAAATTCTCTCGTCTCTGACTTTTAGTCTGCGCCAGTTCTAACTGTTCTTGTAAATCCCTCACTGTTGCTTTAGCTGCTGCAATAGTTTCAGTCCGCGCTCCTGCTTTGAGTTCTGC
>DAXETX010000248.1:0-7897 GCA_051155735.1 Xenococcaceae cyanobacterium
AAGCTTAGTCAAGAATTTTGAACGTACTTTGAGTCATGCTACAGCTAAAATTAATCTTTGTTTTATTCGACTTCTACTTAAACGGCTTGCGCTTAATTAGATCTCAAATGGGTTCTATACTTTTGATAAAGACTTTGGTTTGGTTGAGTTTGGTGGGGGTACGGCCGGGGACTTCCATTTCCGTACTGGTTATGAAATTGATTCGGGTACAATTGATAGCGCATTACCATTTGAAGTAAGGCTAAATGCTCCTAACAAGGTCGTCGCAGGAGATACTGTTACTATCTCTACAGGGTACGAACTTTCGGACACTGCCCAATTTACCACAACAACTCCTTATGTTAGTGCTTACCTAGACCTCGGTGCGGAGTTCTATCTAGGAGCTTATGCCACAATTGACTATGAAATAGGTAAGAAGACATTCGATATTGCCGATCAGTTAGGAACTGATATCGATTATTCCATTGATTTTGCCTTCGATACGAGGGACGGATCTTACTCTAAAACTTTCTTTGATTTTGCTGACTTTACCCTTGAAACACCCGATATTGCTGTCGATGGAGCCATAACTGATGATAATACACTTTCTGGTAGTACGGAAGATGTTTTCTTATCAACAGAGATATCCATTGATGATTTGCTGGTAGAGAACTTTCTCAAAGAGTCTACTAACCCTTACATGCAGGCATTAGGAAATGCTTGGCAAAATGAAGTTGATATTGATGTTGCAGGGGTTAAGTGGGATTTATTAGATTTGGATCTCGTTGGCGATATTTCTATCAAAACCAGTTATGATTTGACTTTTGATTCTATTACTGGACAGTTAGTGTTTGAAGATGAAAGTACTAGCAATCCTTTCACACTGGGAGAAGATGTATCTTTTGACTTTTTGACCGGTATGGATACTAACAATAACGGACAGCTAGATTATGATTTACAAATTGACGTAGTTAATCCTCAATTAACTTCCAAAGCAGACATCGTTTTCGATCTAGACTTTGACCTAGCTGCTCTCAAAGGGAAGGCGTGGTATGATATCGAGATTGCCAAAGGGAAGAAGAAATTCGGCCCTTTATTTGAGGAATCCTTCGATATTGCTAAAGGAAGTATCAATATTTTCAATGACACTTTCGATTTGGGTGGTTTTGGAAGTCAATACATCAACGATTTAGCCGTTGAGATTGTCTAACCCCAGAAATTTAAGAAACTCGGTTGCTGACGTGGCGATCGGGTTTCTTTTTGATTGAGCCATACTGGAAATCAATGGAAGCACCACTCATAGTTATGATTTCTCTGGGTTATTAAAATAGCGATCGTTATATTTATACTTTTTTCTAGTCAAATAGCTATAAAACATGACAGTGACAAATCAGCCAAATAATTGGAAAAATATTTCAGCCTCTAACATTTCTGTAAAATATCAATGGGTTTATAACTTAACTACTGCTAACACAGTTGAATTCGATCCGCTTACCTTTCCTAGTATCAAAAAACGCTGGCAAGCCACTAAACAAAGAGGCTATTTGGGTGGTGTAGCAGCTTTTCTTAATGAAGAAATGGTCGGGTTAGTTCTCGTAGAATTATTACCTAAAACCGCAGAAATTATTTCTTTTTTTGTCACCCCTCAATATCGCCATCAAGGAATTGGTTGCCAATTATTTAGTCATTTAGAAAAAGCTCTAATTAAACTAAAATGTCCGCGAATACAGTTAAAATATCGTGTTAGCGAATTAACAGAAAAAGCTTTAGAATCTATCTTTAAAAAACAGAATTGGGAAACTCCAAGAATCGATTTTCTAATTACTAAAACTACAATAGAAGCCCTGAGTCAAGCCCCTTGGGTTTATAAATATCCACTCCCCAAAAAGTTTACTGTCTTCCCTTGGGTAGAGCTAACGAATACAGAAAAAGCAAGCATTCTCAAACGCAAAGCTTATCCAGATACATTAAATCCTTTTATTGAAGATCCGCGACTCGAACCCCTCAATAGTTTAGGTTTGCATTATCAAGGAGAAGTAATCGGTTGGACAATTAATCATCGCATAGACTCCGAAACAATTCGCTATTCAGTCATGTTTGTCGAAGAGAAATTTCAAAGAATGGGAAGAGGTTTTTCCTTATTAACAGAAGCTGTCAAACGTCAAATTGATAGTGGTATTCCCTACGCAACCGCAGCAGTTGCCAGCAAAAATACGTCCATGCTGCATTGTGTCGAACGCTATCACAAACCTTATGCGATGTTTATTTCTGAATCCAGATACAATTACAAAATTTTGGGTGTTGCTGAATAGAGAGTGGATTTTTTAAACGGGTTAGTCTGAGAATTCCCGCTCTCTATTCTATATTTTCTGCCTCGAACTCGGAATAAGGTAAATCTTCTTCTGGCAATTCTATGTCTGTTGGATAAAGAGAAGAAGAATTTAGATCGCAGTCATGGGTGCGTGGGTGATGTTGTCTGGCACTGCGGTCAAAGAGATTACACCACCCGCGACCATTAGGTTCATGGAAATCCTGAAAATTGGGGCATTCGTCGCAGGTAGTAGTTGTAACTCTGCTTAGTGCTGATTCATCGAACCAAAGTGTTTGTCGTCCGTCGCTGACTTTATATTTCCAATAGGGCTGATTGAGTAGTTCCCCTGATGATGTCTTGGATTCAACCAATTCCATCCCGCATACAGTAAAGCTATTAGTTTGATTCTGTTGTTGAGCTATTACTTTGTCACCGAAGACAAACTGAGGATGTTCGTATGTGTATTCAGTTTCTTTTTCGTTAATGTCGGGAGCGAATTCAATGGTGATGAGTTGTCGCTCTGGGGGTTGTCGAAGGGATTGAGTACGGGAAACGTCCCCTGAAACTCCGTTCAAGGTATCAGCAAGATATGTCATTATGTAATTGACCTCGTAATTGTGGTTATCAAGGAGAGCAGTTACTTTGGACGGTGTTTGCTCTCCTGACACGTAAAAATCCCTATCTTGGTGAAAAGACAGGGATTGGCATAAATTAATGGTGATGGATTTTAATTGAACCAGGTTAAAACAGGTTGACTCAACAAATTAGCTATTACAGCTACTAATATTGCTCCAAGTAGCCCAAAAACCCACTTCAGAGATTTGTATATATAGTCAATTTTTTGCTCTAAAGTGTCAATTTTGTTGACTTGAGTTTTCATTCCTGTTGTCTCAAACTCAATGACTGCTAGCTTTTCAGCATTTTTAATAAGCTGTTGTAAAATCGCCCCCTCATACGGATTCTTGGATTCAGCGTTAGTCATAGATTTGACCTCCATAAATCTTATTCTAGATCGATCCTTCTATTTAGTTAATCTCGCTGCTACGCTCCAGATTACTGAATCTCTAAGGCTTCACAGTTCCCAGGGGAAAGCATTATTTCAGCTTTACTAAGGTTTGCTCCCTTTGTCGCTACTTGTCCGACTGGCTGTTTTTGTTGTCTGACTAAAAATTAAAGAGATTCTTTCTTCCTTTCAGGTGGGGGCTGTCTCTTTTCCCTGTGCCTTATGTTTTAATAATATCGGAAGCTGTAACAGTTTGTCAACAGCTTCCGATAATAAAATTATCATTAGCGATAAATATATGCTAGCTTTAAGTTGTGATAACGGATGAAAAAAATGTTTTGTCGGCTCGCTGTTTTAATGGCAGAAAAAGACCCTCGATTGTCTCAACGCCAGTTGGCAAGTGAGACAGGATTAAGTCCAACTACTGTTCATCGGTTATTTACCAATAAATTTGAACGAGTGGATACTAAGACGATTGAAACTTTGTGTAGTTATTTTGACAAAGAGATTGGGGACTTATTCGTACTGCGTTCTTTCAGCGAAGCGGACTAAAAATAAGCGATCGCGCCTCCGGCAAGAGTTTACGCGACCGCAACTCCGTTGATTCCAGCAAGAGTTTACTAGAGGAGCTAATGTCTAATTTATCAATAAATGAACAAAACGGGTTGCTAGTAGTAGATTCGAGATTACTAGCACAAGAATTAGGAATACAGCATCGAAGTTTCTATCAAAAGCTGATTTTAAAATACCGTCAGGAGATAGAAGAAGATTGGGGGGTTTTGCGATTTAAAAGCGCAAAACTGGCAGAAGGAAGTCAGGGAGGTCGTCCTGAGAAATATGCACTGCTAACAGAACAGCAATCATATTTAGTTTTAACCTACAGCAAAAATACCGCTCAATCCCGTCAGTGCAAACGGAAGTTAGTCAAAGCATTCGACGAAGCTAAGAAAGTAATTGAAAAAGTAATACCAGTCCAAACTCAGGAAATAGAAAAACTGAAACTAGAGTTAGAAGTAGCCAAAGCACAACAAAAAGCAGCAGAAGCACAGCAGAAATTATTAGCAGCATCATCAGCACTAGCAATTATCAATCCAGCATTACCCGCTTTAGTTCTGGGAAAAGTGGATGCAGTGTTAACCAAAACCGAAGTAGTAGAAAAAACTGTCCTGGTAAATGCCCAAGGAAGATCGATAGCCACATACCAAGGAATCTCTAAAACCAAGCTAGCTAAAAGGTACGGGATGAAAAAAGCAGCCGATGTAGTGAATTGGCTACGCTCTATTGGCAAAGAAGATTTATTAGAGTCGGGGTTAACAGCAGCACCTTGTCAGTATGTCCCCATAGAACACCTAGCCGAATTAGATGGGCTATGGGCTTCTAGAACGGGTTCGCGACAATTCTTATTAGGGGAGGGAAGTTGATGAGCAGATTATCTAGCTCTCCTGTAAATACTCGCGTCTTCGATATGAGAATAGCCGAGGCGTTGGGAAATATCAATGCTGCGGTGATAGTCCAACAATTAGACTACTGGATGCAGAAAAAAGAAGTAGGAGTAACAGTAAAAGGAATTAAGTATGTTTACAACACATTTACAGAATGGGTGACACAGCAATTCACTTGGCTGAGTATTTGGCAGTTTCGTCAGGCGATGAATTTGTTACGAAGTCTGGAAATAGTTAGAGTTATCAGGTACAAATCCAGAGAGTGGAATCAGACCAATTATTATTCATTGGACTACGCACGCCTGTTTAAATATCTAGGGTGGAAGGCTGAAACCATTGAAAACTCCGAGTTGTGTGTTACCACAGAACGAGGTGAGGACATCCCACAACTTGAGGTGAGGGATAGTGAACTCTCATTAATAGATACAAAGAATACATCTCAAAAAGAAACAGCAGAAGCAGGGGAGTCAGAAGAAATTGCTGCTGCTTCTTTTGAAAGAGGATTAGACCAAGAAGGAGATAGAGAACGAGACATAAACCATTCTGAAGAGTTGACTGCTTCCCCTAGTCAAGAATTGCCTCAATCAGTTAGCAACCAGAAAGTGGCTATAAAAGAAAGTAGTTCCGCCCAATGTAGCATGAAAGAAATCGGGCGGAATAAAGTAATTAACCAGAATTGGAAATCGCTAACTGAAGAGTTGGACAGTATCGGAGTACCGATAAACAAGACTTTGATAGGATTGGTGAAAATATACTCTGAAGAAGAAGTCAGAGGAGCGATTGCTTTACTCAAGCTCAGAAAAAGAGAAAAACAAATTCCCAATCCTGGAGGGTACTTTACCGCAGCACTTAAGGGCGATTGGGCGAGTTCAACAGGAGTGAGTGAAGAGAATACGGATAGTGAAGAGATAGAGCGAGGTTCTGTATTCAGACTGTGGTATGAGCTAGCCAGAGATTTAGGTTATTGTTCGGGTCAGGAAATAAGAGACGGCGAACAGTGGGTGTGTATTTCTGGGACTTGGGAGCTTTGGGAGAAGGCGATTGAGCGGGGCTACTCAGTTGAATATCTTAAAAAAGTGTTGAGAAGAAATCAGGGAAGGTAGGAGAAAAATATTGTCAACAGCGTGGAGCGGTAGCAAAAGCGTAGCTTATTGGTACGCGGAAGGCTGGCTGTAACCACTCCACTAGAAATGAAACAGGGAGCAACGTGAAAAAATGTTACTCAGAAAAAGAGTAACACTTCTGATTGGTTATTTATGCTGGGCTTGAGTTTGACGCTTCTGGTTCGCTGTCCATTGCACCAAACGATAAAATCCATAAATAACAGCCAATACCTAAAGTTGTCATGGTTCTGATTTGTATTCATCGGGTGATGAGTTTTGTGTGAACCAAGCTAGTATCACCTAGTAAAATGTACTGTTTTTGAACTAAACAAGCTTCACTCCCCATTATTCTACAAAAGTGTATTACCAATCAAATATAATTAATCAAAAATAAAACCTATAAAACGATTGTAAATAGTCAACAAAACCGAAATAACTAAGCAGAATATAGAATAGTTGAAAAGTTTCTTTTTTACATCTGCTAATTGTTTAAAGTCATTTAATTTATCCTGCCAACTTTCTATTATTGTTAACTTTAATTCCCAGCTAAAAACGCGATCGCATTCCTCTATCAACTCTATCAAAAAGTCTGGCTCAATAATTTCCCATTCAATTGTTTGATACAAACCAATAAAGCTCAAAATAATGCTCACAAAAGAAAACAGGTAGGCTAATACTCTAAACCATAAACAAGCGTTACAGGTTATCCCATTGAGATCGGTAACTTTTCCTGATATTTCATTTAGAAAAAATCTTACAAAGGTAAAATTGAAACCAATTAAAACCCCTAGTTGGGTATTGGTGTTATTGATAATATCTTGAATTTCCTTGATAGACTTTTCCAGATACTCATAACTCAAGCTAACATTACTTTCGTATTCCTCATCGGAAATTACCGAATCTAATTTATCAGTCATCGATTTTGTCTCCGACATACAATAGATTTATAGATAGCATATGGTAAGTAACATATTTTCAACTATGACAGATAGTAAAGAGAACCTCTCAAAAACAGAATATACCCCAGAATCAGCAAAAGAGAATAAAGCAGAAACATTACAAAAACCCAAAAGAGGGCAAACTCGTGCCAAACCTCAAGCCAAAGACAAGAAAAAACTTAAATACAATTTTTAGCTTTCGTACCCGCATTTCTCACAAACTCGGTAATTGCAATCGCTGAAATCCTTATGTAATATGCAGTTGAACCTACTTAAAATCAAGACTTGAAAACTACACACTGTTAAAATCCTTACCCTGCTTGGTTTTGATAGGACAAGGATTATAGCCTTCATAAAGATATTTATGAGAAATGCGGGTTCGTGTAGGATGGGGTGCGCCTTGCCTCTTATAAACAATTCTAAAGCGGAAACAAAATTATTCTCAACAGTCAGGAAAAATCTTTTAGATTGAGTAAAGAAGTTGTTCTCTTAGGTAAATATTACCTTCGAGTTGAAGCAATCTGAATGAAAAATCTATAGCTGTAATTACAATTCACGAGCAAGAAAAAACCGAAACAGGCTTGAAAGGCTTTAAAGCTACCTTAATTCTTGAAGGAAATAGTTACCCGATTACAGTCAACGATCCCTTTAATACCAAGCAAGAGCAAGAATTAGAATGGTATTTTGAAAACTGGCTAATCTATCCCATGTTAGACAATGTAAAAGCGGATAGAGCCAAAGCTAGTGTCAGAAAATATGGTGAAGAGTTATTTAGGCAAGTATTTCAATCGGATTCAGCAGCTTATCTTAAATATAAAGAATTAAGTCATGATTTAAGCCAGCTAACCATAGAAATTGTCAGCATTAACCCAGAATTTCAGACTATTCACTGGGAAGCTTTACGCGATCCAGAATTAACCTACCCTTTAGCAATAGAGACAACCTTTATTAGAAAAAGCAGTCAGCCAAAAAAACTTGAACTCAAGGTTAAAGAGTCTCCCAGGTTCTGTTGGAAAAACTTTCAATGGATAGAAAGACTCTGTAGATAACTGATTTTTCAGACAGCAATCCCGAAAAGAGAATAAACAAAGTCTCTTTGCTTTAAAATATCTCCTTTGGCT
>DAXETX010000249.1:0-10201 GCA_051155735.1 Xenococcaceae cyanobacterium
TTAGAACATCAATTTCGTCAGTCTTTAGTAATTAAGGTCAAAGAAATTTTTGATTCTATTTCTGTTACTCCTTATATTCCCCAACTCAGTGAAAACTACCAATTAACTCTGATTGAAAAAACATCTGGTCAGTCAGTACCCGTCGCAGCCTCTACTGGCGAAAATCAAATACTAAGTTTATCTTTTATTGGAGCGATTATTGATCGCGTGAGAGAATGGAGTCAGCGTAATACCTTAATGGGTCCAGATAGTAGCACCTTTCCGATAGTGATGGATTCTCCTTTTGGCAGTTTAGATCAGATATATCGCCGACAAGTAGCTAAAGCAATTCCCCAATTGGCAAATCAGTTAGTTATTCTAGTTACGAAGACTCAATGGAGAGAAGAAGTAGCAACAGAAGTTAGTAGTTTGGTTGGGTCAGAGTATGTTTTGGTTTATCATTCTCCTAAACCTGATTGTCAAAAAGATTGGTTAAAATTGTATGGAAATAACTATCCGCTAGTTTGTCAGAGTGAAAATCAGTATGAATACACAGAGATTGTGGCAATAAAACCCAGAGAAAAACCTCAAAGTTAACACAGTATCTGACTAATTAAAGTAATTATCAAAAAATCTCACAAACTGAAAATTTAATCAAAGCCATTATATATATTGAGTATGAACTAGGAGAATGATTATATATGCTAATCTTGACTAAAGATCAGGTTGAATATTATGAGGTAGCTGCATTAATTAATGGTCAGCAGAAAAAGTCTTCAGGATTTATTTATCGTAATAATGTATTTATTAAAGTTAAACACTATAGTGTTGAAGAATATGAAGAAGCAATTAAAGATTGTCGCGAAAACTTTTTAGATAATGAAGAAAAACAAATTCCGACTTTAATGCTTAAAGAACCAGATAGTATTGGAATTTGGATTCAAGATAATCGTTATAAACCTCTTAGTAAATCCCCAAAACCAGCTAAGACTCATGCTACAACAACAAATACGGAAAATAACTCAACCTTAAAACTACAAGATTTAGTCGCTAGAATGCGCGGAAAAGATGGCTTAAAAATTAAGACTCGCCGTCACAAACTTAAACTTTATCAACGTTGTTTTTTAGGTAATGAAGCTACAGATTGGCTAGTAGAAAACCTGAAATTAACTCGACCCAAAGCAATTAAACTGGGGCAAAAACTCATCGATAAAAAAATCATCCATCACGTGACAGATGACCATGTTTTTAAAGACGAGCCTTTATTTTATCGCTTTTATGGAGACGAAGATAAAAGTATTTGGACAGACGAGTTACTTTAGGGAGAATTACTCAATTTATCTCAAGAAATTGAGATTATTGGCTAATTGATATTGAGGAAAAATATGATTTAAATCTTGTTGAGAAACTGCAAGATGTGCTAAAAAAATATGAGCGATCGCCTCGCGAAAATCGATAGATACAGGTAAATCTCTACCTTCATAAAGTTCTGACTCTGTCAAACCCGTCCATTGATGATAAACTTGACCCCCACGAACGCCTCCACCTAAGAGCCACATGACATTACCGTGTCCGTGGTCTGTTCCACCATTACCATTTTCTTGAACGGTACGACCAAACTCTGAGATCACGACAATTACCGTATCAGAATAGACATCGCCCAGACCTTCAACCAAAGTGGCTAGTCCTTTGCCTAAGTTAGGTAAAGCCCGATTAAATGTCGCTTTTTCATCGATATGAGTATCCCAACCGCCAACGTCCATAAAAGCTAACTGGGTTCTTGCATCACTAACTATTAATTGTGCAACTTCTTTCGCATCATCCACAAACTGATCGACCGATCCAGCATTGCGGTTAGCTGAGATCATTTCTTGATTAAGTTCTTCTAAGATGATACTTCTAGCTTTAAGTCCTTCTTGATAAGCTTTGCTCAAACTATCTTCACCGCCATACATCAACTCAAAAGCACTACTAATTTGGGGTCGGTCTGTCGAGATCGGACGAGTCGAGTTTTTTCCAGGACTCAAATTGGCGACAGGTATTTTACCTTGTAAGATTTTGGGCGTAGTATTACCAACATTAATTGCTTGGGTCAGTCGGTCTTGAGGAAGTCTGGTTAAAAGTCGGTTCATCCAACCATCAGGAGTACTTTTAATTCCTGGTGTCCCATTTTCCATGTAATCTTGAGCATCAAAATGAGAGCGAGTACCATCAGGAGAGCCAGAATTATTAATAAAAGCTAAAGTTTTCTCTTGCCAAAAAGGTAAGATAGCTTGAAGAGCAGGGTGTAAGCCAAAAAAGCCATCAAGGTCGATCACCCCTTCTGGTTCTTGGGGATAGGGAATCGCGATCGTCGGGCGCGCTGTATAGTATTCTGATTCTTGATGGGGAACTACAATATTTAAACCGTCAGCTGCACCTCGCAAGAAAATTGTAATGAGGCGTTTACGGTTACTAAGTCCTGTGACTTCTTTAGCTACCCAACTATTGCATCCTACAGGAAGCAGCATTGCGCCACTAGCTAAAGCTAAGGTTTGGAATAACTTTCTTCTTTTCATTGGTTAGTGGTTAGTGGTTAGTTGTTACTGATGAGGTGATGACTGATTCTTTAGCGATGCATCATTTCGGGACTACCGAAAATTAGAGTCGAACTAAGTCGCGAAGGGCTTTGAGCGATCGCATTGGTCGTAGTAGGAGAAAATTTATTACCGAGAGTTTTTTGTAATCGTTGGGAGTTAACCGCTTGTTCATTACTAATTGCGCCATTGGCGATCGCATTAGCAAAACTAATTCGCCGTAACATTCCTTCTGGATTTAACCAGGCGACTTGAGTATTTTTATAGCCATCTGGAGAGATACAGCCATAGATTGGCATTGATAACTGAGTTAACATTCCGCTTAATCGCTTTAGGTTAGGGTTCTCAATCTTGCTAGCTCTAACTAGAGATACTAAATACTGATAAGGAGTCTTAAATTTATTATGGTAATACTGAGGGTCGTTAAATTCTGGGGAATGGAACAAAGTATCTAGTACTACTTTAATATTGCCCTGACTATCGAGAAATTGCGCCGACAGGCGATCGACTAAACTCTTAGGAGGGTTATCGGCGACAAAATACTGTGCCAACTTATAACTAATAAAACGTGCTGTTGCAGGATGAGAAGCTAAAATATCTAGTGCGGTTTCTGCTTCTTCAATCCCTGTTCCTGGAATAGTTTGACCCAAAAATACTTTGTCTGAGTAATCATGGCGTTTTTGATAAAACATAAAGCCATTTTCATCACCTAGATTACCCTTTTGATCTACGCCCCAGCCTGTAAAAATTCTTGCTAGTGCAGTCACATCTTGTTGAGTATATCCGCCATCAACTCCTAAAGTATGTAACTCCATAAGTTCCCTAGCATAATTTTCGTTAATTCCTTTGAGATTACCTTTAGCTTTGTCATTAGGAGCTACATTTAAATCATTATCTAGATAAATTAACATTGCAGGATGATGGGCTGTGGTGGCTAATAAATCCCGAAAGTTACCCAAAGCATGAGTTCTAATTTCATTTTCGTAATCTGCTAGCCAGAAGAGAGCAACTCTTTTGTCAAAGAATACATTAAAGTGATAAAACCAAAAATTGACCATTACTTCTTGTAGTTGACGCTCAGACAGAATACTACGTAATAAATGTGCTGTTTGAGCTTGTTCTACCACTTTTCTGCGAAATTTAACTCTTTTTTGGCTTAATTTTTTCTGTTCGGCTGTTGATAAATTGTTGCCATTATTAGGTTGGTTATTAAGCCGATATTTTTTGAAAGTTTCAAATAAATCAGGAGGATTTTGGTTTAAAGTATCTAATTTTGCCAGACTACGTTTTAAAACAGGAGATTCTGGGATAGATTCAGGGTTAAGCTGAGTTTGCAAATAATTTTCGATGCCTTGAGCTTGAACTTGGCTGATTTGTCCTGGAGTAACGCCAAAACTTAAACGGGAAATATAGTGCAATACTTTGTCTTGACCAACGGTCACAGCAGGCTCCGCCGTCAGACGGCGGAGTAATCTGTGACTTTCCTGAGCAATAGCTTGAGGATAAGGCAAGATTCCCCACCAAACTAAAGCTAGAGAAACTAAGATAAGCCCCCAGTTTTGTAAACTTTTCTTCATAATGTCAAACTCCAGAAACTAGTGAGTCTCAAGGATAATTGTCTCTTTCTCTCAACAGTATAGACGCAGTAATTAGCCGTTTGGTTCATTTTACTTAATATTAATCTGAGTATAAACTCGAAAAAAGATAAACTTTAATTGCAATAACTAGACTCTAAAAAAACAATTTAGTATATTGAATATTGGAGGTTGCAATAACCTTCATGGCAGATCAAACAGCCAAGTACACATTAACCAAATAAGAGGAAAAAAAGCTGTTTCAATCTATCATCTGTCTAACTCTAAATAGCATCGCTCAAAGCATAGTAACCGACTTTCTGTAAATATTGTGGCACTAGGGATTTATTGGTATATTTAGTTTTGTACCAAGTCCGTTTAGTCTTTATTAAGATTAAGAAAGTGAGAGTTATTAAGTAACTGAGCGATGCTATTTGTTATAGTAATAAAAAGAAAATTATTGCTAATTTATTGCGCAAGTTGCTATCAATCAATCGCCGAAAATTAATCCCCTATTTGTTTCTCTTTCCTGCGATCGCAATTCTGACTTTTACAGTTTTTTTCCCTGCGATATCAGCTTTTTCTTTAAGTTTTACGCAATACGAATACGATCTGACTCAACCGCCTCAATGGGTTGGATGGTCTAATTTTCAAAGATTATTAAGCGATCGCGTTTTCTGGCAGACTCTCGGAAATACTTTGTTATATCTGATTGGTGCTGTTCCTGTTTTAGTAGTCTTACCCTTAATTCTAGCGATTTTAGTTAATCAAAAATTGACAGGGGTTTATTGGTTTCGGACCGCTTTTTACACTCCTGTCGTAATCTCGATGGTAGTAGCAGGTATCGCTTGGAAAGCAATTTATACTAGTAATGGCTTATTAAATCAACTCTTAAAAGCTGTAGGTCTTGAGTCGGGAATTCCCTGGTTAACCAGTCCCAATTTAGCACTTTGGAGTGTGATGTTAGTTACCATCTGGAAAGGATTGGGCTACTATATGGTAATTTATCTGGCTGGGTTGCAAGGAATTGCCTTGGAATTGTATGAAGCAGCAGCAATTGATGGCTCTGATGGCTGGCGCAAACATCTCGATATTACGCTACCGCTGATGCGTCCTTATATATTTTTAGTCGCCGTTATTTCGGCGATTTCCGCCACTAAAGTGTTTGAAGAAGTTTATATAATGACCCAGGGCGGACCGCGCAATAGTTCTAAAACTGTTGTCTATTATCTTTATGAAAGAGCGTTTCAAGATTTAGACATTAGCTATGCTTGCACCATTGGCTTAGTTTTGTTTTTAGGGATTTTAGGCTTATCAATGATCAATCTACGCTTAAGCGATCCTTCCTCGATCAACTCTTAACTAACTACAACAGCCCTCTGTAACGAATAAATAAGACGATAGCTGCCCAAGAACCTAATGCGACTTTAACTGCTACCAAAATATTGAGTAGTGGAATCACTCCCCCACTAAAAAGCGTCCCTAATTCTCCTAATGGTAATTCTCCGCCAGTCAGAGTTAAAACTGCTAGCATGATAAAAATCAATACTGAAACTTTTTCCCAGGTAGCAGCGTGCCATTTAAGATAGATTGCTTCCATCCACTGAGATGATGAAGTAATGGCAATCAAACCAATTGCCGTTCCGCCAGCGACTCCTGCTGCAAAGCCACCTCCAGGACTGAGATGACCGCGAATTGCTAGTTCGATACTTACTAGTGCAGCAATAGTTGCCCCCAGACGCGCCAGGACAATCGAAGGGCGATCGCTAAATTGATAGACTCTTTCTGTCGGTTGTTCGTTAGCCAATAAAAAGCGCACACCTAAAATAGCAATTGTAAATACGACTACTTCATAGATCGTGTCATAGAGCCGATTCCGAAAAATAATCCCAGACACAGCATTAGGTACACCACTATCTTCGACAATCGCCTCAACAATCGAAATTTCTGCCCATTCCGCTTCGGGATTGGGCATGATCAGTATTTTGATAAATAAGGCGATTCCTGCTGCCAGATAAACCCATTTCATTAGTGCTTTTCCTCCATATTAGGTAGAGCAACATAAGTCAGAATTGTTTCTGACAAGGTTGGCTCATTTTGCATAATTTCAAACAGACGACGCACTCTGATTGCAGTTTGGTAAGTGCGATTTAGGGCTTCTTTGGGCAGAACTACATTTAAACCTAGGGCTTCTGTAGGCGATAAAGTCAGCTGTAGCCAATCACTATTTGATGCTAATTGTTCGGACTTGGTACAGATAGCGTGAACTTCTTTCGTCATCAAAGCTTGTTCTAAAGCTTGAGGAGTGAGATATTCAATTAGTTCTAGACGTAAATGATATTTATTAATCACTTGGCGCAAATTTACAATCAGTTCGGCAAAATCACTTTCTGGTTCTGTCTGCAATTTGCTTAATATTCCTAAACGCATCACCAAAGAAGAACGCACTGCAATCACATACAAAGTAATTGCTAGCATCGTACCTACCAAAGCCTCAGTTAGGGCTACATCCGCAGCCCCCAAAACCGCATAGACTAATGCTGCTACTGCTCCTAAAATGGCACGAATCACTAAAGCATGATAGGGATTAACTTGAAAGACTAGCATTAATGCTGTCAAAGGTAGCAGGGCGATGATGACATAAATATAGTTATCAATCATTTTTTTGTTAATGGTTGATGATTAATTATTGATTGTTAATGATCTATTTAATCTTCTTCGGCTCTGCTACTCGAACAATAAGCCAAAACATATCCTAGCACTGTATTCCAAATCGCTAAGGTAATAATCGCTAAAAGTAACAACGACCATTCATTAGGTATTTTTAACAGTAACCCAATCACAATACTCATTGACCCAAGAGTATCCGCAACTGAAAGGCTGTGAAGTTTAAACAAAACCGATCTATTGCCGATTAGAGGCAAAGTTCCCCAAAACCAAAAAATAATTCCGATAATGATTAGGCTATAACTTAAAATATCAATCATAAAATTGTTTATTTATTAAATAATCTCTTGAATTTAGGCTTCGTTCAATCTTTTAATTAAATGGGCTAACAACATTAATCCTGCATTACCGACGCAGAGAATAATTACTGCTACTACTCCAATCGACCAATCATCGCGTAAAACCGAAATAACTAGCATCATAATTGATGTTTTGGTGGCAATACTGGCAAATGCTAACATTTTTTGCCAAATATCATTATCTTGCCAAGCTTCATAGATTGGTATTAGTAAAGCTAAAATCATTGCAATTAATATTGAATCCATTTCGTAATAATTGTTAATTATTGGTTAAACTGAAAAAATTAGATAAATTATTGATTGAACACAGAATAAGTTAGATAAATTATTGACATTAGTTATCCAAATAAGTCTGGGTTTTTGTCATTGAAAAATGTTCAGGTAAGAACATTTTTGGGGTTCAGATAAGAGCTTCAGCTAATCAAATAAGCCCTAATCAGAAAGGCTATTTTAAAATGATAAAGATTTTTTTTAAAAAATTAGACTTGTTTTAGAGGCGTTTGCGTGTCTCTGGTTATTTAATATAATAACTTAAAATGTTCTTATAGGAACATTTTTAAGCTCGCAAAACATATATTTATAATTGAGTAAATCCCATTGTTTGAATAATTTAAATCATCAGCTTTGTTATTTATCGTCATTCCAATCACAATTTATTTTTCTGACTTTTTTTAACTCGATGGACTTCGTACCAACCCTGTTCGTCATATTTAGTAACAATAGTTTTGGGGGTAAAAGTAATCAGAAATATGTCTAAAAAAATTAATCCTGGAGTTCGGCGCGGTTTGACTCTTTCGCGAACAATCTCTTCTTGATTATGGGGGCGCAAGATAATTTCTATCGCTTCGATATAGGCTTGGGGAATGGCAATGATGATTTCCCATAAGACCCGCAGCCAATCTTTTAATACGCCTGGAGAGCTATAGCCACGGGGCAAGAGTAAGGCGATCGCCACACCAATCAGAATATTTGCCAAACTAAAATCGGCAGTGAGTAAAAACCAAATTGCAAGTCTCAGAATTAAATTGAGATATGTGATCGCGTCCATATTGTCCAGAAGAGTAAAATTAACATTAAGCTCATCACCCCAATCAGATGATCGAATTTTTCAACTGCACGAGGTAATTTGATGACCAATTTTTGGAAAATCAATAAGTAGGTTAGCCAGCCAAGAGCAATAGTGGCTAAGGGTTTAAGGGTATTTTTGAGCGTATAGGCTTCATAATAAACTCCGTTGGCTGCAACTAATCCGCCCAATAAAATAACCATTGCCCACCAAAATCCAGGCGGTACTTTTTTTTCAATCACCTCAGCATCATGCCCATCCCAGGGACGATGGGGTAAAAAGATGAATTTAGCAAAGGAAATTGCTGTGCCTAGTGCTGCCAAGTTCATCGCAATAACCTGCCAGGGTAAGAGATTTTTGGTAGTTAGCACCTTAGCCCCAAAACCCGATAACAAAGGAAAGCCAGAGATGGAAAAACTAGCAATTACCAAAGCGATCCAGATTTGAGGTTGAATCGGTTGCTGCTGTAATTCTTTAAAGTTACGGCTAGGCAAGACACCAGCAATCAAAAATAGCGCGGATTTGACTAAGCCGTGAGTCAGGGCATAAAACCCAGCTACTACGGGGGCAGCCAGAACAAAACCTAATTGCGAAATAGTGTGAAAGGCTAACATCCGCTTGGTGTCTTTTTCTAATACGGCATAGCCGACACCTAACAGGGCGGTACTCACCCCAAACAATCTGACAATCGGGTCTAGCTCTTCTAATAGCAACGCACAACGCACTAAGGGAAATACCCCCGCTTTGACCACAACTCCAGAAAGCATTGCCGAGACTGGCGTTTCTGATTCAGAGTGAGTCAAAGGCAACCATAAACCTGAGACAAAGATCCCCCCTTTAACTAGCAACCCCAGAAAAATTAGGGCGATCGCTTCTGGGGTGGCATTGGCTAAACCAGCATACTCAAAGGAATGATTGGCTCGATATACCAGTACTGCTCCTACCAGATAAAATAGCATGGCAGTATTGCTAACAAACAGATAGCGCAGTCCCACCCAGATCGAGCGATCGCTTCGAGAATAGGCAATCAGTAAAAAGGCAGCAATACTAATTACTTCTAATGCCACATATAAACTAATAAAATCCGCACAGATAAAAGTCGCATTAACACTGCCATGAAGAATCATCAGCTGCATGTAAAAGAAAGAATTTTTACCTCTGTGCCAACAGTAAAGAACTACCGCAGTGGTTACTAAAGCATTAGTTAAAATAAAAAAACCGCTTAGTTGATCGACAACGAGAGTAACACCAAAATTATCTAATAACTGGATTTCTAGGGGCGATGACTCTAAAAATAGCGCTCCAGCATAGCCAGCAGAAACTAAAGCTACTCCTAGAGCGAACCAGCGAGCTAGATAGGGTAGTAGGTAAGCTACGAACCCCATAAAAAATGGTAACGCCACCCAGGCGATCGTCAAATTGGTCATAGTGTATTGTTTTGGAGCGCGCTAGTTTTTAAAATCAGAGTAACGTTTACCAGCTGCATCGCGCCCATCATTACAAGGAATTTAGATATACTACATTGTATTATTGAATCGCCAGATCCGCTCATACTCGCACCATCCAAAAGACTAGAATTAACATCAAACTCATTACCCCAATTAAGTGATCGAATTTCTCAACTGCACGGGGTAATCGGAGCAGCAACTTTGGGAAAATTAACAGATACGCCAACCAGCCAATACCGATGGTTATTAAGGGTTTGACGATATTGGCTATGGTATAGGCTTCGTAATAGACAATGTTTGCCATAATTAATCCGCCCAGTAAAATAAGCATCGCCCACCAAAAACCTGGTTGAATCTGATTGCTTTGAACTTCTAGTTTTTTTGTTTCCTCTTCATCCTGAACTATTTCAGGATGATGATGGGGTAAAAAGATAAATTTAGCAAAAGTTATTACTGTCCCTAAAGTTGCGATGTTCATGGCGATCGCCTGCCAGGGTAAAAGATTTTTGGTGGTTAGTACCTTAGCACCAAA
>DAXETX010000250.1:0-14533 GCA_051155735.1 Xenococcaceae cyanobacterium
ACTCTGATCGGACTAAAAGCAGATGGGTTTCGTCATCCGCTAGATTTACAAGCGACTACCACCCTTAAGCAAATACCAGCTTTAGATGTAGCGATTCGTAGTGTTTTAGGTTCAGTAGCAGAACAGTTTTTTTATCTCAACAATATTGCTTCGAGTATCTTGGTCAGTGAAAAACAACTACCCCATCTTTATAAGTTACTATTAGAAGCTTGTAAAATACTCGACCTCGAACCACCTCAACTCTATGTGCAGCAAAATCCTGTCCCCAATGCTTATACTTTTGCCATGCGCGGGAAAAAGCCTTTTATCATGCTGCATACTTCTCTGCTTGAAATGTTAACCCCAGAAGAAGTCCAAGCAGTAATCGCCCACGAATTGGGTCATCTCAAATGTGAGCATGGAGTATATTTAACCATGGCAAATTTAATGGTATTGGCTGCTAACTTGTTACCTACTTGGGGAACTTTAATTGCCCAATCTTTACAAGAACAAATGATGCAATGGTTACGCTGTGCCGAGTTTAGTTGCGATCGCGCTGCTTTATTAGCGACCCAAGACCCAAAAATAATTATGTCAGTATTGATGAAACTGGCTGGTGGTTCTCCGACTCTTGCCCCCCAGTTAAATTTAGCAGCTTTTATCGAACAAGCTAGAGCTTATGATTCGGCAATTTCTGATGATTTGGGTGAAACTTTAAGGATGCTGCAAAACGCCCAATTAACTCATCCCGTACCAGTAATCCGTGCTAGAGAAATCGAGCGGTGGTCAAGTTCTTCTCAATATCAGAGTTTGCTGCTGTCAAAATCTTTAAATCATGCTGGTGGCTGGCGCAACTGGTAAGACTCGGTGATCAGGGAATTTAGCTGCTACTAGGTTCGAGACGTAGCAGTTGTCCATTTGCCTCATCAGTCAAAATATAAAGCGAACCGTCGGGACTTTGCCTGACATCGCGGACGCGCTGACCGATGGAAATTGACTCTTGACTCAAAATTTTACCTTCAGAGTCTAAGTCGATGTGCAGCACATTCTGCGTTACTAGCCCTCCTGCTAATAAATCTCCTTGCAATTCTGGAAACTGTTCACCAGTATAAATTGCCAGACCCGAAGGTGCGGTGGCAGGAATCCAGACGATTTTAGGATCGATCATCCCTGGACGCGATCGCTCTTGGGTAATTTCGCCCCCGCTGTACTCACGGCTATAAGTAACTAGAGGCCAACCGTAGTTTTGACCAGCTTCGATCAAATTTAGTTCATCACCGCCTTTAGCACCGTGTTCTGTTGCCCAGATGCGGTTATTGACTGGATCGAAAGTCATCCCTTGAATGTTGCGATGTCCGTAGCTCCAGACTCTGGGATCGGCATTGGCAGATGCGACCCAAGGATTATCTTGGGGAACAGAACCATCATCGTTTAACCGCACGATTTTACCAAGACGAGAATCAAGGTTTTGCGCCTGTTGCCGAATTAAGTCTCCATTGAGTTGAATCGGCGGATTTCCGCCATCACCAATTGCCACTAGCATTGTCCTATCAGGCAACCAAACGATCCGCGACCCAAAATGTTGTCCCCCGCTTTTAGCTTGTTCAACTTCAAAAATTACCTCTAAGTTTTGTAAAGCCGACCCGTCAAACCTAGCTCTAGCAACTCTGGTACGGTTTGCCTGTTCGTTACCGTGAGAATAAGTTAAGTAAAGCCAGCGATTTTCGGCAAAATTGGGATGAAGCGACACATCCATCAAGCCACCTTGCCCTACGGCGAAGACTTCAGGCACTCCAGCGATCGCTTGAGGGTCTAAGACGCCATCCCGAACTATGCGTAACCGCCCTGGTCGCTCAGTAATTAGTATCGCTCCATCTGGCAGCCAGGTCATCGCCCAAGGATGCTCTAAGCCTTCTACTACGGTTATTTGTTGCCAATTCTCAGCCACAGCAACTTCATTGGGGGAGGTAATCAAACTACTTGATGTTGCATCATCCATACTGGAAGCGGAAGGAGAATTTTGGATCACGGAACAACCGACGAGGGACAAAAGAATCCCTGTACCCAGTAATTTATTAATTCGGTGTTCAATGCTCTTGTTCATAATTTTTGCCTCTATCCAGCAACTAATAAAGAGAATATTTTTTGGGTAATTACCGCACTTTGCCTCACTATTAGATACATCGATCAATTAAATCTTTATAAGTTATAAGTTCGAGATAATCGCTTTTTCAAACCTGACTTATTTCGATAATATTGCCATCAGGGTCTTGGGTAAATAGAGCTTTGCGTCCTGAAGCACTCATTTGAATGGGGTAGTCATGAGCTTGCAATTTGGTTTTAATTGCGTCTAGGTCGTTAGTTGCTAAAGCTATGTGCGGATTTCTGCCCCATTTTGCCTCATTGACCACAGAATTAGTAAAATTTGGCTGCTCAATCACGTGGATTTGATAGTTACCGACTAAATACCATAGACCAGGAAAATTAAAAGCCCGATCGCCTGATTCTGGTAACTCTAAGATACCACTGTAAAAAGCTTGAGCTTTAGTTAAATCTGATACCAAAATTGCGGTGTGAAGACATTGAAGAATTGCCATAAGCTACAACTAGCGATCGCTAAGTACAGAAATGACGCGACGTTGATGATTATTATTACTGCTGACGACAGCTTGATTTTCTTGGAGTTTAATCACGGCTTTATCTCCAGTTAATTCTAAAGGCGGAGAACTTGTTTGCTGATAATAGACATCGCCTCTGGCTTCTATCGTTTGGCGCAGCATATCCCAGGTTAGCTCCTTGGCATAAAATTGCGCGGGATTAATCTGACGATTTCCTGCTACGCCTTGGGTCAGATTAGCAATATTGGTGGTTAAATCTAAATCCCCTTGATTTCCCGTTACGGTAATTTGATGTTGACGGTCGAGAATTTGAATTGGGCGATCGCTAATGATCGTCCGTTTTTCATAATTCCATTTTGCCGAATTAGTCGCGATCTGTAACTGCGGTGATAAAGAAATTAACTCGATGTTTTGCTTTAAAGCAATAATCTTACTTGCCAAATCCCATTCTCCTCGATCAGCGACTAACCGGTCGGTGACAATTCCCTCTTGATAACGGACTACTCGCCAGGGTAGATCGCCACTGATTTTTTGCTGCGAAATTTGCCAAACTAATCGCTCAGTTTCTAGTCTCAGAAAAGGATTAACCAGATCCGCTACCACTTGACCCGATAATTCGAGGTTTTCGGTATCGGTAAAATAGGTTGCGGTTTCGGCTCGTAAATTCAGATTTTGATGACTACCTGTCAGATTTTGGGTTATGACCAAAACATTTTCTTGGGGTCGCCATTCTACGAGATCGCTATTAATAATGGTTTGATTGCGAGTATCGGTCGCAACCACATTATCTCTGAGGAAAATTAGATTGCCATTATCTTGAACTTCTCCTCGATCCCCTTTAACCTTTAAGATAATTTTGCCATCTTGAATCAAATTGGCGGTAACTGTCTCTAAATTAGCGATTTTGCGATCATCACTATAGACAGTAAGTTCTGACTTGATTTTCCACTGTAAATTACCTTTACTACTAGATTGCTCTAAGATCGCATTGTTCAGAACTAATTGAGTATCAGCACGACCCGTAATTTCTTTTGTCGCATTAGAATCGGGATTTGGGGAACTATCGAGGGCTTGACAAGCCGTAATTCCCCAGATTAGTAGTCCTGACAAAAGCAAAAAGCCCTTGATCAGACCGTAAGTTTGCCCAAGTTTGTGAGTTTTCAAAGTTAAATAAGGCGATCGCTATATCTTTGATAATTTTATTGCAGCATTTATTCGCTTTTAGCTTTGATTAAGAGATCGTAGTTACCAATCTATTGACCGCGGTAACGTTGACACGCCATCTTAAGTACTAGCTTGATTTTCATCTAAGATCCCAAATCCTGAAAAACGATAAGGTTCGCTGTGTTTGAGTGCTTTTTGAATATCCTCTTTAATTTGATCTAAGTCGATGTAACGGTCTGCGACATTAATTAAACTATCACTAGTCATCGAGCGCAGGCTTACAACTTCGACTCTTGCACCCCGATAGCTGACTGCATCTACTGCATAGGCTAAATCACCATCTCCGCTGACTAAAACCGCCGTATCATAAGCTCCCACAAGAGCCATCATATCTACAGCAATTTCTACATCGAGATTAGCTTTTTTTGAGCCATCTGGTAGCTGGACTAAATCTTTAGCAATCACTCGATAGCCATTACGACGCATCCACAGCAAAAATCCTTGTTGTTTTTCATTAGTACGATCTACGCCTGTATAAAAAAAGGAACGCAATAAGCGAGAACCACCAGTCAACCGATATAATAGCTTGCTGTAGTCAATTTCAATTCCTAATTGAAGTGCTGCATAAAAAAGATTTGAGCCATCGATAAAAATGGCAACCCGACCCCGATTTTCCAGTATTTGTTCAGGAGTGAAAATCGGATCGCTTTCAAAATTTTCTAACATTTTTAAAGCCTCTTTTTTAAATTTTTTAAAGAAAAAAGTTATTTTATAAATAGAATTATCTATCACTCTATTAACCGCAAAATACCATTTAGAGCATACTGTTACAACCTAAAATTATCGGTTAGATTCACAAACATCAAATTAAATAAGAGAAATTATCTCCACCTTATTTTTTAGTTATATTGCTGATTTTGGTTGCATTTGCAGGTTTTTAGCGCGAGTTTCAGATACTTAATTGGCTTAAATATCTGATGGTAATTCTATTTTGGAAAAGACTGGGCGAGCTTTGCCTAAATTTTTATTGGCTGGAAACTTGCCCCATTGAGCGTGTTGCTCAAAAATATCGGGTTGGTTTATTTGGTTTTTGTTATTAAAATCTAGGTCAAAACCTAGTTGTTGATAAATATCGTTACTAAGATTGGGAATAATCGGTGATAGCAAATAAGCAGAGAGTCTTACTGATTCTAAGACAGCATATAAAATGTTCTCGACTTCGGTTTGCTTACCTTGTTTAAATAAACTCCAAGGTGCGCTGTCATCGATGTATTTGTTACCAGCATTAATTAAAGCAAATATTTCTTCACAAGCTTGTTTAAATTGTAAATTTTCATAAGCTTTAGTTACTTTTGGGCATAATTCTTGTCCGATGACTTTCAAAGGATGAGTCTTAGGATAATCGGTTGCGGTTAACTGCGGTCCATTGCCTTGACAATACTTTTTCAGCATTCCCAAGCTACGGTTGAGTAAGTTACCCAAATTATTAGCTAGATCGGCATTGAGGACTTCAATAAACCGCGCTTCGCTAAAATCACCATCTTTCCCTAACTCAATGGCTTTAATAAAGTAATAGCGCACGGCATCTGCACCATATTTATCTACCAGAGCGATTGGATCGATCGTGTTTCCTAGGCTTTTACCCATTTTGAGTCCATCTTTAGTTAAAAAACCATGACCAAATACTCTTTCTGGTATAGGCAATTCTGCCGACATCAGCATCGCTGGCCAATAAACCGCATGAAAACGTAAAATATCTTTACCAATCAGGTGCAAATTAATCGGCCACCAACGAGCTAAGGCATTGGTTAAATTAACCTCTTGATCTGACTCTAATAGGGGGGTGATATAGCCCAGCAAAGCGTCAAACCAGACATAAATCGTCTGATTTGGGTCTGTCGGGATCGCAAATCCCCAGTCGAGATTGACGCGAGAAATCGAAAAATCTTTTAAACCTTGCTTGACAAAATTTAATACTTCGTTACGTCTGGTTTCAGGTTGAATAAAATCAGGATTTTGGGCATAAAGTTCGGCTAAAGATGCTTGATATTGAGATAGACGAAAAAAGTAATTAGCTTCATCACGCCACTCGGCTTTTTTGTTAGGATGCAAATTACAAGTTCCATCATCGTTTAGTTCTCTGGCTTCTTTGAATTCTTCACAAGAAACACAGTACCAACCTTGTTGTTGGTCGAGATAGATATCTCCTTTATCCCAAACTCGCTGAAAGAATTCTTTAACAATCGTCTGATGAGCAGGAGCAGTGGTACGACTAAAACGGTCATATTGAATATTAAGCCGTTGCCAAAGTGTTTGAAACTGCTCGACAATGAGGTCGCAGTGTTCTTGGGGTTCTAAGCCCTTTTCTGCTGCGGTGCGTTGAATTTTTTGTCCGTGTTCATCTGTCCCAGTAATTAGTAAGACAGATTTACCTTGAAGACGTTGCCATCGGGCGATCGCATCAGCCACCATAGTAGTGTAAGCACTACCAATGTGAGGTACGTCGTTAACATAGTAAAGAGGAGTCGTTAAAACAAATTTATGGTTATGAGATAAAAAGTGATTCATTGAAAAAAATCGGCAACAAATAAATCTAGGCTAGTAGTAAAGCCTTAAGAATAGGTTCTACGGTTATTAATTGATACACTACTAGTATTAATTATTACCGTTTTTAATTTGACTCTTGAGGAAAATACTTAATACTTATTTGATTTCTTTAACAAATCCCGTTAATCGAAATAACTCTTTTAAGCTTGTGATTTATGGCTTAGGTCTAATTTATCTAGACTGAATTACCATTAAAATTGTATTAAGAACCATCCTGAAGCAGCGTTTTTGTTAGTAAAACTCGACACCTAGCTCGATTCGAGACTCTAAGTTTTAGAGGGGGTTGGGGAAGTGAAACAGTTTGCCTAGCAAATAATTTTGCAGTGCTAAGAAGATTAGCATCTCCTATCCTCAGCTATATTGTCCTACTGTTGTTGGTTTGCCAAAAAATTATTATTGCTTTGACGAAATTG
Organism: Xenococcaceae cyanobacterium; assembly: GCA_051155735.1. GTDB lineage: Bacteria > Cyanobacteriota > Cyanobacteriia > Cyanobacteriales > Xenococcaceae > JASJCP01. The sequence goes on from DAXETX010000250.1 coordinate 6,782, forward strand.
ATTATTGATGAATTTAATAAATAATGTTGTTATTCTAGCGAAAATTTTTGTGACTGTCTCAATGCTTCAGATGCGAAAATGCCTTGCTCAAAATATTGCCAATTATGACTTTGAATAATCCCCGTTTAGTTGCCCAATTTTTATTATCATCCATAGATGTTCGAGTTACCACTCGTTACGAAAACCTGATTCCGCAAGATGTTCCTGTGGTAGTTATCAGTAATCATCGGAGTTTTTTGGATGCGATGATTTTAATTCAAACTCTACCCTATCCGATTCGGATTGCTTGCCATCATTATATGGGACAGACGCCAGGAATTAGTAATTTAGTCGAACTTTTGGGTTGTTTTCCTCTAGCCAAGCCACGACACAGAAAACAACAATTTTTCGAGCAAGCTAGTCAATTTTTGACCTCTAGACAGTGGGTCGGATTATTTCCTGAAGGCACTAAACCCATGGTTGAGCGGACACAACCGCAAGAAGTTGGCAAGTTTCATCGGGGCTTTGCTCATTTAGCCTTACAAGCTTCTTTCCCTAATTTAGTTATTTTACCAGTAGCGATCGCCTCTTTGTCGGAAACTATCTATCCGACGATTCCGATTCGTTGGTTGAGTTGGCTAGATGCTTCTGAACCTTTTTTCCGTCGTAGTGGCTCACATCCGATGGTGGTTTATCATCGAGCCTGTGTCTTATTTGGTCGTCCTTATTGGATAAGTCAGCAACAGCAACAACAGTATCAAGGAAAACAAGCCAAACAGTTGGCGACTCAAATAACTGAATATTGTCGAGAACAGATCGTTGAGTTGTTGGCTCAAGCTTATTGAGAAAAATCAAGCATAATAAAAAATAAAACGTGAATATCGCTCAAACGGCAAAAAACCCTGTTTATAGTTCTCAATTTCAGTTGCTCGCACCCAAACAGAGTCTAGCAGACCAGCCTTTGTTTATTTATCTGCCAGGAATGGATGGTACGGGGAGGCTTTTTGGCACTCAAACTAAAAAACTTGCTGCTTGTTTCAATTTGCGATGTTTAGCGATTCCTCCTAACGACCTGAGTGACTGGGACAGCTTAACTTATAGAGTAGTGAAGCTAATTCAAGAAGAGTTAGCAACTATGGGCAAAGACCGCTTTTATCTCTGTGGTGAATCTTTTGGGGGTTGTTTGGCACTCAAAATTGCTGAGGCTCAACCCGAATTGATCGAAAAGCTAATTTTAGTCAATCCTGCATCCGCTTTTCCCGACCAACCGCTTTTAAATTGGGGGATTCCTCTAACTCGCTATTTAGTACCAGACTGGCTACATCCGACTTCCGCTTTGGCACTACTACCCTTTCTTGCGGAATTAAGTCGGATTCAAAGACGCGATCGCCAGGCTTTATTGCAAGCGATGAAAGCTCTTTCGAGAGATGTTGTCAGTTGGCGGTTATTTTTACTACAACAGTTTATGGTTTCAGAATATCGACTTTCATTGTTCAAAGGTCCGACACTAGCGATCGCCAGTGCAGCAGACCGCCTTTTACCATCGGTTGCCGAAGCCAAGAGATTAATCAAGATTTTTCCCCAGGGAAAAATGACTATTTTGCCTCAAAGCGGTCATGCTTGTCTGTTAGAAAAGACAACAGACTTGTTTGAAATTTTGCGAAAACACCGATTTTTGCCGAATAAATCTGCCAAAACCTAGCAGCATCGAGAGCAACACTAAACTTTGGCTTCTAGAGATTTGAGATATTCGGTATTAACGCCAGATTCTCTAATTAGCGCAATCTTACCTGTGCGAGCAATTTCTTTAATCCCAAATTTATTCAGCATTTGAATAATCGCTACCATCTTACCAGGGTCGCCTACGACTTCAATCGTCAGAGTATCTTCGGAAATATCGACAATGCGGGCGCGAAAAATCTGAGCTAATTGAATTACTTCGGCTCGATTCGACGCTGTCGCTTTGACTTTCACCAGCATCAACTCTCGCTCCACACAAGGAGTCTGGGTAATATCTTGAACCTTAAGCACTTTAATTAATTTATATAGTTGCTTAATCAACTGCTCGATGACGCGGTCATCGCCTGGTACGACCATCGTAATGCGAGAAATGCCCACTTGTTCGGCTGGTCCTACTGCCAAACTCTCAATATTAAAGCCACGACGGGCAAACAAACCAGCAATCCGGGTTAAAACCCCCGCTTCGTCTTCTACTAGTACCGAAATAGTATGTTTCATTGTATTTTCAACCAAAAGTCATCTACCCTACTATCAAAACTAATATTTTAATCTCTAATGATAATTGACAATAATGTCGCTGTGGTTAGTTTTTGTCATCGAATAAAACTCGATAGGGCGATCGCCATCAAAATCGAGATTAACCGAAAACTTTGGCGATCTCTAAAAACTAATCAGTTATTCTGGGTTTTGAGGCGATGGGATAATTCCTTCGATACTAATTAAAGCTTCAATTACCGAGCGTACTACTGGCGCAGCTACAGTAGAGCCAAAAGTATATTCGCCTTGGGGTTCATCTACTAACGCTAAAATTGCATAGCGCGGTTTTTCTACAGGAAACATCCCGACGAAGCTAGTAATTTCTTTATCATATTGTCCTGTCGCTGGATTAATTTTTTGCGCCGTTCCTGTTTTACCCGCAATGCGATAGTTAGAAATTTGGGAATTGTAACCACTACCATCTTGCACAACTTGCTCCATCATGGTTAAAACCGCAGCAGTAGTTTTGGCGGAAAATACCTGTTTTTGCGCGAGAGTTGGCGTGTAGTGAAAGTTCCCTTCAAAATCTGATAAACCTTGCACCACATGGGGTGTAACTAAATAACCGCCATTGGCGATCGCAGCACTTAATTGAATCAGTTTCAGAGGAGTTAGAGAAAGCCCTTGACCAAAAGCCGTAGTAGCAGCTTCAATTTCTCTGATCGTAAACTCAATCTGATCTTTAACTTGTCCTGGAGTATAACCGTTAATTTCGATATCTAATGGGGCTTCAATCCCTAAATCTTGGAGTCGCTGATAATAGTCTTCTCGCTCTAGACGACTCATAATCTTAATCATGCCCACATTGCTAGAGTATTGAAGCACTTCTGTAATACTAATTTCGCCTCGCGCCCCTTTTTCTTGATAATCGTGATTGGCAACTTCGCGATCGCCAATGGTAATTTTTCCTGTATCGTCAATTTTAGCTTCAGGAGAGATTACTCCTGCTTCTAGGGCGATCGCAATATTAATTGGTTTAAAGGTTGAGCCAGGCTCATAAAGATCGGTAATTGCCCAATTTCTAAACACACTAAAATCTTGAGCATAATCAGCATAGCGATTAGGATCGTAGGTAGGTTCGCAGACCAAAGCTATAATTGAACCATCTCTGACATCCATCACAATGACTGCACCTCTTTTGGCTTTGTATTCAGTCATGGATTGTTTGAGAGCAGCACGAACTGCTTGTTGTAAACGCAGATCGACCGTTAACTGTAACCGTAGATCATCAGATTGAAATAGTTGGGTTGAAGGTTCTAATTCTCCTAAATGAAAAACTTTTTGCGATCGCTCTTTAGTATTAATAAAACTCCGTTTAACTCTAATTGCAGATTGTTGTCTTTTTAGGAGATGGTTTTGAGTATATTCAATGCCAGCTTGAGGGGTACGATGGGAGTCTTTGTTGATATAACCCACTATTTCTGCCATCATATCCCCGTGAGGATAAAACCGAGAGTAATGGGGTCTAAGGTCTAAACCATCAATTTTTAATTGGGTAATTTTGTCACGAACCGATTCGGGAAGATTTGTCGCGAGACGAATTCCTGTTGTTCTCTGACTAAAAATTGCTGCTAACGCTTCGGGCGTATTTGTCTGTAAGATATCCGCTAAATTTTGCGCTACCTCTTTGGCGTTAACGGCTTGAGAATTTCTCTTAAATAGTTTGGGATGAACATAAAGTTCGTAAGTAATGCGGTCTGTTGCCAAAACATTTTGCTGACGATCTACAATTTGACGTCGAGGGGCATACAATTTGAGCCAATCGGTTTGTTGTCCTTGAGCGATCGCTTTTAAGCTTCTTCCTTGGGGTGCTTGTTCATAGACAATTGTTGGATCGACAATTTGTAGATAGTAAAGTCTGCCAGCTAATCCGACAGCACTCATCGCTAAGATTCCCCAAACTAAAAATAATCTGAGGGTCAGTTTTAGACTGTGGTGTTGTGTTCTTCCTGAAGGCTGTTTTGAGGCTGAGAGCAGACGACGAGTGATTAATTTATTGTTAGCCATACTTGCTACTATTGATCGCGACTGTTGGTAGTGAACTACCAGAAACTCACCCTATCGGGTAGAGTGCTGGCTTCCAACTTCATCGGCAACAGCAACAACAGTGGACTTACGCCCTCTGCGCTGTCTTACATTGCCTCCATTGGCAGTCTCCCCCGTCCCAGAGGAGAAAAGTATTCTTAAACCCTCATCTCTACAGTTTTTGGCTGCATTGAGATCACGATCTATCCCTTTGGTATGACAACTAGGGCAATCCCAGGTACGGATATCTAGAGGCAAGCTGTCAACTACATTTAGGCAATGATTACAAGTTTTACTCGATGGGAAAAATCTATCTATTTGAAGAAAAACTTTTCCTTCTTTTTGGCACTTGTATTCAAGAAAATTAAGGAACATTCCCCACCCACAATCACTTATCGCTTTGGCTAGTTTATGGTTGCGGAGGAGTCCTTTGATATTTAAGTCTTCGCAAACGATAACTTGGCTTTTGTTTACCAATTTACGAGACAATTTATGAAGAAAATCTTGACGAGCGTTGCTGATTTTTTCCTGCGCTCTGGCTACCAATAACCTCGCTTTGTTTCTAGAATTAGAGCCTTTTTGCTTGCGAGATAATTTACGCTGTTTTCGCTTTAGGTTCCCTTCATGCTTCTGAAGATGTTTTGGATGATCATATTTGCTTCCATCACTTGTAATACAGTAACTAGAGATCCCAAGATCGATCCCGATAACTTTCCCATTACTATCTGCTTTGATTTCAGGTAAACCATCATCAAATAACAACGAAGCATAGTATTTATTAGTCTTAGTTTTGCTGATAGTTACAGTCTTAAGCTCGCCATCAAATAACCGATGCAAGCTAGCTTTTACTTCTCCAATTTTAGGTAAGTACAAACCGTTTTTCGCAACTTTGACATTTTGTGGATACTGTAATGACTGCTTCCCATACTTACTTTTGAATCGAGGATAACCACCTCGTTTTTCAAAGAAATTTTTAAAAGCAATACCAAGATTAATTACTGATGATTGAAGGCATTGAGAATAAGTCTGTTTTAGCCATTCTGTTTCAGCTTGTTTCTTTAGTTGAGGTAGCCACTTTTTCATCGTAATAGCAGACACCCCTTTGCCAGTCTCTTTATATATACGGTTATTCTCCGCTAGACAATAATTCCATATATATCTACAACTCCCAAAATCTTTAGCCAATGAGAGTTTTTGTTCTGGCGTTGGATACAATCTGACTTTTACTACATTTCTCATGGCAAGTATTTTAACATATATTGTTTTGCTGTTAAAAATAGTTTGAGTCGATATATCCACAGCACGGCATTCATCCCGACTTTCGTACTATCGTACAGAAAGCGGGGCTTCTGTCAGATTAGCTAAATTAGCGATTCTTTAATAACTCAGAGGAATTGAGTCTAAGAGATTAGCCTGATCTGAGTTATGGGAAAAAGGTTCAGAGGCTACTTTAGTAGTTTCTAAAAAAATTACATCATCAGATTGCAGATAAGATAATTGCGCCTCAGTCTTCTCAGCTTTTTGCTCCGCTTGTCTGACCAAATCCTGTTTTAAAGTTTCATTAGCTGCCGTCAATTCGCGTTCTTGACGTTGTAGAATTTCTAAACGCTCATATTCTTGACTCCACAACTGAGGAGTGCGAACCCCAGCAACATAAACTAAAGCACTACTTACCATAAGTAGAGAACTAATACCAAAAGTCAACCTTTGTAATTGTAATAAACGCTTGAAGCGAAGATTATTTTGAGTTCTAGGAACAAAGTTATGGCTGCTAGAAGCACCTGTTTTCGCAATTTGAGTAGGAGATTGAGAAACTTGTGGAGTTGAATATAGTTGAGATGGTGTAGGATCGGATAATAAGGCATTTGCCTTAGCTTGACGACTTGAGAGAATCGAAGATTTTTGAGCAATCGGAAAAGACGCAACTGAAAATTGAGGTTGGGGCGCAGCAGACATAATAAGTACAGATCTCTATTACTTCAGGTTTTGGGCGAATTATAGCTTGCAGGTTGCCAAAAAGCGAGAAATTAATTAAATCTATTAATCTTTAATACTTATTTACAATTCTTGCGGGGGAATTTCTTCTTTAAAATCAACGATAAGTTGCATATTTTCTAACATTAAATCTCGTAAATCTTGGTTTAAAGGCACTACTCCTTGAAAACCAAACCAGCGATCAAATAAACTTACTGCTTGAGGCTTTCCTGCTAAAAAACCTTGCATAAAGCGAACCAAAGCATAATTGACACTATTGAGAAACTGCGAATTATTTTCTGGAATCATACAAGCAATACCTTCTTGGGAATAGTAACCAACAATGGCAAAAGCTCTAGGATTATTCAGACTTTGTAACCAACTTTCTAGCAAAATCCCATCATCAGCAAAAGCATCAATGTTTCCTTGGCGTAAAGCAGCATAACCCTCAGCGCGATCGCCCATATAGACGATTTTGGCTTTGGGTTCAGCTTGTTTGATTGCTAGTTCGTTGGTAGTTCCTGGTAAAACACCAATCTGTTTGCCGACAAGTGACTCAGAGATAGTTAAATAATCATCCTGTCTGACTAAAAGTCTCGTTCCTGTAATGCCATAGCTAACAGAAAAATCAATTTTGCGGTCTCTTTCCCAAGTAAAACTGCTAGCATCGCAAACAATATCGACAGCGTTACTTACCAATTGAGGAATTCTCGCTTTTGGTTCAAGGGCGACTAATTTTAGTTCAATTTCTCGACCTAATTCTGTTTCGAGTTGTTGTTGAATCAGGGCAAGTATTCCTACAGAATAACCGACTAACTGTCCCTCAGTGTCAGTATAAGCAAACGGAATTGCATCTTTACTAGTACCTGCGGTTAGAACTCCTGTTCTCGCTATTTTTTCTTTAATTGTTTCGGCTGTAGCAGTTGGTGTAGCTAGAATTAGACTTAAAAAAGTAATACCAGATAACCAGAGTTTAAAGACTCGATTACCTTGAACTCTAAAACGCCCCATAATCACACTTTCTGTTTCTTGGATTTACTAGTTCCGATTATGGGAGTAGTTGAGCCAGTTTTGTCATAAATCAAGATTTAATTAATTAATATTGAGAATTACTCTAGCTATAGACTGGGCAAAGATGGAGTTTGATCCTCTCTCTCTTCTGGTTCGCCACCAGAATCGGGTAAATTAGGCACAGTCGCTTTTTGTTTACGACATTTTTTCGTTACACTATCGCAAATATAAGCCGTGCATTCTTCGGTAATGTTAGTTTCTTCGGCGCATTTTCGACAAATTATCGCTGCTGCACTCACTGTTTCACACTCGTATCCTAAATTATCTAAAACACTAGTGGTAACCTCAGTAATATTTTCTAATTGAGCAATAGAAGCTGAACTAAGACTTTTATTCGGAGCAAGCAGATTTAGCGAACTTAATCCTAGCAACAATGGCAAAAAATAAAGCGCTTTCATCATTTTTTAACTAGATAATCTCTGATTT
>DAXETX010000251.1:0-3886 GCA_051155735.1 Xenococcaceae cyanobacterium
GAGAGAAGCTTGAATCATGGCAAAACTTAAAGACCGACGTTTAGAGAATATTAGTGGTGATTTTTACGTAGATTCTAGTTGCATCGACTGCGATACTTGTCGCTGGATAGCACCAAAGATATATAAGCGCGCGGGAGATCGATCTGCGGTTTATCATCAACCTACCAATGAAACAGAAAGAGTCAAAGCAATGCAAGCATTGCTAGCTTGTCCTACCGCATCTATTGGAACAACAGAAAAACCGACAGATATTTTGGCAGTACAAAAAACTTTTCCTTTGGTAATAGAAGACAACGTTTATCATTGCGGTTATCATTCCGAAAAGTCTTATGGCGCAGCGAGTTATTTTATTCAACGACCAGAAGGTAATGTTTTAGTGGACTCGCCTCGTTTCACGCCTCCTTTAGTTAAAAGATTAAAGGCATTGGGCGGAGTTCGTTATATGTACCTGACGCATCAAGATGATATTGCAGATCATCAGCAATTTCAACAACACTTTAAATGCGATCGCATTTTACATCAAGATGATGTTACCGCAGCAACTCAAAATGTAGAAATTATTTTATCAGGAAGAGACACGATACAATTGAATCCAGACCTAACAATTATTCCCGTTCCTGGTCATACCAAAGGTCATACAGTTTTACTTTACAACAACAAGTTTTTGTTTACAGGAGATCATCTAGCTTGGTCGCCCTATCTCAATCAACTTTACGCTTTTCGTCGCTATTGCTGGTATTCTTGGACAGAACAACTTAAATCTCTGGAAAAATTGGCTAATTATACTTTTGAGTGGGTCTTACCAGGACATGGTCGCCGTTATCATAGCAGTCCAAACCAGATGCAACAGCAGCTACAGCAATGTGTAAACTGGATGAAACAACAATAATAACTAAGCTCGACGTAAAATTGGCTTGCAGATGATCAGCCAAAAGAGTAACTAAAGAAAATAGCCTCAAGATTACAGGAGTGGGAAGAGATCGGCAAAAGGTAAAAGAACACTGCTAATTTCGTTAGATAGATTAAAACTCATGCTTCGAGCTTAACGATACACTTCGTTAATTAATCAACCAATTGACCATGATCCCATAAGTTTGATCAGATAAAGACCTAACTAAATTTCGATATCATGAATGTAATAAATTAAACTAAAAACTTAAAGAGTAAGAATCTGTAAGTATATGAGTTATGCAACCTCTTCTGCAAGAGCAGAAATTAATGAATTGAGAAGACTAAAAACTTTGCTACCACCAGAGTTACAAAGCTGGGTGATCGTAGAAGGAACAACAGAAGTTAACCCGCCCCTGATTCGTAGCGAAGAAATTGGTAAAGATGAAATTGAAATTCAAATTGATTTGGCTAAGTGGGATAATTTAGCGCTCGATCAAAGAAACTTACTCTTTTGGCATGAGGTTGCGCGCATTCAAAACGATACAATTCCGAAAGAAGGTTGGGAAATGGCAGCCCTAGCGATTGGTTTAGGTGGTGCAGTTGGAGAACTCTGGGTACAAGACGGCTTATTGTTAATTTTGGCGTTATCACTTTGTGGAATTTCAGGATATCGCTTGTGGCAAAAAAATAACAATGAAAAAACCATTCAAGAAGCCATTGAAGCAGACGAAAAAGCGATCGCCCTAGCGACTCGTTTTGGTTATTCTTTGCCTAATGCTTATAAAAGTCTCGGTAGTGCTTTAAAAACACTGATCGAACAAACTCCAAGTCGTCGCCAACGCAAAAAATATGAAGAACGGTTACAGTCTTTGCGACGCAGTGCCTCTAAAGCTAAATCTCAAATGAACTCTCCTAGAGAACCGATGCGCCGAAGAGATAATCCTGTTTAATCTTATCAGGCGGAATGACTCCGCCTCCCGTCGGCAAGTAGTGATCTTTTACGCTGTGCCATACACGGGAATTGCTGCCCCACTGACATCTTTAGCTGCGTCTGAAGCCAAAAAACAAATTACTTGGGCTAAAGATGCGGGTTTAACCCACTGTTCCGCATTCTCTTCTCCCATAGCTTGGCGATTAGCTGGTGTATCAATCACACTCGGTAAGACAGTATTAGCTGTAATATTAAACTCTTGAGTTTCTTTGGCGATCGCCTGAGTTAGAGCCACGACACCCGCTTTAGCAGCAGAATAAGCAGCTAGTTTGGGTGCGGGTTCAACTGCACCTCTAGAACCAACGGTGACAATTCTGCCGTAATTGTGTTCGCGCATCGACTGAAGACAATGTTTGCAGGTTAAAAAAGTAGTTAGTAAATTGATATTAAAAGTTTTTTGCCAATTAAATAAGGAATATTGGTGAGTATCCCCCATATCAAATCCGCCTACCAAGTGAATTAGCACTTCAACTTTGCCCATTTCGCTAACTAATTGGCTGACGTTGCTTTCTGCGGTTAAATCGGCTTTAACCAATTTCACTCGTTCTAACTGTTCTGGTGTTAGCATTTGGCGTACGGCATTAGCATCAAGTTCTTTTTGGTAGGGAATAGTCACTAAAGCTCCTTGAGCTAGTACTTTTGGTAACACTCCTTGACCTAAACCTCCCGTTCCGCCAGTTAAGAGAACTTTTTTATCTTGCACTTAGTCTTACTCCTTAAATCTACTTTAGAGTTAACACAAAAATAACTTTTAGCTTAGATCGGGAAGTTGAAACTATTTTTCAGTACCAAAAATTTCTCGGTACTTCAACCTTTTACGATTAATCAACTCTTTAATTTGAGGTAATCTAATATGACAAAAATTAGTCCATTTTTTTTCTGGCAAAGAGCTAATTAAATCTAGAGGAATTGCTGAATCTATCTCAATCCCATAGTTGAGCCAAACTTGTAACCCTGCATCACTTAAAGAATTTCTGACCAATCTCTCAATTAGTTTAAGAGCAGAGCGAGCGGACTCTTGAGGACAAATATCTCTCAAAAATTCTTGGCAGCAAAGTAAAGCAATTTTTAAATGTTTCAAATCTTGTCTTCCTTGCTGCGGTAGCCCACCTAAAGACTTTAGTTTACTTTCTACGCAGAGTACAGGATTAATAATTTTAAAGCTAATGCCATTAATCTCACCTTGACCCTGAAAAGCGATCGCCGATTCGACAATTTCAGTATCATTTAAACCAAAAACAGTAGCCAAAAAATCAATTCGTAACTCTGCCTCGTTGTATTTGATTAACAAAACACCCGTATTAGGACTAGGATCAAAATTTTGATTGAGCTTAAGTTTTCCTCCTAATATTTGATGGCAAATGCTAGCTTCTAAGCGCCCTCCAAAAAAATCAATATCCTCACTAGAAAAAGGAAGATAGTATTTTAACTTAGAAACTCGATCTTGGTAATAAGTAGCCCAAAAATTAATTGCTTGACCACCTACTAAAACAAGCTCTAAAGCTTCAGATTGTAACTTTAAAAATATTTCTTTTAATTCTGGTGGTGTTAATTTAGTCACAAAAATCAAGTTAGGTTGAAAAAAATCGCAATTAATTAAATCTGTAATATCTGGCTGCCAAAGTTTGGCATTAAGTACATCTGCTCGATCTTGGGCGCAATCAGCAGGAAGTTGATTAAGTTTAAGTCGTGCAGTAATTTTAGCTTGCTGTAAATCCACAATGAACTATTTTGTTAGTTTATGTCTTGAAGAAACTTTTTTTTACCAATTCGAGGATTTTCTCGACTCATTTCTAATACATATTTCTGAATTTAATTTTATGGCAAAAATATCTAGTAGAGTTATTAGCAGAAAATATAATTGATTAATTTGGCGCAATTTTTGATGATGATGACTCAAATTTTAGCTTTGATGGCTGCTTTCGGGATTTTTACCAGTCAAATGAATTTAGACCCAACTATCGAAGCTATTGTTAAAAGACAGGCTGTAGCTTGGGAAACCGC
>DAXETX010000252.1:0-6188 GCA_051155735.1 Xenococcaceae cyanobacterium
GCTTCATAGATATTATCAATGGCGCGCACTCTGCCATCACGGTATTTTTCTAAGTATCTAACTTCAAAGCAGGGGTCAGAGATCGTTTTATTTAAGGCTCTAGGATAGCCTGCTGCTACAGATTCGGCGACGACTACGCCATAGCGATCTTGATTGAGACTATAAACGACTACGCGATCGCATTCTAAAACCCTGCGGACTTCTTCGACACTGATTTCTAAAACATCAGCTTGTTTGAGCGATTGACGGATGTATTGAATGGCATTGGTAAAATACTGTGTCCACTGATGTTCTGTCTCTGTCTGCTGCTGAAGTCGCAATAGATCGTTGAGCAGCTTAGCATTTTCTAGTACCATGGCAGTTTTTTTAGCCAGTCGCTCTAAAAACTCAATTTCCGACTTTTGCCATTGGCGGGCTGCGGTGCATTGATGAGCAATTAATAATCCGAATAGCCTCTTGTCATGAATAATTGGTGTAACGAGATTAGCCTTGACTTCTAACTCTTCCAACTGCTCTATATGACAGGCAGTTAGATCCGCTTCGTAGATATTATCAATGGCTCGCACTCTACCATCGCGGTACTGAGCCAGATATTTGGCTGCAAAACAAGGGTCATCGATAGTTTTACCCAAGGCTTTTGGGAAACCAGGCGCGACAGATTCGGCAATAATTACGCCATACTTATCTTGATTGAGACTATACACTACTACGCGATCGCAATTCAAATATTTTTGGGCTTCTCGAACGATATTTTGGAGAATTTCTGGTTGGGAAACAGATTGACTCAAATTTGGCACAGACTCAATATATATTTGAGTTTCTGTTTCCGTCGCTTTGGTAAATGTCTTGGATATTGCCTCTAAATAGCGTTTGGTCAGCCAAGCAGCGATCGCACCAGCGAGTAAAGCAGTTGTCCCAGTACCGATTAATAAAGCTGCTAATAGTCTTTGTTGTCGTGCTAATTCGGTTTCGGCTACTCCTATGCGATCAATCCGTCTGGCTAAAATTTCTTGTTGCTTGAGTCCTTGACTACCTAAATAATAAGTTGCTGTTCCTACTGCTAAGATCGGCAACATCACGGCACTACCTACTAAGATCGCTGCTGTTTTAGCTTTTAACTCTTGCCAAAAAGGTTTTTTTGGTGATTCTGTCTCGTTATTAATTAAATCCTCAGAAGCTGCTAGTTTGGCAGTTTCTGGTTCGAGCCAGTCTGATTGAGTAGTTGTTGTATTTGGGACAGTGCCAGGCTGAGTAATTTCAATGACTGTTACTTCCGGATCGCCCTCAGTTGTAACTGTTTGCCAACTAGACTGCTGGTTGTTATTGGTTTGAGGATTGGACATTTTAAATGATTAATTTGAGAGATAAAATAAACTCACTAAGTTCTCGCTCCGCTATTAAGTGCCAATTACCCAAAAATCAGCCGACTTAAAATCACAATAAGCAAAGCAGTTTTGCGAAGAACTATCAAAAAATAGGAAAAAATCTATGTATTTTTACTTAATTTTTAATATCATATTATATTTTAAGTTGTCTAATAAACCAATCCAGTATCCTTAAAGACAGATAGAGTTTAGCGTAGTAATAATAATGACTAGCTTAGATAAAGTTTTAGATGAGGCAATAAATAATAAGCAAGATAGTAATCTTCAATGAGCTACGATAACTTTATAAAGTTGGTAACTTGTCAATGGTTGTCACAATTACGATAATTTGTTTACTACTGGCACTAGTGTTGTATCTTAGTGTCAAAGTCAGACAACAGGCGATCGCGCTACGACAAATTCAGCGACAACAGCAAGCTTTGAACGACTTTTCTCAGCTTCAAACATCTGAGTTAACTCAAGCTAATCAAATATTGCAAGATGAGATTCGCGAATGGGAATTTTCTGAACAGTTAATCCGCAGTAGTGAAGAAAAACTGCGTCGCGCCCTTGCTTATGCTCCCATACCGATTGTTATTCATGCTGAAGATGGGGAGATTCTGCAAATTAATCAAGCTTGGACAGAAATAACTGGTTATACCATCAATGAGATTCCGACTGTTGCTGTCTGGACAGAAAAAGCTTATGGAGAAAGAAAAGAAGTAATCCGTTCGGAAATTGATCGCTTGTATGAATTAGATCGGCGCGTTGATGAAGGCGAGTTTGAAGTGATGACGGCTAGTGGACAAGTTCGGATTTGGGATTTTAGTTCTGCACCTTTAGGAAAACTAGCCGATGGAAGGCGATTAGTTATTTCCGCAGCCAAAGATATTACAGAACGCAAGCAAGTAGTAACAGAACTCCAGATTAGTGAAGCGAGATTTCGCAATACCTTTGAACAAGCAGCAGTAGGAGTAGCCCATGTCGCCCCAGATGGCAGATGGCTGAGGGTAAATCAAAAACTCTGTGATATTGTTGGCTATACCAGAAAAGAACTATTACAGACAAACTTTCAAAACATTACCTATCCCGAAGACTTAGAGACTGATTTGGCGTATGTGCGTCAAATCTTGGCAGGAGAAATTGCGACTTATTCAATAGAAAAACGTTATATCTGTAAAGATCGATCGCTTGTTTGGATTAACCTCACTGTATCTTTAGTCAAAAACCAGAATGGAGAAGCAGATTACTTGATCTGCGTCATCGAAGCTATTGGCGATCGCAAAAAACTAGAATTATCTCTCCAAAAATCACTACAGCGTTTAGAAAACTTACATCAAATCGATAAAGCGATTTTAGCAGCAGCCAAACCTGAAGTAATTGCCCAAACTGCTACTAGTAAAATTCAAGAATTAATTAACTGTCAACGCACTTCAATTGTTACTTTCGACTGGGAGCAACAAACTGCAACTATATTAGCCATTCAAGATCGAATGGCAGAATCAACCGATCGCCAACAGCAAGTTACGTTAAATGTTTGGCAAGATTTAATCGCCAGATTAGAAGCCAACGATTCTAACTATCTTGTGACTTATCTAAGTCAACTGCCTCAATTATCGCCAGTATTTCCTACCTTAAAAACAGCAGAATTAGATTGTTTTATTAGCTTTCCTTTAAAAGCTGGGGGTCAATTACTTGGTATTTTAAAAGTCTGGATGGCAGATATGGCAACTATCACCTCAGAAGAATTAGCAATCATCAGCGAAATTAGCGACCAAATTGCGATCGCTCTGCAACAAACTTATTTACATCGTCAAACCCAAAACTATACCCAAGAACTAGAAGCCAGAGTTGCCGAACGCACCGCCCAACTAGCAGAAATCAATCAAGAATTAAAAGCTTTTAGCTATAGTATTTCCCATGATTTGAAAGCACCTTTGCGAGCCATCCAAGGTTTTGCCACAGCACTACAAGAAGACTACGCGGAAAACTTAGACGATTTAGGAAAACAATATACTTGGCGTTTGGCTACTTCAGCACAACAAATGGAACGGCTGATCCAAGATTTATTAGCTTATAGTCGCTTATCGCGCACCGAAATAGAATTAAAATCGGTCGATCTCGATCAAGTCGTCACTAGTGCCATAGAACAGCTAGAAGTAGAAATCGCCGAAGTTCAAGCCCAAATTACGATTGATGAACCTTTATGCTCGATGGTTGGCAATCGTACTATCCTGGTCCAAATAGTCAAAAATTTGCTGTCTAATGCGATCAAATTTGTAACTCCTGGTGTTGAACCCCAAATTCACATTTGGACTGAATCTCAAGAGAATCAGATCCGCTTATGGATCGAAGATAATGGCATCGGGATCGAATCTCAACATCAAAAACGCATCTTTCAAGTGTTTGAACGCTTGCACGGCAATGAAGCTTATCCTGGTACTGGCATTGGCTTAGCGATCGTCAAAAAAGGTATGGAGCGTTTGAACGGTAGTTTTGGTGTGGTTTCAGAGGTAGCTCAAGGTAGTCGCTTTTGGATTGAAGGCTTGAGAGGCTGAGTTTACAGCATTGAGGCAGAAGTAAGTAGGGAGGAACAATTAAGTTAAAGATGATGTGGAGTAGTGGGGTATTGAAAGCCGACAAATAGTTTTCCATTTGATATTTAATTACACCCAGCTACTTACAGCAGTTTTCAGATGAGTTGATACCATCAAATAGATCTAGAAGCCCCCGTGTTTCCCCCGCCCCTCCCTACCCCTCCCCAATTTTGGGTAGGGAACGATTTGTCTCCCCCAAGGTTGGGGGAGGTTAGAGGGGGCAAGGATTTCGAGAATATTTCCCCCCAAAGTTGGCGAGCGACCCCGCGTTGGCGTAAGACCAATTCTCTGTAACAATGCACTAAATAAAATTTAACCCCTTTGCGTGAGATCTAAACC
The DNA here is from genome assembly GCA_051155735.1 of Xenococcaceae cyanobacterium. Classification (GTDB taxonomy): domain Bacteria; phylum Cyanobacteriota; class Cyanobacteriia; order Cyanobacteriales; family Xenococcaceae; genus JASJCP01. The sequence goes on from DAXETX010000252.1 coordinate 4,301, forward strand.
TAAAATATTAAGCGCAACTTCAAGGAGAAATGGTATAAATATTTGCTATTGATAATTAACTTAAAGATGAAAAGATAAAAAGCTTAAAATGTAGCATTTTTGTGTCTATTTTAAAGTAAAATAAGACACTTTACTTTATTCCCAAAAATTATTAAGATTAGATGAAGTAACCTAGAAAATCATCAAGTAATGTTGTTTTGCTTCATTTAATCCTGAAGCAATTTTAATTAAATATCAAACCTAACAATACAATATTTCTGAGTTTTACTTGGGTTTATTTAGGGACTACGAATTGCGACTCAGAGCTAAAAATCTGTAGTTCTGGATCACCTTTCCCCTGTAAATGATGGGCGTTACTTTTAAATTGAATTTTTTATGATAACTTCAGGATTAATGCCTATATTGCTAGTAGAAGATGATTATAATGAGATTTTGCTAATTCAGCGCGCCTTTCGCCAAGCCAAGATAGAACCACCGATGTCCATTGTTTCCGATGGCGATGAGGCGATCGCCTATCTATCCAGACAAGGCAAATACGCAGATAGCAAACTTTATCCGACACCAGTACTAGTCTTACTCGATTTAAAATTACCCCGTCGTTCGGGCTTAGAAGTGTTAACCTGGATTCGTCAACAACCAGAATCTAAACGCCTATTAGTTGTCGTTTTAACTTCTTCTCAAGAAAATTCTGACATCGCACAAGCCTATGATTTAGGGGCAAATTCTTATTTAGTCAAACCCGTCAATTTTCAAGATTTTGTTCAATTAATTGAATTGATTGATAATTATTGGTTTAAATTCAACCAAAGACCACAACTAACAAGTTAATTCGTCAGGAGATAAATCTCAAATCTCTGGGCAATTTCCCAAAAAATGTTAAGTTATATCAATTACTGCAAGCCAATACAACATAATTATTTTAGCTATTCACCGATCCACGAAACCCCCAATCTTGGGGGCTGGGGGAGCATAACCAAAAACTCGAATGAAAAAAAAGAACTTTGGCTGATGTCCTCTAATGATCGAGACGATCTGCCAATCATCTCTTTCCGATTAACCAAATCCATCAGTTACTTTGATTGATGTTAATTCACTTAGCATTTTTTCTAACCTAACAATGACTAGTCCTCAAGCACTAATCATCGATGATAATTCTAGCGATCGCGCTCTGGCTCTAAGAGAGATTAAAAAGCTATTTCCTCAGCTTCAGTATCGAGAAATTATCGATGAAACTAATTTTGCTCAGGCATTACAAGAGGACAAGTTTAATCTGGTAATTACCGATTATCGTTTACGCTGGACAACGGGATTAGATATTCTCAAACGCATCAAACACCAAAATCCTGACTGTCCCGTAATCATGTTTACTGGAACTGGTAGTGAAGAAGTTGCTGTCGCAGCGATGAAAGCAGGGCTAGATGACTATGTAATTAAATCACCCAAGCATTATGTACGTTTAGCAGCAGCAGTAAGATCCGCTTGGCAGAGAGCGCAAAATCAACAAGCTTTAGTGGCAATTAAACAAAGTTATGATCGTTTTTTTGAGCGAATCCCTTTAGGGCTTTATCGTCTCAAGGCTTCAGGCGAAATTGTCGAAGCCAATTCGACGTTAGTAAAAATGCTCGGTTATCAGCAACCAGAAGAGGTATTAGGCAAAAATCTTCTAGACTATCAAATCGCAGCCGAGTCTTATTGTCAATGGCAACAACAGCTAGAACAACCTAATTCTGCAAAACAGTTTGAAGGACAAATTCGTCCCATACAGGGAGAATTGATTTGGGTACGTTACAGTGCGATCGCAGTCACCGACCCCGCAAACAATCTGGTTTACTACGAAGGTGCAATAGCAGACATTACCGCCAACAAACAAGCAGAACTAGAACGCGTC
>DAXETX010000253.1:0-5571 GCA_051155735.1 Xenococcaceae cyanobacterium
AAAGACTTTGCTAAATTTCCTGGTGCAGTTGTAGTTACCACTAACTGTCTCATGCCTCCCCACGAACATTATGAAGATAAACTGTTTACTTTAGGACCAGTGGGTTATGCTGGATTGAACTATCTCCCTGCTAAAACAGATGGCAGTATCGATTTTACGCCTGTAATTGAAAAAGCGAAAGAATTACCAGGATTTAGCGAAGAGTCCGAATATCGAGCCGTTACTACAGGTTTTGCTCGCAATGCCGTCTTAGGAGTCGCTGATAAAGTGATTGATGCGGTCAAACAAGGTAAAATCCGTCACTTTTTCCTGGTTGGTGGTTGCGATGGGGCAAAACCAGACCGCAATTACTATGCTGAATTTGTCGATAAAGTACCTAATGACTGCGTCGTCTTAACTCTCGCCTGTGGTAAATTCCGCTTTTTTGACAAAGAAATGGGCGATATCGCAGGAATTCCCCGTTTACTGGATGTAGGGCAATGTAATGATGCCTATTCGGCAATTCAAATTGCTGTAGCTTTAGCTAATGCTTTCAAGGTAGGAGTCAATGAAATACCTTTATCGATGATTCTTTCTTGGTACGAACAAAAAGCCGTAGCCATATTACTCACCCTATTATATTTAGGAATTAAAGATATTCGTCTTGGTCCTACTCTTCCTGCTTTTCTTTCCGCTAATGTCTTGCAACTTTTGTCAGAGAAGTATAACCTAAAACCGATTACTACCCCCGATGAAGATTTAGCAGCTTGTTTGGGGTAAATTAAGCTGTTAATCATTTAAAGTTCATATTATTTAATTAGGGTAAAAAACGATTAATTCCTCTCCCCATCTCCCTTTCTCCCAGTCTCCCATCTCAGCCACAACAAGCCAATTAAATGCGTGACAGCTTATCCCATCGCTCAAAATTTATAGTGGAGGACAAAATTACATTTTTGTTACATTTTGAATCAATAATTTATTCAAGTCTTTAAAAACTGCGATTTAATCCCTCAGTACAATTGCTGAAACATAACTTTTAGGCACTGTACTACTTGCAGTTTTTTAGATTGATGAATCATCAAAAAAAGAGAGTATCGTGGTTGCTGTCTTTCTTAGGCAATACCCTAATTCAATTTCTGATTGGACTATTTACCATTGCGTTTTTGACCAAAATTGCCGAATCTATTCGCCTAATTTCTGTAAAACTAACCGTAAAAACTCTTGGTTATGGTAGCTTTTTCTATTTGGCGACTCCCTTCGTGATCTATTGGTTAACTTATGTAAGTGAGGCTAAACTCAGCAAAGTGAAACTAATCATCACTATTTTGCTCGTAGCGTTATACAGCTATGTGTTTTGGGATGCCTACTTTTCTTATCAGGAGATGTTAGGAGAGTTACTGTTAAGCGATTTTGGCATTTAGATTCTGATAGTATAAAGTAGCAACTCATTAAACCTAGTCTGCTAGACAGTGATGTTATTAGTTGCGATCGCTTTTTCGATTAGCCTCGCAGCCTGATTCATCTTACGGCAAGACTCGATAATTAATTTTATTTTTAGGATATGGCAGAAGAGCAAAAACCTAACTCTCCCGCAGCTAAAGCCAATGCTTCCGCTGCTAAAAAACCTCAAGCCAAAAAAGAAAAACCTCCTAAACTAGAAGATAAACCTTTTGAAGAGTTTATTCAGCAACACTTTATGCCTGCTTTGCAACAAGCTTTTACTGATGCGGGAATTGAAGATATCGAATTAAACTTTACTCAGCAACCAATACCCATAGCAGGATTAGAAACCAATGACCAATTCTGGCAAGTAATTGGCAGTTGGCAAAATGGCAAGCGACAGTTTAACCTTTACTTTTTAGAAGCTGATATTTCAGGCAAAAAAGCTTTTTCTTGTGCTACTGATGGGAAAAAGCCCAGTACCCTCGAATCTTTTATGATTGATGAGCGAAGAATTACCCTAGATTTACTGGTACTTTATACGATACAAAGACTCAATGGACAAAAATGGCTCACTGGCAATTAGCTAAAAGTTGGGTATTTAGTTACTCAGTGAGGGCATTTCGCGGTCAGAGTATTTTAGATTTTTGTTGGTGCAATCCAGAAAATTCTGGCTACCATAAATTTGAACTCCATAATATATATTAAAGTTTATGTTCGGTAAACCATCTCGCGAATCCAAGCCAGAGGAGACTCCAGAAACTAAAGTTTTCGATCCATCATCACCAAACAATTTGGTTGTAGAGCAGGATAAAAAAACCTCATTACCCCTAACTCAACCTGAAGCAGCAACTACTGAATCTGAAATCAGCGAAACTTCTGAATTGGTTAATACTGTTGAAAAAATTAGCCGAATTATTGCGCCTTACTTTATTGCGATCGCTGGGTTAGTTTTATATGAAGACAACTTCTTACTTGGCACGATCTTAATTGGCGTGGGAATTCTGGCTTTACTCAAAGTTTCGACCCAAGATGTAGCTGCTTTTCTAGAATGGTTTAAAAGTTTTTTAGGCTTTGGTGAAACTCAATAATAAGCCTCAAGCTAAGGAATTTTTAAGCGCAGCTACTTTCAGGTTAGATACTAGGTTACTATTGATCACCAAGTTATCTTAGTTTCAGGATCATTTTCAAAGGAGGAAGTAAGAACATCGTGTCGTCTAGAACGGTTAGGCAAAAGTCATCATCAACGAAAAAGCTTCAGCCTCTAGTTACTTTTTCCTTCGGCGTAGTTAAAGCTGCTAGTGGAACGGTTTTAGGTCTTACCATGATTGGCAGTTCGATTGTGGCTGGAGGGTTAGTTGGTTTAGCAATTAGTTTTCGCAACCTTCCCGATGTGCGAGTACTCGCTAATCACGTACCTTCAGAAACCAGCTACATTTACGACATTAAAGGCAGACTCTTAACCAGTCTTCACGGCGAAGCCCATCGCGAAATTGCCTCTTTAGAGCAAGTCTCCCCAGAATTAAAAAGAGCCGTCATTGCGATTGAAGATAGTAACTTTTACGAGCATCGAGGCATTAATCCTTATAGTGTCGGACGTGCGATTAAAGCCAACTATGAAAAAGGGACTGTTTCTGAGGGAGCTTCTACCCTCACCATGCAATTAGTCAAAAACTTATTTTTGACTCGCGAACGAACTCTAACTCGGAAACTAGCAGAAGCGATCTTAGCAATTCGAGTCGAACAAGTTTTCTCCAAAGCCGAAATCTTAGAAATGTATCTCAATAATATTTATTGGGGACATAATACCTATGGTGTACAAACAGCAGCGGAAACTTATTTTAATAAAGATGCCTCAGAATTAAATCTTGCCGAAGCAGCCATGATGGCGGGACTAATTCAAGCCCCAGAACAGCACAGTCCCTATCTCAATTATCAAGCAACCAAAATCCGACAAGGATTAGTGCTAGATCGCATGGCTATCTTGGGGTGGATTACGCCTGAAGCAGCAGCAGCAGCCAAAAAAGCCCCTCTACTCGTCAACCGTCCAACAGCTTGGCGTAGCAGTAAATTACCTTTTATCACCGAAGCGGTAGTTACAGAATTAAATCAACGCTTTGGGCGCGATCGCGTTTTACAGGGAGGGATGCGAGTTCAAACCACCATTGACTTACCTTTTCAAAAAATGGCAGAAGAGTCAGTCAAACAAAGTCATCGTCGCTTGCTTAGTTGGGGTCTAAGAGCCGATCAAATAGCTCTAGCAGCAGTCGATCCACGAACTCACTTCGTCAAAGCCCTAGTAGGAGGAGTAAATTATGACAAAAGCCAATTTAATCGGGCGATTCAAGCTCGCCGACAACCAGGCTCGGCTTTTAAACCTTTTGCTTACTATGCTGCTTTCGCTAGTGGTGAATATACGCCCTATTCTCCGATCAACGATTCTCCTGTGCGTTATCGTGTGCCATCAGGTTACTACAGTCCGCAAAACTATGGCGGGAAACAAGATTTTGCTGGGGCGATGTCTTTGAGAACTTCTCTGATTCAATCGCGCAATATTCCTGCGGTTAAAATTGGTAAAGCTGTAGGATTAGACAAAATTATTGAAATTTGTAAAGCTTTAGGGATTAAAAGCCCTCTACAACCGGTTATTTCTTTACCTCTTGGTTCTATCGGTGTAACTCCTTTAGAAATGGCTGGAGCTTATGCTACTTTTGCTAGTAATGGTTGGCATTCTGAATCGACAATTATCTTGCAAGTAACCGATAGTCGGGGCAATATTCTTCTCGATAATCAACCTCGTCCGCAACAAATTTTAGACCCCTGGGCAACTGCTAGCTTAACCACTATTCTCAAAGATGTGATTAACGAAGGGACAGGAAAAAATGCTGCAATTGGTCGTCCCGCAGCAGGAAAAACTGGGACAACTTCATCAGAGCGAGATGTTTGGTTTGTGGGCTATGTGCCTCAGCTATCGGTTGCTGTTTGGGTTGGTAATGATGATTATCGCAGTATGGGGAGAGGGGTTACTGGCGGTACACACGCTGCGCCAGTTTGGCGTTCTTTTATGTATAAGGCACTAGAAACTGAACCCGTGCGTTATTTCCCAGCAGCATCTCAATTTCCTCGCCCCTAGAGCTATTCGCCAATTTCAGACTTCATTCTGGCTAAAGTCAGATTCATCTGCTCGAACATCTGTTGGGGAGTAATGCCAAATTGACCTAATTGGGTTCTTAGCTGCTCGACAGTCATTTGTGCCATAAAATCTTCTGAAAGCTCAAAACGCTTCATAAATATCCGATAGCGATCCATTAAAGCTTCCATTTGTTCGATAAAAATTTTTTTACCCTTGCGGTCAAATTTACCGTACTCAGCACCGAGTTGCATTAAAGATTGATAATCTTCAAATAGTTGTTTCGCCTCTTGTTGTACTACTTCGGAGTCAAAAAATCCCATGTTAGTTTTGCAATGTATAGTTAAATTTTTATAGTGCTTATTCTGATTATCTTTGATTTTAAGACAGTAACAAGAACCGACACAATACGGTTTTCCGAAATTTAATTTTTTTGATTCAATTAATGCTGTGTTAAGCTTCTTTAAAAGCCTAAAATTAAATAAATTGTGGTTAACTAAAAAGATTAGTTATCAGCAAGTTCTGCGATTTTTAAAACTCGGTACTGTTTTTAGTCTTGCCTTATTTACGGTTAACCTATTTTTAAATGTTATTTTTGAGCTACCTTATAATGCGACTGCTCCTACCGATGCTTTTTTCGTTTTAGGTGGTAGTATCAACCGCGAGATATATGTAGCACAATTAGCGAAACAAAATCCGCAGCTTCCCGTGATTATTTCTAGTGGTTCTGAAGAACCTTGTATTTTATTAGTTTTTCGGCGATCGCAAGCTCCTATTAACCGAGTTTTATTAGAAAATTGTGCCAATTCTACCTTTGGCAACCTTTTTTTTACCTTGCCAATTTTGGAACGTTGGCACGTGCGGAAAGTAACTGTCATTACCTCCAAGAGTCATCTTCCTAGAGCCAAGCTCTTATCATATGTTTTATTGGGTTCTCACGGCATTAGCGTAGATTTAAAAATTGCGCCAGAAAAAGGCGTCCCAGGTAATCAAGAATTTTGGCTCAAAACAGCCATTGACTT
>DAXETX010000254.1:0-3000 GCA_051155735.1 Xenococcaceae cyanobacterium
ATACTAAATCCGATTACCAAAGTATGTGTAAAATGAAGCTGGAGAAGAGAAAGAAGTTGAATGCCAAAAACAGCTTATTTAGCCAATCATTTTAGTTCGGGTAAACTTAAAGAAAAATATCTTAAAAGTCAAGACTCTGTAGAAGCTAGAAGATGGCATCTACTGTGGAAAGTATCTCAGGGCTGGACGCTCAAAAATAGTGCCATCGCTGTGGGGTGTTCTTATCCTTATGCTCAAAAGATTCTCAGTCAGTACAACCAAAATGGAGAAGAAGGGGTCACAAATCGCAAAAACAAAACTAGCAATCATGTTCGAGGTAAAAAAAGGTTACTATCACAACCACAGTTAGAAAAACTCACAAGAGCGATCGAGCAAAAGTCACCAGACGGAGGAATCTGGACGGGAACTAAGGTAGCTCGCTGGATTGAAAAAGAAACCGGCAGAGAAAAAGTCTGGAATCAAAGAGGATGGGACTACTTAAAAAAGTGCGGTTACTCTTGGCAGAGTCCAAGACCAACACATAAAAAAGCCAATAAATTAGAGCAAGAGATGTTCAAAAATAATTTGCCATTGAAACTTAACAAACTCAAACAAGAAAATCCAGATGTGGAGGTAGAACTGTGGTTTTTCGACGAGCATAGAGTAGGATTAAAACCAATACTAAAAAAGGTTTGGTCAAAAGTTGGTCATCGACCAGAAGCAATAGGACAACATCGCTACGAATGGTTGTATATTTATGGGTTCGTCAAGGCCAAAACTGGAGAAACTTTATGGTATCTGATTCAAGCGAGTTAATACCTCATGGCTTAATCTGGTTTATCAACAGTTTGCTATTGATGCTGGAATCAGTAATCAAAAAAAATTCTTTTGGTAGAAGATAATGCAGGATGGCATCGTAGCAAAAAAGCGATTATTCCAGAGGGAATAGAGATTGAATTTCTCCCTCCTTATTCTCCAGAGTTACAGCCGTGCTGTCAAGGTTGTGGCAGTTAGTAGATGAACCTCTGGTAAATCAATATTTTGAAACTATTAATGAAATAGAAAATGTTTTAGTTGAGCGTTGTTGTGTAGTCAGTGAAATGAAAGATGAAGTTCGTAAATTGACTAACTATCATTGGCTAAAAAACACTTGTTGTTTACATACTTTATAAATCGGATTTAGTATTAGCTGCTCGCTAACCACTAAGTACGCTTCAAAAAACATCCGCCCTCACTGCTAATAATCTTTTCTAAGCTGGTAATATAAGCTCAAAAAATTACTAGTATGTGAGGGCGGTAAGTTCGGGTCTTCTAGTTGTAGCCTGACTGCCGAGTGGAACTCAAGCAGCTATTACTTACCTAGCCTCCGAAGTGGCTAGTAAGCAGTTGCTAAAGAACAGCCTCGGCGCGCAGCCGACTACTATCAACTAGGAGACCCATAATTTTACTACTACTATCTATCATGGGCATCACCTCCTATATCCCTGAACGGTTTATTTTTCAATGAACTATTAGCTATCATAACCGATTCTGATAATTTCGGCAAGATTTGAGCCATCTTTGGGCAAAAAACTTAGCTGCTCCAAAATGCAGATGTAGATAAGAGGCATGAACTTGCTGAATTTGCCAACCTTCAGAAGATTTAGGCGCATGGCGATCGCAACCTTGAATTTGCCATAAAGGATATTGGGGTAAAGCATCGAGTTGCGAACGATGAAATTCATGTCCCCATAAGCTGCCATGAGATTGGGGTGGGACTAGGCAATTTTGGTGTAGAGGGGTTACTTGACGATAGCCTAGAGTTAAACGCTGACTCATCTTAGCGGTTGCTGGAATTGCTCCTACCATTGCCCAACTTTGATGGTTAAAATCAATTATGCGATCGCATAAATACATTAAGCCACCGCATTCTGCATAGACAGGCATTCCAGAGAGAATCGCTTGATGGACTTGTTGGCGTACTAGATAATTAGCATTTAGGGCTTCGGCAAACACTTCAGGAAATCCGCCACCAAAATAGATTCCTGCAACATCTTGAGGCAGTTCTAGCGCTTCTAGAGGACTCCAAAAAATTAATTCTGCGCCCAAATCTTGCAGTATTTCGAGATTATCTTGATAATAAAAGTTAAAAGCGCGATCGCGAGCTACGGCAATTTTAACTAAAGATTCTGGCTGTTTAAATTGCGTTTTTTCTGTCAGCAAACTGCTGTTGTGATGGGGTTGAGACGAACTTTGGAGTAAGGGTAAGAGTAAATCCCAGTGGCAACAAGTTTTGGCTAGTGTTGCTAGTTTTTCAGCGATAGAGCTTATTTGTGGTAGTTCGGCTGTGGGAACAAGCCCCAAATGACGGTCAGGAATTATAATGTCTCGATCGCGGGAGAAAACCCCTAAAATTGGCATTTTTAGGCTAGCTAAAGCTGATTGAAGTAACTGTAAATGGCGATCGCTTCCTACCTTATTTAAGATTACTCCTGCAACTTGAATTTGCGGATCGAGACGAGAATAACCATAGGCGACAGCAGCTACTGAGCCAGATAAACGAGAACAGTCAATAACTATTGCTACAGGAAGTTGCAGAATTCTGGCAATGTGAGCAGTACTTGCATAATCATTTAATGATTGCCACTCTACCCCATCAAACAAGCCCATTACTCCTTCTACCACTACATAGTCTATTCCTTGGGTATGGCGAGTAAAACAAGCTTGCACATACTTGACTGAAGTCAAAATTGGATCGAGATTGCGCGAAGGAATTCCTGTTATAGCAGTATGAAACATCGGATCGATGTAATCAGGACCGACTTTAAAAGCTTGAACTTTGTAACCTTGACGGACCAAAAACGCCAGTAATGCCAGAGTGATGGTAGTTTTGCCAACTCCAGAACGCTCTCCTGCAATAATTAAGCCCTGATTGCTTTTAGTATCTGTCTGATTGAGGACGGTTGTTAATTCCATCAGGTTTTTGGGGAAACATAAAAAGGATATCAATAAGATCAATAACAAAAAACCGATTATAAATTC
>DAXETX010000255.1:0-4187 GCA_051155735.1 Xenococcaceae cyanobacterium
GGAAGTGGGTCGAAAAGTTAATGAGAACAGCTATCAATAAACTGCCATTTTATCTCAATGGTCTTAAAGCTATGAAATGCATACAGGTTGTTGTTTAGCAGGGTTGTCACCCCGTCAGATTTTCTCCGATATATCCTTTAGCTTTATTTTTTAATTGATTGGCTTCAAAAATACTCGCTCCTACTAGTAATCCCCAAAAACCGCCTCCTAACTGGTCGCGAATTTCTTGGCGTTTAACTGATTTTTTTGACTTGATTTGCTTGTCAAATGCTTCTTTTAAAGATGGTGATTGCCGAAAAATTTTCATTAATTTAAAACATAATACTTCTTGTTACTTAAAGTTCCCCTAAATAATAAATTAGCGATCGAGTTATATAAATAAGCCTTCGCTTCTTAGTTTTATACAGTCTCGGTAACTGAAAGGAAAGATTAATTATTGCTAGCGAGATTTTCGGTAGACGCTTCGCTGGTCGCATGATAGTAAAGTGGTCGCTACGCGGGTTTATTGCTTTCCCCCCACTGCCCCCTCTGGGGGATACACGCCTTCGGGCGTTCTAGAATCAGTGAGGCATTGATATCACACAGGTGTTCTATTATAGCGGCGTTGATGTGGTCGCTTCGCGGTTAGTTATGTGGGGACACCCCACACCCCGAAAGCTCGGCAAGGGTTACACAAGCTGCGTCAGGTCGGGGTCTTGGGCTTCTCTCGCGTTTGCTCTCGGTCTTGGTGTTCCTTGTTGTGTGTGGTTGCCTGCTGGCGTGTCCGTTCCTGCTTCTTGGGGTTTGGTTTCTGTCGGTGGTGGTTGGTGGGTGTCCCTGCCTTTCTAGTTTTCCTTTCGGGGGCAAAGCCCCCTTTTGTCTATCTCTAGCGATCGCTTGTCTAGAAGTGGTCGCTACGCGGATTGTCTTCCATTACCCCCTGCGCCTATTGTCCCCCTTGGGGTGACGGCTGAGATTGTGCCTACGGCTTACTAACAACAGGCTTTCCAATTGTAACGGAGCAGTCAAGGGAAATTTAGTTGTTGATGTGGGGACACCCCACACCCCATTATGAGGAAAATTTACCTAAAGGCAGACCCTTGAGCTTGCTCCGTTTTTAGGAGACGTAAGTTGTTTTTTATTTTTTTCAAGGAGTCAACATACTATGCCTATTAATCACAATGCTTTCTCTTCTAAATTTCAAGTTCCTTCTCTGAAGAAGAAAGAGCAACAAGTTGCTTTTCGTAAATGGCAAGCTGTATTTTATACACTACGCTTTCTCATCTGGAATGAAAGTAAAAGTCGCATCTTTAAAGATGCTCTTGATTGCGGTGCAATTGAGCCTATTGCTCCTGGTGAATTTAATCAAGAAGATATCCAGCAACTTTATGCTGAAGCTTGGAATGAATTTCAAGTAGAGTTTGACCAGGCTTTCGTCAAAGCCACTTTAGAAGAGATGGTAGAGTTTGCTCAATCTCGCTTTGGTATGGGTTTAGAAGATTTACTCGAACTAAACAGACAACGTTCTGCCAACAGATATAACCGTTAATTACTCAGCCTGGAACTTCGCGCTCCAGGTTTTTTTTAACTGTCTAATGGGTCTTTCGTCGGGCGGAAACAAGCTCCACCACTCCTCACTCCCGTTCCCCCACCCACCCATGATATTTAAAACAAAAAGCGATCGCACTAATAACTAAATCAAAAGAAAATTAAATAAAAAAAGAAATAAAAAATAAACAATAAAAGTCCTTCGGTAGCAGTGAAAACAATTGAGGAAAAATCAATGATTACTGCTCAAAATTTAATTTATTCCAAAGCTGCTGCTGCCAGAATTTTAGATATAGATAAGACTGAAATAAAAGAACTAGAAAACTGGCATAAAGTTATTCTCGTCAAAATTCGCAATCAAAAATCACAATTCATTTCAAAACGAGATTTTCGTCAACATTTTGCTGAATGGCGTAAGTCTAGAAGTCATGGCTTAAAAGCTACACCTCATCTTTATGACAAGCAACTATTCACTGTTTTTAATCCATATAAACATACTCGCTATCAAGTTTTAGTAGCTCCACAAGAATTAGTTTGTGAATGTGAAGATTGGGCTAATCAAAAAGAGATATTAGGTAAAGCTTGCTGTAAACATTGTTACTCGGTGTTGAATTATCTGAATTACTCATCATTAAAAGAATACATCGAGCAATCTAAAAAGCCAATGGCAGTGTAAATCAATAAATAAAAAAGTGTCAGAAATAATGATATCTGGCACTAAATAAACCTTCGGTGATTGTGTAATTAAATTGGAGAAAAAAACTAATGGTTAATGCTTTTGAACCTCCCAAAATGGACGGGATCGTTTATATTCCTGGTCGTCCCCGTCAGTATCGCGCTGATTGTAAGGCTGGAGTATTCAAGATTGGTGAATCTAAGATAATTGGTAATGAATTAAATATCGAGATTCTTAGTTTTCGTACCTTTGAAGAACAGCTATTTAATTATCCCTATCAAAGTTGGTTGGAAGTTATCTTTGTTGACCCAGATAATATAGTGGGTCATATTCTCTTTAAAACAGAATCTTTGGATAACTTTCTCAATCTAACTCTAGATTTGGGAGTCCAAGGTATAGCTATCGGTACGGGAATTGTTACCGCCAAGATGAGCAAACGTTCTTCCGATACTGGAACTTACTATGCAGTGGAGTTTGACTGGGAAGAACAAAAGAAAAAAGAACGAGTTGAAGAACTCAAAGCTTTTGTCAGTCAAAACAATCTCTATGCAGCCCGAATGAACGAACGGCAAAGCTTAGAACTGCCAGCAGCAATAGATGAAGATGTCGATCTCTAACTAATAATGTGGGCAGCTAAATGCTGTCCATAATATCTTCATCGTCGGGAATGGGAACGATCGCCAGCTTGTCTAAATCTCCATCGACAAAGTAACCCTTAAAGACGAAGTTGGTCATGTTCCACTGATAGTAAGATTTCATGCCCTCACCGTCATCTACTACCGCTCTGTCGATACCCATGCTGTGAAGCGTTTGACCGAGCTTGCCGATGAGGTATCCCATGAGTTGCTCTGCCGTCCATGAATTGGGACATTGAATTAGTAACGCAGAATTACCTTCCACTAAAACCATCTGCAACTGACAGAACTTAAATAACTCTCCTGCTGCCTCACCACAACTTTTAAGAACGCGATCGCATATCTGCTGCTCTAGATTATCCATCACTATCTCTCTCAACCCATCAATACAAGAGTATCAACTAACAAGAAAAAGAAATAAAGAAAAAAAATTAAAAGTCCTTCGGTATAAGTGACATCAATAAATAAAAAGGAAACAAAAACTATGAATGATAATCTCTGGAACAAAACTCAAAACTTAATTGACTTAGAAACAGCGATCGCTGAAGTAGTAGAAGATGAATCCCTAACGGAAGCTGAAAAAGACGAACGCTCACAGCAGTTATTCCAAGAATGGTTGGGTAAAGAGGAAGACTGGAAGCACAAACTAGAATCTGCTGCCTACGCTGCCAAATGTTTGGAGAAAGAAGCTGCTGCTGTTAAATCGATGATTGACGACCTTAAAGTCAGACACGCTAGCAAACTTAACTCTGCTGCCAAATTAAAGCAATACATTCTGCTAGCTATGCAGGAACGAGGCGAAACCAAAGTAAAAGGTAAATACTCGACTATTTATCAGCAATCCAGACAGCCAGTAATTCTCAGAGTAGAACCAGAAGAACTGCCTTCTAAGTTTCAACGAGTCAAAGTAGAACCCAAATTAAATGAACTCAAAAAAGCACTCAAAGCCAACAATGGTAAACTTCCCTATTGTGATTGGGGTGAAACTGAAACTAGTTTGGTTATCAGAATTAAATAACTAAAAATAAATAAAAAATATAGAGATAAATTACTGTCTCGTTCTGAGGAGTGGGTGTAGTTAATTAATAAATAAAAATGACTCACCTCCAACTCACTCAACAAGATAAAGATGCTCTGTTTGACTATATTAATGGTGAAAATGATGCTCTAGTTTTAGATGTTCCAGCTTTAAATAATTACTACTATCTCATGGGTTGGCATGAAACTAAAGCCAAATTAGATAGAGGTGAAATTATTTCTAAAATAGAAGAAATAGCAAGCTCTGAAAGTACAGATGAAGGAGAATTTTAAATAATTATTAGTAAATCAAGTCCTACGGCTGAAAGAGT
>DAXETX010000256.1:0-12726 GCA_051155735.1 Xenococcaceae cyanobacterium
TATATTTAACCTTAGAAAGTACCGAGTAACTAGGACGCTGGGTTGGTGTCGGATAATCTGCCGTGGTAATTGGCAAAACTTGCTGAATTTTGAGCGGAAAATCTAATTTTCGGGCCTCGGTAAAGATCGCTACAGCAAAGTCATACCAACTTGCAACCCCACTATTGGTAAAATGATAAGTCCCCATGGGGATCGCTGCTTCTCCTTTTGTGAGTTGCGCTGAAATTAACTGGGTAATAGCTTGAGCAATATCGTAAGCCCAACTCGGTGAACCGATTTGATCGGCAACTACCCGTAATTCCTCTCGCTCCGTCCCCAGTCTTAACATAGTTTTAACAAAGTTGCCATGTCCCCTAGAACCATATACCCAAGCGGTTCTCAGAATCATATGGCGATCGCCAATTTGACGAATCCCAGTTTCGCCGAGCAGTTTTGACTTACCATAGATGCCTAAAGGATTAGTGGCATCAGCTTCGGTATAGGGGGTATGATTAGTCCCATCAAATACGTAGTCGGTCGAGAGATGAACTAAGGTTGCACCAATCTTACTTGCTGCTTCTGCCATGGCTTTGGGTGCATGGGCATTAATTGCCATCGCTAAGTCTGATTCAGTTTCCGCGCGATCTACGGCTGTATAGGCTGCTGCATTGATGATCATCTGGGGTTGAAGATCGGCGATCGCTTGATGAATTGACTCTAGTTGAGTCAGATCTAGTTGTTGACGAGTTACTCCGATTACTTCCCCAATAGAAGTTAGGGTTGTTTGTAATTCTTGCCCTACTTGTCCTGTGATCCCTGTCAGTAAGATTTTAGTCATGAATAGACCTCAGCATCTTTTAAGCGATTAGCAGAGCGATCTTTAGCGGAAAGCTTTGGCTCACCTGTTATTTGCCAATCTATAGCTAAATCTGGGTCATTCCACAAGATAGACTTTTCATATTGGGGTGCATAATAATCCGTAGTTTTGTATAAAAAATCTGCCGTTTCCGATAACACGACAAAACCGTGGGCAAATCCAGGAGGTACCCAAAACTGTTTTTTATTCTTGGCGGTGAGAAGACAACTAACCCATTGCCCAAAAGTAGCAGAACTTTTGCGAATATCGACAGCAACATCTAGCACCTCTCCTGTTACTACTCTGACTAATTTTCCTTGAGGTTGTTGTATTTGATAGTGCAAACCTCGTAACACATTTTTCCCAGAACGAGAGTGATTATCTTGAACAAATTGAGTTCTAACTCCTGTTTTTTCGACAAACATTTTTTCATTAAAACTTTCCAAGAAAAAACCGCGCTCATCCCCAAATACACGGGGTTCAATGATTAAAACATCAGGAATTGTAGTTGAGATAACATTCATGAAGTTTGCGCAATTAAATGTTTCGCTGTCGCAACTAATGTAACATAATGTTTTAGTAAAGTAGTCAGTAATTTTACTCATTAATTGGGCTACTTTACCAAAATACTGTAAGATATGCGGGCTTTTATAAATTGTTATCTTTAGTTTCTTGTAATTGCCAAGTAGTAATTTTCCACGGTTTAATCTTATATTTTTCTTGATTAACAGTAGTAAAGTGATTGCTAGCTTTAATTTCTAAACAGTTACTAGTACCAACGATCTTAAGTGATAAATCTCCTGTCAAAGATAATTGCGCTGTCGCTCCATGACACTCATAGCAACGTAAAATTATTTCATTAGAAATTGTTGGTTTTACTGCCATTAAAATTAAGTTTGGTGCTGACAAATCCAGAAATTTACCCACAGGAGCTAAATTTACGATAGAGTCTGGTTTAAGGCGGTTTTGAGGAATGGTGATGGTTTGTAGTGGTAAGTTGAATTCATAACTTTTATGGACAGTTCTGGCTGTTTCCCAACCTTGAGGATGAGGATAGATGCCATAAGTAAATTGATGTTGTCCCTTGTCGGCTTGAGGATCGGGCCAAAGCGGTGAACGTAATAAAGTAATTCGTAACTGATTGGGTGTCACATCGTAACCATATTTACAGTCGTTGAGCAGACTGACACCGTATTTTTGCTGCTGATCGCTGAGATCGATCCATTTTAAAGCTGGTACTTCCCATTGCGCTTGTTCCGCTTTGGTTTGAGGTTTGGTAGTACGTTTGATTGCACCACAAGCTGTTTCATAAGTAGCATAGTTACTTTCGAGGCTGAGGGGAAAACTCGCTTTTACTAAAACCTGAGTTTCTTGCCAGTTTACGATAGTAGCTATTTTCAAGATTGATGAGTTTTTCTCTAAAATATAGTCTTGAATAAATTCGGATTTACCGATAATTCTGACTACTCTAATCGTCTTGCTAATTACCCCAAGCTCATGCCATTGAATAGATTTTAGTTTGGCTACTGGTAAGGGTTTTTGTTCATAGTTTGGATCGATATTCCACGCGTCCCAGTATTGTCCTTGATCGGTAAAAGCTTGTAATTGATTTCCTGGTGCTGCTAATATTTCTTTTTGATTTAGTTTATCGTAAATGCTATCTAAGTTTCCTGTAGTAGAATTAACTATTACTCTGAGATAATAGTTTTCTAAAATCCACTCTTTTTTTGCTAAGTTGTCTGTTTGATTTTGCTTTACTTCTTTGAGCCAATAGACTTTATAACCTACAGCAGGAATATTTTGAGCGAAAAAGATTAATTGTTGGTTATGGATAAGTTGTGAGTTAACTAGGTTTCCTTCTAAATCATAAACTTGATAAAATTTGTCGTCAGTAGCAACAGATATTACTTGCGATCGCAGCCAGTTTAAGCTATTAAAAATTACTATGGGTTTGGCATCAGGAATAGGAGCAATAGGTAAGTTAATACAAGAAGCAATTACTGTTAAAGATTGCTGTAAAATATGTTCTCCTATTTCTATAGCTTGTTGCCATTGTTCATTAGCTTCAGTAAAAACTTCAGGAATAGATGTGCCAGGAAGAATATCATGAAATTGATTAAATAATACTTTCTTCCACGCAGTTTCAATTAATCTTTGCCAAGATTGGCTATTTTCTTGATGGGTCGAATTTTGGGGTTGACTTTTCGCTTTTTTATCGATATTATCTTTACTATAGGAAAATAGTGCGTCCAGTAGTCTGTCTTGACAGATCAAATTAGCGATAGTCGCAAACAACTCTGCCTGATACAGCAATCCTTCACAGTAACGATTCCATCTTTTTTGTTCCGCGTGGGTAGTATAACAACCGCGATGCAATTCTAAGTACAATTCACTACGCCAGACTGGAAATGATGCGGAACTTTGAGACTCTGCCAACTTAACTTGTGGCGACACTGTTGAAGACTGCGGGGAAATAAAACTTGGTTCTAGTTCGTTTATTGCCTTGCTGGTTTCTCTACAACTGATGGTATCTAAATAATTAATTGCAGTAGTAAATTTTATCTGGGGAAAAAAAGGCGAATTGTGCCATTTGGTTGCTACTTCTAGCATATCTTTAGTTGGTCCTCCTCCATGATCTCCTACTCCTGGTAGCCAAAAGCTATCTGATAAACCTGTTTGCCTTTCCCACTTCACAGCATAGTTAGTCATGGTGAGAGGGTTAGTATCCATTACGCCCGTGACATTAGGAGGAGACATCAGAGTAAAGACGCGTGTAGCATCAGGAGACTCCCACCAAAAAGCACCGTAAGGAAACTGATTCATATCATTCCAGTGGAGTTTACCAGTAACGAAATAATCAATTCCGCACTGTTTTAGTATCTGGGGTAATTGCCAAGGAAACCCAAAACTATCAGGAAGCCAAGCAACTCTAGTAGTGTTACCAAACTTTTCTTGATAATATTGTTGTCCGTAGAGTAGCTGACGGATTAAAGATTCTCCACTTACTAAGTTTACCTCTGGTTCAATCCACATTCCGCCCAAAGCTTCCCAAGTTTGCTGTTTAATTGCAGTTTGAATTTTGCTAAAAAGTTCGGGACGATTTAATTCTAACCACTGATATAAAGCAGGACTAGTATGACCAAAAGTTAATTGGGGATAATCTTGTTTTAAACTTAGAACCGACTCAAAAGTACGTTGGGCGATTTGATAGGTTTCTTGAGTTGTCCATAACCAAGCCATATCTAGATGTGCGTGTCCTAGTAAATGAAATTTTCTTTGTTTTATATTAATAGCTAAAGGTTGTAACTTTTGGCGCAATTGATTTAATTCATTGTCAAACTCTTTAGCATTATTTACTGTTTTCCAATTGATTTTATTTAGCAGTTGAGCAAGCATTGGGAGTTTTTCTGGCTCAAAACTAGTTAGATATTGATTTAGGATATATATTTCATCTGCGATAAAACCAGGATCGGGTATAATAAGCTCAATGTTAGTATTATATCTTTCATAAACTAAACGCGATCGCATTAAAGCACCGATATCGTGATTGGGACTGACTAAACGAATTGCAATAGTAAATTCTTGTTTTGGTATCGCACTATTAGTAACTAAAACTCTAGCTGAAGAATCGAATAAATCTCCCTCTTGTGCTAATTCCCCATTGATAAATATCTGGGCAGATTCTGCCCACCAGGTTAATAATAAACGTAAGGATAAATCTGCTATAGGATATAGTTTCAGAGATTCAGGAATAGTAATTTTTTGTACTAGCCATTTTATGTTTCGCCCCTTGGGAAAAACAATATATCCTTTCTCATTTACTGATGCTAGCCGATAAATATTTAAATCTATTTCTGAAGCTAAGTTTTCAATCTCACTTACGGCTGAACAATCATACCAACTATCTATAACATCAACTTCAATTAGTTTTCGTAGTCGCTCAATAACGCTTAAACATCGATCATTCATGATTTTAAGTAATCACCTTGTTTGTATTTGTTAGCTTATCTAGCTTCTCTTGCACGAATATATTCATTCTCATTAAGCAGAGCTAATTGATAACGAGTCTAGCGTGATTACGCCAAGAAGCGATCAATACTATCAAATTATTGTTTCTGTTTAAAACATTATTGGAATCAATCACAGTAAGATCTTTTAGCGTAACTTTTAAGCAATTTCACTTTGACTTGCACAAATATATTCATTCTCATTAAGCAGAGCTAATTGATAACGAGTCTAGCGTGATTACGCCAAGAAGTAATTACTCAATCTTTTCCATCTCTGCATTTTGAGAGAGTATTTTAGTACGCTTGATGCTAGAGAACTTAATTCCTAAAGTAGGTTTAGTTCCTGAGTTAAGCACATGAGTCACTTCACCTTCGCCAAACTCTTTGTGAAAAACGCGATCGCCTACAGACCAATCGATATTATTATTAGATAATGGGCTTTCTAATATCTCATCGCGACGACGGGAATAAGAACTGTAGGGAATATTGCTACTAATTAAATCTTCTGGTATTTCTTGCAAGAACTGAGAAGCAACAGCAGGTTCTCGATAACCCCAAAGACGACGTTCTCTAGTATAAGTTAAAAATAGTTGTTCTTGAGCGCGGGTAATTCCGACATAGCAAAGACGACGTTCTTCTTCTAGTTGTAGGGGGTCATTAATCGTGCGACTATGAGGTAATAAACCTTGTTCTATACCCACGAGAAAAACTACAGGAAATTCTAAACCTTTAGCGGAATGTAGTGTCATCAAAGAAACTTTTGCTTCCCCTGCTTCTAAGTTATCTAAATCTGAAGCCAAAGCAGCACTAGATAAGAATGCTGCTAAACTAGTTTCTTCATTATCTTCTTGAAACTGCATCACTGCATTATAGAGTTCATAAATATTTTCTAAGCGATTATCAGCCTCATCTGTTCCCTGTTGTTTTAAGGTATCAATATATTCAGACTTTTCCATAATATAGCTAAGTATTTCTGCTGCGGTTAATTCTTCTAACTTAGCTTGAGCATTTTGCATCAAATCAACAAATTTACTAACAGCTTTAGCTGCTCTTCCTGACATCGTATTTACTGAAGTTTGATCGCTTAAAATTTCCCAAAGTGAAACACCTAACTGCTGTGAAGCATCAACTAAACCATTAATTGTCGTCTTACCAATACCGCGACGCGGAGTATTAATGATGCGGAGTAAACTAACAGTATCATCTGGATTAACTAAGATTCGCAAATAGGCTAATGCGTCTTTAATTTCTTTGCGGTCATAAAACTTTAATCCTCCTACAATATTGTAAGGGATATTATTTTGAATCAGTAAATCTTCAAAAGGACGAGACTGAGCATTGGTACGATATAAAATAGCAAAGTTTCCCCAGTTTAGTTCTGGATTATCTTTAACCATATGCTGAATTTGATTAATAACAAATCTAGCTTCTAGCTGCTCTTCGTCTGCTTTATAAAGATAAATATATTCACCAATATCTCTAGTAGCTTTTAAAACTTTGTCAATTCTTTGAGTATTATTTTCAATGAGAGAATTAGCTGCTTGTAAAATGTTTTCACGGGAGCGATAGTTCTCTTCTAACTTGATCATGGTTCTAGTATCGTCATCAGGTAAACCATCACCAAAATCTTGCTGAAAATCTAATAAAATAGTAAAATCTGCCAGGCGAAAAGAATAAATAGACTGGTCAGCATCGCCAACGACAAATAAAGAGCGTCTTTGCCAATTCCAAGACTTTTTATTAGGTTCATTATTAGTAGCTAATAATCTAATCAGTTCATACTGAATGCGATTAGTATCTTGATATTCATCAACGAGAATATGATGAAACCGATTATGCCAATAACCGAGTATTGATTCGTTTTGTTGGAATAGTCTGACAGGCACTAAAATCAAATCATCAAAGTCTAGAGCATTATTCGCAGCAAGTTGTGCTTGATATTCCTGATAAATTTCGGCAATAACTCGTCCTTGATAACCTTTATTTTCCTTGAGATAATCTTGAGGAGTTATTCCGCGATTTTTCGCATTACTAATGCGATATCTTATTTTACGAGGGTCAAATTTTTTATCATCTAAATTTAATTGTTTAGTAACAATATTTTTAAAAACACTTTGAACATCAGATTCATCAAAAATCGAAAAATTGCGTTTCCAAGTGCGTCCTTGTTCGTCTTGATACTTATTAATATCAAACCGTAAAATGCGACCACACAAACTATGAAAAGTTCCCATCCAAAGTGGCTTAGTTGTAGTTTTATATACTTGCGATCGCAGTCTTTTTTGTTCGTATTCTGAGAGTAATTCTAATCTTTGTTGCTGAACTTCTTGAGCCAATTCTTGAGCAAAAATAGTTTCAATTCTCTCGCGCATTTCTCGCGCAGCTTTATTGGTAAAAGTTACAGCTAAAATATTGTCTGGTTCTACTCCATGATGGCGAATCAGATTGGCAATTCGATAAGTTAAGGCTCTAGTTTTGCCCGAACCTGCACCAGCAACCACCAGCATCGGACCACAATAGTGTTCTACAGCACTGCGTTGTGAAGGGTTAAGATGGCTTAAAAAGTCAGTATTCATAGGAGATAGCAAACAAGGTCTAGATTGTTTATGTTACCAGGATTGCGATCTACTTAGCTATGGGTTTAGTTGAGATTTATTTTATTGAGAAAAAGCTACTGAGTGAGGGAAGCTCAATATATTTTTAAAAACCGATATTTTGCCTTAAAAACCATAACTTTAAGAGGGAGAGTTAATATTTTCTTGGGGAAGATCGATAAATACTCTGGCTTCGGGGGTAATTCCTTCAATAATTTGGGTTTTATCTTGTAAGGTTAAACCAATTGTTACAGGTTTAAATTCGGGTTGATTTTGTTCATTGAGAATCATCACTCCTGTTTGTCCTTCTTGGGTGACAATGGCTACTGTTGGTACTACTACAATATCAGTTAATTCTTGACCCAAAAAAGTCACATCTACATTCATTTTAGAGCGTAGTTGCTTTTGTCCAGTAGTTAGGGCGATTCTAACTTCAAAAGAAGTCACATTATCTTCTACAATCGCTTCAGGAGCGATGCGTTTTACTATACCTTGAAAAGTTTGGTCAGGATAAGCATCAGCCACAATCTCAACTTTTTGTCCAGTTTGCAGTTGTCCGACATCTACCTCTGGAACTTTTGCCACAACTTCTAATCCTTGAGCGAGAGCCAAAATAGAAGTAGCCGAAGCGGAAGCTGAGGTAGAAGCGGAAGTAGAAGGAGTCACGTACGCGCCTTCTACCGCATATCTTTGGGTAACAATACCCGCAAAAGGAGCAGTAACGATAGTATCAGAATACTGTATATCTCGCTGTTGCAGACTCGCCTCATTAGCTTGGACTTGCGCCTCTAAAGCAGCAATTTCGTCTTGAAAACTATTTTGTTTTTGTTGCAATGCTAACTCAGCTTCGGCGATCGCAGCCTCTAATTGAGTGATTTCAGGGTTTCTGGTAGTTTCTAGCTGGGTCAGACGTTGTTGTAACTCTGCTACTCCCGCTTGGGCATTTTCGACTTCTGTAAAAGCTTCATCGTAAGTATCTTGAGAAACTGCGCCTTGGTTTAAGAGATATTGATTGCGTCTGACTCTTTCTTGTGCCAATTTAAGCCGAGATTGTGCAGATTGTAGTTGAGCTTCAGCTTGGCGAATATCTTGGGGAATTCTAGCTTGGGCTTCTTGTAAACTGGCTCTGGTTTGAGCTAGTCTAGCTTCAGCTTGCTCGATATTTCCCTGCATCTCAATTCTTTGGGATTCTAAGTTAGCCCGAACCCTGTTTAATTCAGCTTCAGCTTGAGATTTTTGGGCTGCTACTTCTAAGTTTTCCATCACAGCCAGAGTTTGACCTGCAGCGACGGGATCTCCCTGTTCTACTAATAATTTTACTAGACGCCCAGGATTTTTCGGGCTGACATTGACACTTTTAATCGGTTCTACCCTACCACTGGCAGATATTTTGACCGTAAGATCATCTTGCACCACGGGTACAGTAAGTTCGGCTAATTCTTCTTGATTACCAAAATTTTGACTAACAATATAGGCAGTAGTACCTACAATCAGCAAGCTACCAGTTACCAGACCGATAATCCAGGGATTTTTACGGCGTTTTTGCTTAAATTGAGAGAGTTGCATCCAAAAGTCCTCAAAAAAATTATTGTCGAATTAGTCGAATTAAAAGTTGCAGCCAAAAAGCTAGAGAAAATCGGGTTGGACTTTAATAATCGCCAAAAAAGTTTACATAACGCTTTTTATATACTAACTTTTCTTTATTGGCAAAAGTGTCCAGTCTTTAGTTAATTAGGCTTTGAGCGATTTTTTAAGCCTCGTTACGTTTAAATTCGGCAAAAATGCAACTAACATATACTGATAGGAAAATTAAGTAAATATGTTTTGAGGCGAAATCGTGCCTAGATTTAATTGGTTATTTTCTGGTATTGCCTGTGCTGGTATTGTCATCGCTGAGGCGCTTCCCCTTCGGAGTCAGGCTCTTTTGCCTTATAACCCCCGAATCGACTCCGAGCAGTTAGAACAGCAAGGATTATTACTATTACAAGATGCGGTTCAACTAGTGAGGTTTCAGCAATATGAACTAGCCCTTCCTAGAGCGGAATTGGCGACTCAGTTAGCTCCTGATAATTTTGAAGTATGGTTTATTTTAGGTAGCATTTATCTCCAACAACAAGAAGTCGATAAAGGGATTGAAACTTTAGAGCAAGCAGAAACTCTCGCCCCCGAACAACAAGGAATTTTGTTTACTTTGGGCAACGCTTACTTTCAGAAGGGAGACTATCAGAGGGCTTTAGAAAAGTTACAAGCAGGATTAGAAATCGAAGATGATGTTCCTGAAGCTCTTTTTGATTTAGGTAATACCTATCTCAAGTTAGCGGAATTTGACCGCGCTATTGATTCTTATGAAAAAGCAGTCGAGCAAGAAAAAACCTTTTGGCCAGCAATTAATAATGTTGGGTTAGTAGAATATGAGAGAGGTAATATTGATGAGGCGATCGCCAGTTGGGAAGAAGCTCTGGCTATTGATGCCGAACAAGCAGAACCGCAATTAGCTCTAGCCGTAGCCTGGTACGCCGAAGGCAACACAGAAAAAGGTTTAGCACTAGGAGCAGCAGCACTCGATCTGGATAATCGCTATGCTGATTTAGAGTTTTTACGGGAAAATCTCTGGGGTGATCGCCTAATCGCCGAGGCGCAAGAGTTTCTCGCCACGCCTGAAATGCAAGCAGTCATTACTGTCAAGCAACAAGAAGCAGAAACTTTAGAAGAAAATTCGGAAAAGAGGTGATTAATTAACCAGCAGCGATAACTACTAACCACTAACAACTGATCCATAATTAGTGTTAAATATTTCCCACTTAGCTATTAAATATCGACGCTTTACTATCGGATTTTGGATAGTAGTAGCTTTATTGGGATTGTGGGCGTTTAGTTTGCTCAAATATTCGCTGTTTCCTGAGATTACTTTTCCTGTGGTGATTATTCGAGGACAAGCTCCTTTAGAAACAGTTTTAGCAGCAGAGCAAGAATTAACAATTCCCATCGAAAAGGCGGTAGCTTCCTTAGAAGAATTAGCGGTGCTTAATTCTGCTACTTACCCAGGACAAACGGTAGTAAATTTATTGCTAAATACAGGAACAGATGTGGCAAATACGGTAGTAACCGTCAAAAATCGCCTGCAACAAGTGTCTTTTCCCCCTCAAACTAGTTGGGAGATAGTTCCGTTTAATCTCAATGAATCTGCTGTGGTCAGTTACGCTCTAACAAGCGATCGCTATAGCTTATCAGAGTTGCAAGAGATTGCCACAGCGCAAATTTTACCCAAAATTAATACCTTACCAGGGATTGCCAGAGTCGATCTCCCAGGAACAGGAGAATCTTTAGTCCATTTTAATGGCAAAAAGGCGATCGCCTTTCAGGTAGTAAAACAGAGTCAAGCAAATACTTTAGAAGTAGCCCAGCAAGTCAATGATCTAGTAGCGCAATTAATTCCCGAATTTAACAATATCCAATTTCAGCTAGCAGCAACTCAAGCCAACTACATTCAAGAAGCGACGCAAGCGACCATTGAAGCCTTATTAACGGCAGTGGTAATTTCCGTGATTACGATTTTTCCTTTTCTCAAAAACTGGCGCGCTACAGCGATCGCAGCTTTAACGATTCCCATCTCGCTTTTAGGGACTTTTATTGTCATGGCGTTAGCTGGGTTTAATTTAGAAACTCTGACCTTATTAGCGTTAGCTTTAGTAATTGGGATTATTGTCGATGATGCCATTGTCGAAGTAGAAAATATCATGCGTCATCTAGAAACAGGCAATACACCAGGAGAAGCTACACTCATTGCAACTCGTGAAATCGGCTTTACTGCTTCAGTTTCGACCCTAACTATCGTCGCGGTGTTTTTACCCATTGCTTTGATGGGAGGGACTCTGGGGCAATTTTTCTTTCCCTTTGGGTTAACTGTTTCCGCTGCTGTTTTGACTTCTTTATTAGTCGCTCGTACCTTATCCCCAGTTTTAGCGATATATTGGCTTAAAGCGACAAACACTTCGGGAATTGCTAGCCAGCAGTCACCTAAAATCATCACCAGTTATCGTCAATTATTATCTTGGTCATTAAATCATCGCCAAGCGGTGCTAGCAATCGCCCTAGCTAGTTTTATTGCTGGAATTACTTTAATTCCGCTAATTCCTCAAGGATTTATTCCCCAATTAGACCGTGGTGAATTTAATATTGTCTATACAACTCCTTTACCGAAGCTAATTCGGACACCCCAGCAGACACCCGAAAGCAACCCAAACACCAATGAGAAATCGCAATTTAGTTGGTTACAAACCATAGCGCGATCGCCAAATCGGATTCTTTTAGGCAAAACCATCGCAGTCGGAACAGAATTAGAACAAATTGTCCTAAGTCTGCCTGAAGTCAAATCGGTTTATACCATAGCAGGAGTTAGAGGTGAACCCCATAAAGGCAAAATTTATGTCAAGTTAAACCCCTCACGTTCGACTAGTACCAGTCAAGTGCAACATCAAATCAGAGAGATGTTACCGACTCTAACTGGGGTTAACGTCAGTGTCGAAGATATTGCTTTTGTCGAAACAGGAGATGATACACCTCTTAAAGTCGCTTTACTCGGAGAAGACTTGCAGCTACTAGCACAAACCGCCACAGCATTACAAGCCCAAGTGACTAAGATCCCAGGATTAGTCGAAGTCAAAACCTCAACCGCCCCTGAAACTATTGCCCATCTCAACCAACAAAGAGTGATTTATCTCTCAGCAAATCTTACCCTCGATCTTGCCCTAGGAGATGCCACGCAACAAGTAATGGCGATCGCTCAATCGATACTACCTACAGGTGTAACACTCGATCTTCAGGGAGATTCTGCTAAAATTGGCGAAATTTTAGGAGAATTCGCCCTAACTTTAATTTTGGCTGTTATTTTAATGTTAACAACCCTCTACTTACCTTTTAGAAGATGGTTAGAGCCATTAGTCATTGGTTTATCACTACCTTTAGCTATTGTGGGCGCGATGTTAGCTTTACTGTTGACTCAAAGTGATTTTGGCATGATTTCTTTGATTGGATTGATCTTTTTATTGGGGTTACTCGATAAAAATGGCATTTTACTAATGGACTACACCAATCAACTGCGCAATCAGGGAATGAGTCGGACTCAGGCTTTGTTACAAACTGGGACAGTTAAACTCAGACCAATCATTATGACCACAGCATCGACTATTTTAGGAATGTTACCCATTGCTTGGGGATGGGGTGCAGGTTCAGAATTACGTCAACCAATGGCGGTAGCAATTATTGGTGGTTTAATTACTTCTTGTCTTTT
>DAXETX010000257.1:0-3336 GCA_051155735.1 Xenococcaceae cyanobacterium
GCAGCATTTTCTAAGATGTCTAGTTTCTCGATAAACGTCCACTGATGACAAGCGACAAAGTTGGCGCGATCTATTAAATATGGGGAACGAATTGGTTCAGCACCAAAGCGTAAGTGAGAAACTGTTACCGCCCCAGATTTTTTAGAATCATAAACAAAGTAACCCTGGGCGTAGTTATCGGTTTCTGTACCAATAATTTTAATCGTGTTTTTGTTTGCCCCTACAGTACCATCAGAACCTAAGCCGTAGAACATTGCCCTAAACACGCTATCGGGTTCGATGGAAAAATTGCGATCAAAGGTAAGAGAAGTATTACTCAAGTCATCATTAATGCCCACAGTAAAGTGATTTTGGGGCTGTTCCTGGTCGAGATTATCAAAAATCCCTTTAATCATCGCGGGATTGAATTCTTTAGACGATAAGCCATAACGCCCACCCACAACTTTGGGGAATGAAGTTAAATATTGCTGCCAACATTCCGATAATGCCGTAACAATGTCTAAATAAAGGGGTTCTCCGAGACTACCTGGTTCTTTGGTGCGATCCAAGACGGCGATGCGCGTGACTGTTTTGGGTAATGCAGCGACTAATCTTGAAGCATCGAAAGGACGATAGAGGCGTACTTTAAGAACCCCTACTTTAGTTGTTGTTGTTTCATTAAGGAAATCAACGGTTTTTTGCACCGCATCGCAACCCGAACCCATAATGACAATTACTTTGTCTGCATCCTCTGCGCCATGATATTCGTACAGTTTATAGTAGCGTCCTGTACGATCTCCCAATTGATCCATGGCTCGTTGCACAATTTCAGGAGAGTCAGCATAAAACGGATTGACGCTTTCACGGGCTTGAAAGTAAACATCGGGGTTTTGGGCAGTACCTCTGACTACAGGATGGTCTGGAGTCAAAGCGCGATCGCGATGGGCAAAGACTAGGTTATCATCGATTAAAGCTCGTAAATCCTCTTCTTCGAGCAGTTCGATTTTTTGAATTTCGTGAGAGGTCCGAAAACCATCAAAGAAGTGAATAAATGGTACTCGTGTCTCTAAAGTAGCAGCATGAGCAATCAGAGCAAAATCGTGAGCTTCTTGCACTGAAGCCGAACACAGCAATGCCCAACCTGTAGCGCGGGCTGCCATTACATCACTGTGATCGCCAAAAATAGATAGTGCTTGTGCAGCTAAAGAACGGGCAGCCACATGAATTACGGCACTGGTTAACTCTCCAGCGATTTTGTAGAGGTTGGGGAGCATTAACAACAAACCTTGTGAAGCGGTAAAAGTAGTAGTCAAAGAGCCTGTTTGCAAAGCTCCATGAATTGCTCCTGCTGCCCCTCCTTCAGACTGCATCTCCACTACACTAGGCACAGTTCCCCAGAGATTAGGACGATCTTGGGACGACCAAGTATCAGACCATTCTCCCATCGGTGAAGAAGGCGTAATTGGGTAGATGGCAATTACTTCATTTAATTTATAAGCGACGCGGGCAACAGCCTCATTGCCGTCGATGGTAGCAAAAGTTTTGGTAGTCATTATGTTCTCCAATTAGTTGCCCTACGTGCTAGCGATGATAGTAAGCTGTTAGCTAGAGTAGAGCGGTGTAAAGTGTTCTGAGTGTGTTCAATTTTGCGATCTTGTTATCTATAAGACTTATGGGCAAAAGTAAGCTTGAGTTTTTCTGATTAGAAAATTTTTCGAGTTGTTGACAGTTATGAATTTAAACAGCTAAAAATAAACAATTAGTCCCAAAATTGCCGATTAAAAGCTCAAAAATTAGTTTTTCATGTCTTCCAACCTTTTTTCGTCTTTTAACAAATAAATACTTATATATCCGTAGGGGATGATTCCTAATAAAAGGAAGCTTAATCCTGCAACTAGAGAGAGCATAATTCTTACCTCTTTTGAATTTAATTAATCAAGCCTGAACAGCTTAAGATAAAGAACAAAAAACACCTAGTTAAATCGATCTGCTCCTACCTCGTTATTAGGTTTATACCAAAAGCCTCATCGGGATTTCTAATTTTGAGTCGAGTTTAAATTGATTCAGATTAATTAAATTGCTACTCAAATTACGTAACCTTTGGCAAATCAGGCATTTTCATTTTATGTAGAGTTGGGTTACTAGCATTTTTATGGGATAGATGAGTATTTTAAGGTCATGGCATTAGCCTTTGTGTACTCATCAATTATTGATTATTGATGCGAATTGGGCTAATTACTGAGTATTATTGCTTAGTTGGGCTAATTTTTGCCAATCTTTAATAATTATTTTTCCGCCTCTTTGATAAATTACGATTTCCTTAAGTTGTTTAAACAAACGCACACATTCTTCATAAGTAATGCCAATACTGCGAGCGATTTGATAATAAGGCAGTTTAAGATTTAAACAATCACCTTCGGCTAGAGGATAAGTACCATTACGATCGCCATAATATTGAATTAATCTAATCAAACGGATGATGGCTCGCTCGGAAATAAGTCCGTGTACTGTATTGTGGAGTTGTTGTAGTCTTTGGTTAAAAGCTTCGATGATCTTTAAACTAATTTCTGGTGCTTGAGCAATAGTCTGTAACAAAGCTTCGCGATCAATAGTTAAGATTTGGGAGTCTATTGGCGAAATTACTGTCGCAGGAGCAATTCCATTACCAAAAATCGCAGGTGCAGCAAAAAGTTCGCCTGGAGGAATTAGACGTACTACAGTCTCTTTACCATTAGTAGCAGTCTTTTTAATTTCTAGTCTGCCTGTAATTAAAGCATAAAGTTGCGGTGAAAGGCGATCGCCTTCTTGCATTACGATTTCAGCTGGCTGATATTCTCTAACGTAACTGTAGGGAACAAGTTTTTCTAGTTGACTAGTAGCCAAATCTTGAAAGATTGAGATTTGCTGTAATTGAGCTAGTGATGAATAACCTTGAACGATCATGATTAAATTTCTTTCATAAGTTAGAAGCAAAATCCGCTAACCAATAGCTAGAGTAAAAAAAATAATGATTATCGCTATGGTTATGTTCAAGCAAAATAAACGCAGCTATTTAACGCCAAATTATGCCAAATTAAACCGAAGTTCACTAATACTTTGGGGAATTATTAGTATCATGTTACCTCTAGGAGCTAATGCAGCTTCTGTAATTCCAGAACAATCCGCTAAAAATACTCTACCAAATACGGTTATTAGTCTCGATCTTTTCGATTTATTTAGAAATGCAATTCGCTATGTTCAAGTAGCTAGCATCTCTGAAGAAGAAGAAGTAGCAATTGGTAAACAAATTAATCAGAAACTATTAAGCCAGCAATATCAACTTGCAGATAGTACTCAAACTCAAAATTATGTAGATAA
>DAXETX010000258.1:0-9546 GCA_051155735.1 Xenococcaceae cyanobacterium
CGTTCGATTGCTAATGCAGATCGTGAAGCACGCTATTTAAGTCTGGGAGAGTTAAAAGCGATCGGCGATTTTTATCAAGGTGGACAAGAGCGATTGCGTTTAGCACAAATTTTAATGGCAAATGAGGCTGCAATAATTAACAAAGGCAGTCAAAGATTTTGGTCACGATATCCTCATACTCCTAGTAATACTGGTAATCCTACCTTGAGAGCTTCCTGTCTGCGAGATCAAAGTTGGTATCTCCGTCTAATTACTTACGCTATTGTCTTAAACGATATCGAACCGATTGCAGCAATTGGCATTGAAGGCGTCAAAGAGATGTACGAATCTCTCGAAATTCCTCTTAAAAATTGGACTGAGTGTCTGCGTTGTCTTAAAGAAGTAACTACCGAAATGCTCAGTCTAGAAGATGCTGCTAGAGTCGCACCTTATTTTGATTACGTTATTCAGGGATTTAGTTAGTGGTCATCAATCATTGCTTACTAGAGACGCCAAAACAAAAGACAAATTATCAAAGACGCAGGACAAACAAATGAATATTCATACTGGCGGTGGTAGTCCCGTAATTCAACCCCAAAGATATCAAACTACACCTTTAACCGTAATTGCTCAAGCCGAACAGCAAGACCGTAGTCTCAAGCAAAGTGAACTGAATCAACTGGCTAATTTTTTTGATTCTGGTCCGAAACTGCTAGAAATTGTCGCAAGGATTGCGCAGAATGCAGCAGCGATTGTCGCTGCTGGTGGTGATCGCATTTTCTATGGCGGTAATTCCTTAGATTATCTAGAAAAACCCAGAAACTTAGCCGATCTACCTGGCTACGGTAAACCAGTAACGCTGACTCAAGCTGCTGTTGCTAGGGCTAATGTGGCTCAGAACCAACAGAATCAAGGGCAACCAACTCTGACTCTTACCAATAATCGCCAGTTTAACTTTGTCGAATTGTTGATGGAGATCATGCACCGAGTTCAGATAACTAGTACTGGTAGAGAACCACTTCCAGGAGGGTTTAAACCCATTAGTATCTCCCGTTATGGTACACGCCGGATGAAGCGATCGATGCGGGATTTAGATTGGTTTTTGCGTTACATTACCTATGCAATTGTCGCTGGTGATGAAAGTATTTTGACGGTAAATGCTAGAGGTTTGCGGGGTGTGATTCCTGAAGATGTTACTGTCGCTACTGTCGTGGCACTCAAAGAGATGTGCTGGAAGTGTTTAACTTACTTTCCTGAAGATGAAGCAGCCAAAAATATTATTCGCTATTATTTCAATGTTTTGATTCGAGAATATGAAGTAGAAAAGCCTTCGGTGCGACTACGAGAAGGTGTCTCTAATCATCAGCAAGGGTTACAGCTACCGCAAAGTTATTTTTTGAGTGCAGCATCGCGACCCAAATTTGCGATGAAACCCAATTTATCAGCGACAGAAAAACAAGCTGTAATCAAAGCAGCTTATCGCCAAGTATTTCAACGGGATCTTAACCGTACCTATGGCATAGCTTTCCCAGAGCTAGAATCTCAGGTCGTTAGTGGTAATATTTCTTTGAAAGAGTTTGTGCGCAGCTTGGGGAAAACTCGCTTTTATCGCCGATTATTTTATGAACCTTACACAATTTCTCGCGTTATTGAGCTAGCATTGCGTAACTTTTTGGGTCGGGGTTTGAGTTCTCTTGAAGAATTCCAAGAATATTTTAAGGTAATTTCCCGTGGTGGTTTACCAGCTTTAATTGATGCTTTAGTCGATTCTGCCGAATACGCGGATTATTTTGGGGAAGAGACTGTCCCTTATCTACGAGGTTTAGGTCAAGAAGCTCAAGAATGCCGTAACTGGGGAGCGCAGCTAAATTTATTTAAGTATAGTGCCTCGGTTCGTAAAGTACCGCAGTTTATTACTCTGTTTGGTAACTATCAACAGCCTTTACCCAATCAACATCCTTATGGGGTTGGTAACGATCCTTTAGAAACTCAGTTTGGTGCAGTTTTCAAGAGTGAAACTCGCAACCCCCACCCTCAACCCGCACCTTTTGGTAAAGATCATCAGCGGTTGTTGCTTAATTCTGCTGCGGGAATTCATAATGTCAATAATAATCAGGCTCTGAAAATTCAAGTTTTACAGTTAGAGCGTGAGGTTAACCAGCAAAATGTCAGCCTGTCCCATCATTCTCCCCAAGCAGTGATTACAGCAGCTTATCGCCAAGTTTTCGGACGCGAACCATATTCGGGTCAGTATTTAACTGTAGCGGAAACTCAGCTTAAAAATGGCGCAATTACGATGCGCGAATTTGTCCGTCAGCTAGCTAAATCTTCTTGGTTTCGCAGTTTATATTGGGATAAACTCTATCTTACTAAGGCGATCGAGTGTATTCATCGACGTTTATTAGGTCGTCCTACTTATGGACGTGCCGAAATGAGTCAGTATTACGAGCTTTGTAGCAAAAAAGGCTTTTATGCTTTGATTGACGCTATTTTAGACAGTGATGAATATTTAGCAACTTTTGGCGAAAATACTATCCCCTACGAACGCTATCTTACTCCTAGAGGCTGGGCAATGCGGTCTCGCCTTTGGCGAGGCACTGCGTGGTCGCTCAAAGAACCAATCGATTGGACACAAGCTCAACTCAATCGTCAAGCTACTGCGGGAGAAATAGTAGCACAAAAAATCAGAGAAGACAGAGAGCGACTAGCTAAACTAGCTTTACAAAGTAATGGTCATGCTTCTAATCAAATAACTAAAGTAGCTGAAAAAACTACCTTAGAAGCCAACAATCAAGCTAGTGCGCGGAGTGCAGTGATTAATTCTGATTCAATTCCAGTCGAACCCGAAACAAAATTACCAGTCGGGGCAGAAAACTCTCAAACAGAGAGAGGCAAACTATGAGTATAGTCAAACAAATGATTCTTAATGCGGATGAAGAAATCCGCTATCCTACTCTTGGTGAAATTCATTCTTTACAAAACTTCTGTCAAACAGGAACAAATCGAATTCGCATCGCCAAAATGCTTGCTGACAATGAAACCAGGTTAGTACAAAGAGGTTCTCGTAAATTCTGGAAACGCTGTCCGATCACTCCTAGTAATAGTGGAAATATGAGAAAAACCAATTCTTGTCAGCGAGATCAAGGTTGGTATATTCGTTTAATTGCTTATTGCGTTTTGGCTGGTAACGAGCAGCCCTTAGCTGACATTGGGATTATTGGCATGAAAGAAATGTATCAGTCTTTAGGTATTCCTTTAGCTAATTGGGT
This sequence comes from Xenococcaceae cyanobacterium, assembly GCA_051155735.1. GTDB lineage: Bacteria > Cyanobacteriota > Cyanobacteriia > Cyanobacteriales > Xenococcaceae > JASJCP01. Next base: position 3,249 of record DAXETX010000258.1, read on the forward strand.
TGAAGCATTGCAATGTCTCAAAGAAGAAGCGATCGCTTTACTCCAAGCCGAAGATGCAGCAGAAGTCATACCCTATTTTGACTACATTATTCAGAGTTTGACTATTCCAGGAGAATAATTGTCTGGGTTTTGCCTCATCTTGGGATGGTGGAAAATAAGTAGCAACATCAGTACAAGCAAGTAGCTCTTTTTTTCTAAAATTTTGGCTGGTTGAGTATGATCCCAATTCTCAAAAGTAACTGGAGACATAATTAATTTTATTAAGACAAAATTAAAACCCTAAACCTTGATTTTTCTTTGCTTCTGCCCTCTGCGGACTGCCTAAATTTAACTATCTCGCTATTTTCGAGAAATGGTATGCGTTTGCCCTGGTTGGTCACAAAGCCCCTTGACAAGATATCAATCTATTTTAGATAATTATAGATCGTGTGTCTCAACCTGCTCGGATCGGGTTAGAAACCCAAAATGCTACAGCCAAAAAATTGGTATTAGCTACCCGTACGGCAAACTTACAATAAAAAAATCACTATGACTTACGCAATCATCGAAACTGGCGGAAAACAACTCAAAGTTGAACCTGGTCGCTTTTACGATATCGAATTACTTCATGCAGACCCCGAATCTGATTACACTATAGATAAAGTTTTATTAGTTAGTCACAATGATGAAATCACTGTGGGTCAACCTTATATCGAAGGAGCTACAGTAGAAGGGACTATTATGCAGCATCTTCGTGGTAAAAAAATCATTGTCTATAAGATGCAGCCTAAGAAGAAAACTCGCAAAAAACGAGGACATCGTCAAGAAATTACGCGGTTCATGGTTAATTCGATTAACCTTAATGGTTCAGTCTTGGCTTCAGAAACAGATACTACTGAACCAGAAGCGGTAGCAGCACCTGTAGAAGTAGTGGCAGAATAAACCAAGCGATAAACAAATACTGAGGAGAAAAATATGGCTCACAAGAAAGGAACAGGTAGTACTCGTAATGGTCGTGACTCCAATTCTAAAAGACTAGGTGTGAAACGCTATGGCGGTCAAAAAGTCACTGCTGGTAGCATTTTAGTTCGCCAAAGAGGTACGAAATTCCATCCTGGAAACAATGTCGGTCGTGGTAATGATGATACTCTCTTTGCTCTGATTGAAGGTGTAGTTAAATTTGAATACAGAAAAAGAGGACAGCAAAAAATCAGTGTCTATCCTCTTGCCGAAGCTACAGCTTAATCTATTAAGCATTAATTGAGTTGAGATTAATCGCTTGACTCATCAACAAAAAATGCCTTCAGCTGAAGGCATTTTTTAATGATTTATTTAATTAGTTGATTCGTGTCTAACCATGAATAGCAGGAGCATTAAGAGCTACAGGAGTAGCTTTGCCACTAGCCAAATCTAGAGGGAAGTTGTGGGCGTTGCGTTCGTGCATCACTTCAAAACCGAGGTTAGCACGGTTTAGCACATCAGCCCAAGTGCCTACTACCCGACCTTGAGAATCGAGAATGGATTGGTTAAAGTTAAAGCCGTTGAGGTTGAATGCCATAGTAGAAATACCCATAGCAGTAAACCAGATACCAATTACAGGCCATGCACCTAAGAAAAAGTGCAAAGAACGACTGTTGTTAAAAGAAGCATATTGGAAGATCAAACGACCAAAATAGCCGTGGGCTGCTACGATGTTGTAGGTTTCTTCTTCTTGACCGAATTTATAACCGTAGTTTTGCGATTCAGTTTCAGTAGTTTCTCGTACTAGAGAAGAAGTTACTAGAGAACCATGCATCGCAGAAAAGAGTGCGCCACCAAAAACACCCGCGACACCTAACATATGGAAGGGGTGCATCAGGATATTGTGTTCAGCTTGGAACACAAACATAAAGTTGAAAGTACCACTAATTCCTAAAGGCATCCCATCAGAAAAAGAACCTTGTCCTAAAGGATAGATTAAAAAGACGGAGGTAGCAGCAGCTACAGGCGCGCTATAAGCGACACAAATCCAAGGACGCATTCCTAGACGGAAAGAGAGTTCCCACTGACGACCCATCCAACAAAATACACCAATCAAGAAATGGAAAACTATTAGTTGATAAGGACCGCCATTGTATAACCACTCGTCAAGAGAAGCTGCTTCCCAAATTGGATAAAAGTGCAAGCCAATGGCATTAGACGAAGGTACGACTGCACCCGAAATAATATTGTTGCCATAGAGTAGAGAACCAGCTACAGGTTCGCGAATTCCGTCGATATCGACAGGAGGTGCAGCAATAAAAGCAATGATGAAACAGATAGTTGCAGTGAGCAAGCAGGGAATCATCAATACACCGAACCAACCGACATAAATACGATTGTTAGTGCTGGTAATCCACTGACAAAAACGCTCCCACACACTATAACTTTGACCTTGTTTGAAAGTAGTTGTCATAGTTATTGTTACTGGGTAAATTACAATTTGTTATGGCAATTTGGATTTTGCCTAACATTTTCAGTATATTTACATCTCTTTGAATTGAGACGTATTTTTTAGTTAATTTTTTTAAGCTTATTTTGCTAATTTTGTATATACATTTCTTTGCTTTAAAGAATAATAATTTTTACAAAGAAATCTCGAATTACAAGTTAAATTTTGTATTTAAAATAGTTTTTGTAGTAGCAGTTTTTCGTGCTTAGTTAATTCTCGATATTCTCCTGGTCGGAGGGATTCAAGGGAGAAATTGTGAAATTGAAAAGAGTTGTTACTTTGTTTTGAGATTGGATGAGTCTTACAAATCTTAACACTAATTTTAACTCTAACTAATCTGAGAGTGGGAAATCCTACAGCAGCAGTCATGCGCCTTATTTGTCGATTACGTCCTTCAGTTAGAGTCATTTCTAACCAGCAAGTAGGAACATTTTTACGATAACGAATTGGCGGATTTCTCGGTGGTAAATTAGGTTCTGCGGTCAAAATTTTAACCGCAGCGGGGCGAGTGCGATAATCTTTGAGTTTAACTCCTTCGTAAGGATTCAGGATGAATTTTACTGCTCTTTTGCCTAGAGTGACAGAAGAGAGATACATTTCAATTATTTCTTCCCCGTTGCGAATTGCCTCTTCGCGAGTTTTACCGTGAGTACAAGGCCTCACAACGCGATCGCTAAATTCGGGTATTATAAAACTTCATTAAGATTATAGACAAATATAGTCAATTAACGTCTAAAATACCAGACATGAAGTTAAGTGACTATGCTGCATTAAGAGTAGAACAATATTGTGTTGCTCGTGGCTACAGAATAGTAGGAATAGTCAAGGAGGTGGGAAGTGGAGTAAACGACTCTCGAAAAAAGTTAATCAAAATTTTTGAGAGAGATGATTATAATTTGATTGTCTGCGAACACAAAGATAGGCTGACTCGTGTGGGTTTCAACTACATTAAAGTTCTACTAAATTCACCAGGGAAAGATGTAGAAGTGATTAACGAAGCACGAGAAGAAAAAGAAGATTTAATGCAAGACTTCATTTCCATAATCACTTCCTTTTGTGCCAGAATATACGGTCTAAGAAGGCAAAAAAGAAGAACCGAATGCATTATTAAATGTTTGGAGAACGAGCAAAATGAAGCTGGTTGAGAAACATTTGATTAAGTCATCTAAGCCAGAATGGGACGAGATAGATAATTTATGCTTCTTGTCTAAAAACCTTTATAACTGTGGGATTTATCAATGCAGACAAGCTTTCTTCAAAAAACACCCCATACCTAATTTTACTCAACTCTATCACTTATTAAAAGTAACCGATGACTACAAAGCATTACCAGCTAAAGTATCTCAGCTAATAGTTTCCAGTAAAATCCTTGTGTTTCCCACGCGAATTGCTCCAGTTTGATCTTCACGCCAAGGCGGTGTCTCACGCTCTAAAACTAACTTACTCATAAATTAATTTCTCCACTTTGAGTAAAAATAGATCGTAACCTAATCTAGACAGTAAAAACTAAGTGCGATCGGTCGGCTACAGGTTGCGCAATCGCGCCTTACAACTCCAAGAAGAAGCGATGAAAAATGGAATACGATGCTTCATTATATTATGTCGTAGGCGATCGCGGTTTTTAAAATTATGCGGTGAACTGCGATCGCTATTCTGATACTTCAGAAGATTTCAAAATTCCCGCTTCTATGAGTAATTTACGTTCCTCGATTCTTTCTTGAAGATTAAACTGTAACAAACGTACCTTTACTCTACCTTCGGCAGTCAAGGGAATAATTTGATTGTCTTGTATCTTAAAATGTTCCTGCCAATTATATTTGCGAGGATTGTATAAAGGAGTAAGTTCATTTGTTTCTGGATCGATAGAAGCTAGATCGCTACCTTTATGTTGATTGCAAATTGTGCAAGAAAGAGCCAAATTTTCTGCTGTGGTTTTGCCTCCGTGTTTTCTAGCTATGATATGGTCGATTTCATGAGAAGCAAAGGTAAAAGCTTCAGGGACTAAACAATACTCACAACAATAATTGGCACGCTCACGCACTACACGCCTTATTGCAGTAGGAATATAACTACTGCTCATTTTTTTTCTGTTCTGTAAGTTTTAAATAAGCTTTAGCTTTAGCTTTGCGGATTAAATGTTCGAGATATTGATATTGTTCCCACATTTGAGTTTCTGCATCTGTCAAATTGCGATCGCGATGTTTCTCTAACAGCCTACTAATTTGGTTTTGCAATGCTTCAGAAGGACGTAAAGCAATAATTTCCTCTGGTGTGGGTAAAGTAGCCAAAAACTCTAAAACTTCAGCAATACCATTAAATCCATCTTGGCTACTAGCATTTAGCTCTCGTAGCCCTAATTCTATAACTTGCGGTAGTTTATCTTCAATAGAATTGAGGCGAGACACTAATTCTTCAGAAAGATCGAGAGTAATCTGCATTGAAAACTTTGGTTTGACTTAGATGTTACTATACTAATCTTTTTCGAGAAGAAGGGTTAAATATCAATGCCACTCTTGATTATTCTGAAAGCGCGATCGCTGTTTGTTTATTCTGTAATGAAATGCGTTCGCACAGTCCCTGGTACGCTGCGATCGCGCCTTACAACTCCAAGAAGAAGGAATGGATGGAAATGCCTCTTTATATTATGCCGTAGTGCGATCGCTGTTCGTTTCTGACTATGGGAAAAAGTGGGGTTTTCAACAGAAATATAAATTCTTAGTTTAATTTTCAAAGATATCTTTTAAATTGACAATTAAATTGGGTAAAATGCTTTCTCCCGATAAAGTTTAGGGATTTTTTAAGATTTCTATTTCTTCTGGTTGGCGATAAATTTCTACTTGCTTTGCGTCAGGGTTAATTAACCATCCTAGTCTTACCCCGCAGTCTCGATACTCCTGCATTTTGCGTTGCAGTTCGTCTAGATCGTCTGTAGGACTCATTAATTCAATCACAAAATCGGGATCGATAGGAGCAAATTTTCTTTGCTGTTGTTTAGTTAAACTATTCCATTTAGCCAGAGTAACCCAACTTACATCAGGAGATCGAATTGCACCATTAGATAGTTTAAACCCTGTCGAAGAATCAAATACTATTCCCGAATTTTGCTGACGATTCCATAATTCGACTTGAAAAATTAAACTTGTATTGCGTTTCCCACTTTCGCTTCCTGTCGGAGAGATGATTATTAATTGACCTTCGGTATTAATTTCTAATCGCGCTTCAGGATTTTCTTTGCAGAGATATTCCAAATCTGTCTCGCTAATTTGATCGATGAAGGGTTTAAGGCTCAAAGTAATGCTAGTCATAATATTGAATCTATTTTTACTCGTATAGAATACCAATTCCGAAAATTATTGAAAAATATAATTTTTATGATGAGTGAAGCCAGCCATAAAATAAACGCGTTAATCTAGGCATCACGATATAAGCCAATAATACAACTACTAATCCAGTCATAATTGCTTGACGTAATAAATAAGGCAAATCTATTAAGTAAGGAGCTAAAACATAGCCTAAGATAGAAACACAAACGAAAACGCCAATCCAGGTCACAAAAGCAGTTTTATATTTTGGCGGAGGTAGTGAAACAGTGTTAGGAAGAGAAACTAGAGCTTCCAAGCCTGTCAAGACTTGAACAGTCTCTGCTTTTTCGGTGAGAGGTTTAGCCCGTTCAATCCATTCTTGTCGTTCTGGCGATCGCATCCAGCGACAAAGATTATCGTATTGATCAAAGCGCAAAATAATTACATATTCGGCTCTCGAACCAGGTTGCGGTCTGAGAACAGTTACCCCATTATGACCTTCAAACTGCCTTGCTGTTCGAGAAATGCCCTGAAGCCACTCTTCATA
>DAXETX010000259.1:0-11014 GCA_051155735.1 Xenococcaceae cyanobacterium
GATCGCATTCTCGAACCAGCGATGCAGTCAGAGACTATCTTAAGTTCGCTGTTTGCTCCTATTTTTGGTAATGGTGCTGGCGCAGGGATAGCATTACTGTATGTTGGATGTGCGATCGCCATGTTTTTAACTGGCGCAGTGGGCTATCGATTACCGCAACTACATCAATTTCTAACCTGCTGATCGTTGCATTAGGGGCAGGATTATTAGAGTCGGATAAGATGATGTTAACCTGAGTTCGGAATCATTATTTAAAATGCGATCAAAGAGTTTCTGGCAATTTGGTTTGGGTTTAACTCTGGTTTTTTGTTTAGGTTGGGGACAATTTGCTACTAGTGGCTTAAGCTCAAGTATTAACTCAGTGCCTCGCCAACAGCCAGCTAGCCTGGTAAATCAAGGAGTAGTATTGTATCAGCAAGGCGACTATCCTTCGGCAAAAGTAATTTGGGAAAAAGCTTTACAACAATATCAACAGCACAATAATCTTGCTCAAGCAGCCATAGTTAGAGAAAATCTCGCTAGAGTCGAGCAGCAATTGGGAGCAATCGAAACAGCGATCGCTTATTGGTCAAACCTAATTAGTTACTATCGACAACAAGGCAATCAAGAAAAAGTAGGACGGTTACTTACCGAACAAGCGCAAGCTTATAATTATTGGGGGCAACAACAAAAGGCGATCGCTATTTTATGTGGTAATTTAGCAGAAACTAACAATTTATTATCTACCTCAGAATTAGCGCGAAGAAAATGTGTCTCAGGAAGTGCGATCGCCCTAGCTCAAGAGACGAAGGATAAACAGGGAGAAGCAGCAGCCTGGGGCAGCTTAGGGGAAGCTTATCGGCTTCAGAGAAATTATCAACAGGCTCTAGTCTCTTTAGAAGCGAGTCTCAAAATAGCTCAACAATACCACCTAACTATTTATTTAGTAGCTGTTAATCATGGCTTGGGTAATCTCTATAGTAGTCTAGCTAGAGTAGCATCTCGGCGGGCTAATTCCGCTCAACAAGCAGGAGATTTACTAGAAGCACAACAGTTACAACAACAAGCTAGAGAAGAAGACAAACAAGCTCTCAGTTATTACGAACAGAGTTTAGCACTGGCTCTTATTCCCAACAATAAGTTATTGAACCAATTTACCGTCAACTGATTTTTACTCGATTATCTTTGGCGATCGCACTGCTTTAATTGTTCACTTTCCTGATGGTAGCCAACAACTACACTGGCTCAATCTAAAAAGAGAGACTCTAATCGAAACTATCAATCAATTTCGCATCGGATTAGAAAGCTATTTTGATGAACAATACGATACCACCCAAGCAGAAACACTTTATCAATGGTTGATTGCACCCTTTGCCCAGCAACTGCAACAAACAGCAACCCAAACTATGGTTTTTATTCAAGATGGGATTTTGCGTAGTATCCCGATGGCAGCTTTACACAATGGCGAGAGGTTTTTAATCGCTGAATATGCGATCGCTACAACCCCTAGTTTAACCCTAACTCCGACAACTCTTGACAAAACTAAAAAATTTCAAGCTCTTGCTGTAGGAGTAACTAAGAGTAGCACTTTAGCTGATGGTAGTCAGTTTCCACCACTGCCTAATGTGGCGCAAGAAATCGGTTTAGTGCAAACTCAATTGTCAAATACCAAAACTTTACTTGATGGAGAATTTAACCCCAAAAGTTTACAACAAGAATTAACTAATAATCAATATTCGATTCTTCACATTGCCACCCATGGAGAATTTAGTCACGAACCATCTGACACCTTCTTAGTCACAGGAGATGAAACAAAAATTACCATTCAAGATTTAGATAATATCTTACGGAATAATGCTTCTGTGGAACTTCACCTATGATCTCGATAGATTGAGCCTCAACTGTCAAATCTCCTGCTTTGCCATCACTAAAAGTAGCAGTAGCGATTTGTCCGCCATTTTTTAATAGCAAACGCTCTGTAAAAACATTTATCTCTCCGCCTCTTCCTGTAGCGCCATTTTCTACTGCTGCAAACAAACCACTAAGATTAATCGGAGAAAAACCGCTCAGTTAGATAGAATTAGCTGTAACATTTAATTGTCCTGCATTACCCTGACCGAAGGTACTAGCAGATATTTGTGCGCTATTAGTTAACACCAGGCGGTCAGTTGTAAGATTAATTGTCCCTCCTTGTCCCGTGCCACTTTCTCGAACATCAGCATTAAAACCACTACCAATAGCTTCTACTAACTCTCCCTGATCATTTACAAGGAATGCAAAAGGGTGGAGAATTTAAACCCCAATGGTTAGATCTATTGGTTTTAGCTTTTGATGAAGGATTACAAGATAAAGAAATAGCCAAGCGAATGTGCATTGCGGAACGGACTGTTCGTCATTATTGGACAAAAATCCAGGATGCTTTGGAAGTATATCCTGAACCTGGTAAAAATATTCGGATTCAAACTGAACTAAAAGCCAGAGAAGAAGGGTTAATTGATTAGTGGATGGGTAGATATGTAGGTAAAGTATCAATAAACAATGAACAATTAACCACTAACCACTAGATTAATATCGAACTGCCATAGCGATCGCCAAAATTTTGCCAGACCGAATTGCACCACCTCCAGGACTATCTAGTGACCAAATTGGGTTTATTGATGTCATCAACGATCAAGATAGTCATTTAAGACGGGTTTTACTAGGGATGCCTTGCCCTGACTCACAGTCCGTATCGTCTGATAGTAAAGTAATCTGTGACTCGGAAAAATATCAATTTTCTTTGATTATCCGTCTAGCAGAAATTTATTTAGCAGAAGCAGGAATTACTCTAACTACAGGAATCCGCGATCGCCCTGACAGAATTTTACTGGTATCGTGCTAGCTGTTGCTGGATTAATCTTGTTATCTTATTTAGCCTTGCTGTATTGGGGATTATGGCTTCCTGTCGTTCCTCCGATTATGGCTTTAGGGCTGAATGGGATGATGCTAACTTCTTTTTATTCCTGCACAATCTCCTGGCTGCAAGATTTGTTCTTTTCCCTCAATAACTAAAGTAGCTTCTCCTTCAAGAATATAAATAAATTCATCTTGTTGAGAATGCCAATGTCGCAAAGCTGACCAAGCACCAGGATTTAAAGTAACTAAATTTACCCCGAAGTTTTTTAACTTAGCAAAATTACCTAACTTTTTTTTGCTACGACCAGCAACCAAAGATTTGAAGGCTTCAGGATAGTTACTGCTGTTTACTTCAGGAACTAAATCGATATTAATCAACATGATTTTTTGCCTCTGATAATAACAAGTAGTCAGTAGTTAACAATTTACTACTAACCACTAACCACTAACCGAAAATTCTCAGTCGAAACATTTTAATTTCACACAATTTTAAATTCTTCCGCTTCTTAATATCCAACCTAAAACTCCACTAACTACTGCTGCTATTACTATTAATGCAATCTGTCTCCAGTTTTTTAGTTCACCTACTTTTTCTGCTAAATCAGGAATTTTTGCTATTGAACTTCTTTGCTCGTCCATTCTAGTTTCAATTGCCACTAATCTATTATCTATATTATTTAGGCGCTCATTTACTACCTTAAATTCAGATTTAATATCAAGATTAAGCTGATTTATCTTACCTGCTAATTCAGTTTCAATTTCTGGATTATTCATAATTTTCCTAGCTAATTATTTAATGGTTTTTTTTGACAAATTTAATCTCTTCTAGAGTTCGATATGATTGATTAAATGATGTTTGTTATTATTGTTATTATTTTGATTTCTAATACTAAACAGTAGTTAGTAGCTAACAATCCACAATTAACTATTAACCACTAACAAAAAATTTCGACGAAACAACCAACTTATCTAAAAGGAGGCGAATATAATAAACCGCCATTTGTCCAAAGTTGATTTAAGCCTCTGTCTAAATCAAAAGGCTCGCCAATATTACGCTCATACACTTCTCCATAATTACCAACATGTCGAATAATCCTAGCTGCAAAATCATTGGGTAATCCCATATCTTCGCCTAAATTACCCTCTTGACCCAAAAAACGGCGAATTTGCGGGTCTTCAGAGTTAGCAAAAGTGTCAATATTCTCCGAAGTAATACCCAATTCTTCCCCTTGGATTAAAGCATAAGTAATCCACTTAACAGCGTCGAACCACATAGCATCACCATTGGCTACTAAGGGGGCTAAAGGCTCTTTGGAGATGACAACATCTAATACTTGATGATCGTCAGGATTACTTAAAACTACCCGTCTTGCCGTTAACTGAGAGCGATCGCTGGTTACGGCTTCACATCTTCCCTGTTCGTAAGCAGCATAAACAGCGTCTGTATCTTCAAACACTACTTGTTGATAATCGACTCCTAGTTTACGCATCCGATCTGCTAAGTTTTGCTCATTGGTTGTCCCTGCTAAGACACATACCGATTTACCTTCTAAGTCTTGCACTTCTTCAACCCCGCTAGCATTGGTTGCCATAACTCCTTGCCCATCATAAAAAGTAGTAGGGGCAAACTCCATTCCCACAGAAGTGTCACGACTCAGCGTCCAAGTAGTGTTCCGACTCAGTACATCTACTTCTCCTGACTGAACTGCCGTAAACCGTTCTTGCGCACTCAGATCGCGATATTCTACTCTGGTGGGGTCATCAAATAAAGCAGCAGCGATCGCACGACAAATATCCACATCCATTCCTGAATACTCGCCATTTTCATTGACAAAACTGAATCCTGGCAATTGTCCGTTAACTCCGCAAGCTACATTATCACGACTCTTAACTGTATCCAAACGACTAGTAATTGCCTCGTCGGTAGAACTAGCAGTTTCTTCTCCTCCACCGCCACAAGCAGCTAAAGCGATAGTTAAAAACCCTGCTAACAGACTAGAAAACCAAAATTTACGATTAAACATTTGTGACATCTTTATTGATTAGTATTTTATAACTAAGTTTGTTTACTTAAGTAATTTAACCAAATTACGGCAAGATTCTTCCGAAAAATAGCCAACTGCTATAGGCAATATTGCATAAAAATTCAAATTTGGTCCTAATTAATTATCAAGATGTAACAACTTACGCAGACATTAAACGCAAATTTTTAACGAACGATGAAACTAAATAAAACTCTACCAGCTTTAGCTCTCGGCGCATCGGTTCTTACTAGTTCTTTAGCGATTACCGCACCCTCAGCAGTGGCTTTTGAAGCGCAACCAGTTAACCAAGGTCAATTTATGCTGGTAGCTGTTCCTTTTGGTTACAAAGAGTATCGCTTAGAAATTATCGAGCAATTGCCAGGCGGACAACCTTGTTGGCAAGAAATAGGAGTAAGCCCTGTAGCCGTAAATCTACTTTTAAATGATTTTGACTATAGCAATAGTTGTCGCCGTATTACCAATACTAATGGTTATACCCTCCGAGTTGACGGACAAGACGATCGCGTAGGTTATATTAACAAAATAGTTTATCGTAACGGAGAGTTACAACTTGTAGCGTTTCATAAAGATCCAACTCAACCCGATTTCGTAATTGCTCATACTGGGGGATTTACTGAAGGTAGTACACTGAAACTCTTTTTTAGCCCAGGCTGGAATCTTACCAAACGAGTTCACCAAGGGCAAGTAGTAAATCATGTTTATCTTAGTGGGAACTCCGCTTTAGCTCAAAGGACTAATCCGAAGATCACAGTGAGTAACAATAACAGTCCTGTACTTAATAATGGTATTACAGGAGCGATCCCTTCTTCTAATCTTAATTCTCCTGCAACTCTTAATAGTCAAACTCTTGTAGCAGGAGTTAGCCAAGTCTATGACTCTTTCGTTAATCCTTTGCTAAACAATTTTGTCGCAGGAATCGATCATTCTTGTCAGGGGACAGGAGTTGCTTTGTGGAGTGAACCTAGTTTATCACCCCAAAGAACTAGTGTTTATGCAGATGGAACTTTAGTTTTTAACAACCAGATGCAATTTAACATTCAACCTGCTTTAGCTCAAAATGGCATTAACCCTCAGCAGTTTCTTGCTGCTAGAAATTCAGTACAATTAGATTTTGACAACGATGGGGTAAGAGAAACTTTAACTATCGAACAGCCAGTAACCCCCTGTTATCGTTAAACTAAATCTAAGGTTAACTAAATCATAATGTTGGCTCAATGGAACTATGAATGATGCCTCTAGCTATAATTCTTGGGACTGGTTTTATCCGCGTCCCAATCAGGATAGTGAACTACTACAGCAGTTAGGATTTATTCCTGGCTTGAAAAACTTTTTGATGTTGCGTCAGGTACACGCTCTAGAACACGCTACAGTTTGGGTACTCAGCAGCTTAGAAGATAACAACTTAACTAAAGACAATGAGACTATTGGCGGATTATCTACCGAAAAAGGTTTTTTTCTCTATGGTGAAATTAATCCCCTCAAACTGAAACAAGCAGTAAGAATTGCTTTAACTCGGCTTCAAAGAGGCGATTGGCATTTAGCTTTACATCCGCGCTGTGGCACAAACTCTTCTGTTGCCATCGCATTAACCACAGGGATGATTCTGACAACCCACCTCTTATTACCACGAGAGCCAATGGGACAGCTATTAGGAATGGGTTTGGCTACTATCAGTGCTGCTTATCTTGCACCAGAAATTGGGATGTCAGTTCAAAAATACTTCACAACGGCAATTCCTTTCAATCTCAAAATTGGCGAAATTGAACAAAAAGTTGATACCTTGGGTCGTAATGCTCATTTTGTCGGGTTGCAATGGCAAAATTTGTCTTAAATCTGTAACTTTCTCCTGCTATATTTTATTTGTCTAAAGTTGAGAATTCACTAACCTTGCCAGAGTTACCAGAAGTCGAAACAGTCCGTCGCGGACTCAACAGATTAACTACTAAGCAACCAATCAAGGGTGCAGAGATCTTACTGGCAAAAACTCTGGCTTATCCTCTTGCTGAAGCCGAATTTTTGACTGATTTAGTTGGCAATTCCATTACTGCTTGGGAGAGAAGAGGCAAGTATCTTTTGGCTAGATTAGCTTCTGGGGGCTGGTTAGGGGTTCATCTGCGGATGACTGGTCAATTGTTATGGATTAATCGAGAGACACCAGTCCATAAACATACTCGGATTCGGGTTTTTTTTGCTGAAAATCAAGAATTACGCTTCGTTGATACTCGTACTTTTGGCAAGTTTTGGTTAGTACCGCCTGAAGTCGCCCCCGAAACTGTTATTACAGGGTTACAAAAGTTGGGTTTAGAACCCTTTGACCTCAAGTTTACGCCAGATTATTTAGCTCAAAAAATTAATCAGCGTCGTCGTCCGATTAAAACTTTACTGCTAGAACAAAGTATCGTCGCAGGGATTGGTAATATCTATGCTGATGAAGCTTTATTTAAAAGTGCAATTAAGCCTGACGTGTTGGGTATAGAATTAATCGAGACTCAAATTCAACAACTCCACAGTGCCATCATAGAGGTGTTGCAAACTGCCATCAATAAAGGTGGCACAACTTTTAGTGATTTTTTAAATTTGTTAGGAGTTAGTGGTAACTACGGCGATTTTGCCTGGGTATATGGCAGAAAAGGAGAGCCTTGCAAAGTTTGTCAGACTCCCATCGAAAAAATTAAGTTATCGGGACGTTCTTGTCATTTTTGTCCTTCTTGTCAGAGTATTTCCTAATTTAATCCCGAAAAAACTCATACCTAACACTAATAAACCCCCAACTAGATTCGATTCTGGAACGGATGTTGCTTCAGCAATAGATGCAGTTGAGAATCGAACGTTATCAAAGTTTACTTCTAAACCCTCACTTTCTAAAGTATTTAAAAGTCTAATTTGTAATGGCTGTCCTAAATTTGGCTCATTATTAGAAGTGTTGTAAACAATAACCGCATTACTAAAACTTGCTTCAGCGATATTTAAAGTATTATTATCTTCAGCAATTATAGTGTCTCCTGCTAATAATTGTATGGCATAGCCAGGAAACCCAGCAAACAAATCCGCACCAGGATTACCCACTTCTACTTGTAAAGTATATTGCGTATTTGCTTGTAAAGTATCAGGAAACGTTTGGCTAAAACCTACTACACCACTACCAGGAGTTTGGTTGAGAAAAATTGCCCCAATGTTTTTCCCTTCAGGTGCTTCATTAGGATAAAAAGCCGAAGAAGGATTCCAAACCCCAGGATAAGAAGTGGCGAGATTAGCTTCGGCTGGAATTAATCCTGACGGATCGTATAATTCCCATCCAGGTGGCGTTTCAAAGGTAAAAACTTCATCCCCAACAATGGGTTCTACCCCCGCTAAATTTGGTGCTTCAAACCCTGAATTTACAACTGTAATAATAGCAGCCCTAGCCTGGGTGCTATTTAACGCCAAGCCTAGGAAAAAAACGGAAGCTCCAGGGATAATAGTCGAGAGTTTAATCATGTTTTGGGCGTTTCTAGATATTTAAGTCAAATAACTGGCATTTTACAACATGAGTTGCAATAGTAAAGAACCAACACTACCAAGAAACTTGCCGAAATTAGAACCACCCCGTTCTTTTTTCTCAATATCCGCTTCGATTTGATTTTTTAACTCGATATTTTGTAAAAATTCGTTTGAGGTAGCTTTCCCTAATTGATTTTCTTGGGCTTCAAACAATTCAGCAGCGATTTTGACGTTACTTTTTGCCTGCGGTTCATTATCAGTGCGGTAATAAATTATCCCTAAAGCTAAATAAGCTGGCGCAAATTCTGGATCTATGGCGATCGCCCGATGATAATGAGCAATTGCTGCGGTATAATTACCTCGATCGCTTTCTCTAACTCCCCAACGGTGAAATTGTTCGGCGGTTGCTGCTTCGGTAGTAATGCCTTTAACCCCATTGAGATTAGCGGTATCAAGATTAACGCCTTCTAATTGGGCATTCATCAGATAAGTATTTCTTAAATCCGTACTGGTAAGATTCGCCCCAGTCAAATTCGCCCCAGTCAGATTCGCTCCATACAAAGACGCGCCTGTAAGATTTGCTCCTGTTAAATCTGCACCTGCTAAGTTAGCCTGACTCAGATTCGCATTAACTAAATTCGCCCCTCTCAATTGCGCCCCCGCTAGATTAGCGTGAATCAAACCAGCATTACTCAGATCGCAATCGTTGCATTGTTTTGTGCCTAAAAGTTGATTAAGATGACTGAGGTTTTCGGCTTGAGTCGGAAAAGATAGCGAGATAGTAGTGAGGGTAGCTATTAGACTTACTATCGTAGTTTTCATAACCAATTGTGTAGTTCAAATTAAGATTCCGCTATTCTAACCTCGGTTTTTTTTAATGACTAATCCCTCTAGATTACTAATTTACTTGGAGTTGAGAGGTAGTAAGTTTGACATCAGCATATTGCCAAGCCGAATTAAATTGTTGTTGCACCGCTTTAGCTGCTGCTGCTTTACCTTGCAGTTGCAGACTTTGGGCTAAACCCCACAAAGACCAGCCATTATTCGGATAAATTGCTAAATCTTGGCGATAGACTTGCTCTGCTTCTGTCGGACGCTGTGCAGCAAGGAATAATGCTCCTAAATATTGTCTAGTAGGAGTTGACCAGTCTGGGGGTTCATTATAATTGAGTGCGTCTTCGAGTTGAACGGCTTGAGTCAAATGAGCGATCGCACTATCGTAATTTTCTTGTTTAGCATCTATCTCGCCAGCTAATACCTTAGTGGCAATTTGCAACAGATTTTGAGTCGTATTCAAATCCCAAATAGTTACAGATGCTAACTCTGGATCTTTAGCCAGTGTCGTTAATGCTTGCAGTTCTTGTTTGGCTTGGGGAAGTTTTCCTGTTGCTGTATAGGCTAAACCTCTAGCATAGTGCCAAACTCCTGTCGGATATTTTAGGTCTAACTCTGGTTGCGGTGTCGCCAAAATTTCTTGCCATTTACCAAAGCGAACTAGACTATAAAGAGGAACCGCATAAAAGTGTTGTAATGTTCCCATTCCTGGTTCTCGCATCATTTGCGGATCGACCATGTTAGCCACATTCTTCCCTGCTGCTATAGCTAACTTGCTATTGCCTTCTAAAATGGCAGCAAACCACAGAAAATGATGATTATGAGGGACATAAGCTAAAGGATAAACTCCTTGGGCATGGCATTGAGTAATATAGTCTCGATCTACAGCGATCGCTTTTTGATTGGCTACTACTGCATCATGATAGCGTCCTACCCGAACATAAATATGGGAAGGCATATGTACTAAGTGTCCTGAACCTGGTACTAAAGTACCTAATCGGTCGGCTGCTGCGATCGCTTTTTCAGGATGCATGGCTTCTAGTGCATGGATATAAAGATGATTTGCCCCTGGATGATTGGGGTTACCGCGTAACACTGATTCTAAAGTAGTTAAAACTGCTTGAATTTCTGGCTTGGGTTGTTGGGCTTCTGTCCAGTAATTCCAAGGTGTAGTATCCATTACAGCTTCCGCGTAGATCGTTGCAGCATCAAGATCGTCAGGATAATTTTCAACAACCTGTTGCATCGCTTTGGCATAGTTGCGATCTAAAACACTGCGATCTGCAACAACTTTATCGGTATAGCGTTCCGCTAAGGCTGCGATATAAGCTTGTTCTAGAGGACTACTATTTGACCCTAACTGCAATGCTTGATTAATTGCCTGATAAGATTCAAGTATCGCTTCATCTGCCATTGGGACATTAATATTAGGACCTAAAACGTAAGCTAAACCCCAATGACACATAGCACAATCAGCATCGAGTTTGATCGCTTCTCGAAACGAACGGGCTGCTTCGGCATGATTAAAACCGTAAGCTAAAACTAATCCTTGATCGAAATAGCGTTGTGCTTGCGGTGAATCAGTCGTAATCGGATGATGGTGAGTTCCCATTCCTGTAAATAAAGGTGCTGGTGGCGGTTCGTCTATTTTACTAGAGGCGGAACTAAATAACCCCAGACTTATGGTGAATAACAAACTAACAATAAAAATATGCCAACGTCGCATGGTTTCTCCTAATCTCTCTTCTCTGTTAATGTGTTTCTCAGTCTAAAAAGCGATG
>DAXETX010000260.1:0-10447 GCA_051155735.1 Xenococcaceae cyanobacterium
TGGGGTCGAGGCTGGAATTGGAAGAGAGAATAAACAACATTACGGCGAATATCGATCATCATCTCTAAAAACAACTCATAGCCCTCTTGTTTATATTCAATCAGAGGGTCTTTTTGTCCGTAACCCCTTAAACCAATAGATTCTCTTAATCCATCCATAGTTTGAAGGTGTTCGCGCCAGAGAGTATCAATCTGTTGCAGAATAAAGAATCTTTCCGCTTGACGCATCAACCCTGGTTGCACGCTGTCAATTTGATGTTCTTTGAGATCGTAGGCTTTACGTACTTCCTCATGGAGAAAAGTCTTAATTTCTCCGACGGTCATATCTTCTAAATGAGTTGGCTCTAAATCTTGTAAAAGATAAATAAATTCTTTAACTTTATCTACCATCTTATCTAGTTGCCACTCTTCGGGGGGAAGTTCGGGGTTAATGTAAGCATCGACAATTTCACTCATGGTTTTTTCCGCGTATTCAATCACCTGTTCCTTGAGGTCTAACCCTTCTAAAACCCGACGGCGTTCAGCATAAATGGCGCGACGCTGGTTATTCATCACCTCGTCATATTCAAATACCTGTTTGCGGGTGTCATAATAAAAAGTTTCAACTTTCTTTTGCGCTCCTTCTAAAGAGTTAGTGAGCATTTTAGACTCAATAGGCATATCATCTTCGACTCGCATCATTTCCATGAGTCTGCCGACGCGATCGCCTCCAAAAATTCGTAACAGATTATCTTCTAAACTGAGGAAAAATCGCGTCGAGCCAGGATCACCTTGTCTTCCGGCTCTACCCCGTAACTGATTATCAATGCGACGAGATTCATGGCGTTCTGTGCCGATCACGTGTAATCCTCCCAGTTGGATTACTTCTTCGTGTTCTCTTTGGGTAAATTCTTCATATTCTTGGAGAATTGCTTGATATACTGCCCTAAGTTTTTGAATTACAGGGTCTTTGACAGGGGCATTTTCAGCTGCGATCGCAATTTTTTCTTCTGCTTCTAGTTCGGGAAGACTCTGTTCGCCATATTCTTGGGCAGCAAATTTAACTGCTTCTTTGAGTTGATTCTCGGTTTGAGTTGAGAGCTTGGTCGGAAAGATATCAGGAGAAGCTCGCCAAGTTTTCTTTTTCTGTCCACCAGGGGCAAAACCTTGTGGGGTTTTTTTGCCTCCATTGAGTTGGGGGACTTCAGCCATTAAACCGTCAGTTTCAGGAATGGCAATTTTGGGCATAAAGTACTCGCGGATTTTTAATCTTGCCATATAGTCCGCGTTACCACCCAAGATAATATCCGTACCGCGACCTGCCATATTAGTCGCAATAGTAACAGAGCCTTTACGCCCTGCTTGGGCGACAATTTCCGATTCTCGTTCCACGTTTTCAGGGCGAGCATTCAAGAGGTTATAAGGAATTTCTCTTTCTTGCAGCAGCGAAGCGAGTAACTCCGATTTCTCGACACTGGTTGTACCCACCAGCACAGGACGACCGATTTCGTGCATCTGAACGCAGTCTTCAGCGACAGCTTGCCATTTACCGACTTCTTTGCGATAGACAGCATCGGGTAAATCTTGCCGTTGTGATTTAAGGTTGGTAGGAATAATCGTAACTTGAAGATTATAAACCTTCTCAAATTCGGTTTCTTCGGTTTTTGCTGTACCTGTCATTCCTGCTAGTTTAGGATAGAGCAAGAAAAAGTTTTGATAGGTAATACTAGCCAGAGTTTGGGTTTCCCGTTGAATTGGCACACTTTCTTTGGCTTCAATAGCTTGGTGTAAACCATCACTCCAGCGTCTTCCGACCATTACCCGACCAGTAAACTCATCGACAATGACAATTTCATCGTTTCGCACCATGTAATTGACATCTTTGGTAAATAGTTCTTTGGCTTTTAGTGCATTAAAAATATAGTGCGCCCAAGGATTTTCGCGGTCGAAAAGATCATCTACGCCCAATAGTCTTTCGGCTTTTTCAAAACCCTCATCTGTCATCAAGACATTACGAGCTTTTTCATCTACCTCATAATCTCCAGGACCATCTTCTACTGCTTGTTTAACCAATCTTTGGGCAATTTCTGCTGCTTTAAGATATTTTTCGGTAGGACGTTCTACTTGTCCTGAAATAATTAGGGGGGTTCTGGCTTCATCAATTAATACCGAGTCCACCTCGTCAATAACACAGTAGTTAAAAGGACGCTGTACTACTTCCTCCATGACTGTTGCCATGTTATCTCGTAAGTAGTCAAAACCTAATTCACTGTTAGTGGTGTAGGTAATATCGCATTCATAGTTTTTCTTTCTTTCTTCTGGACTCATTCCTGCTTGAATTAGTCCGACGCTCAACCCCAAAAAGCGGTGAACTTGTCCCATCCATTCCGCGTCTCTTCTGGCTAGATAGTCATTGACCGTAACCACATGAACTCCTTGACCAGTCAAACCATTAAGATAAGCAGGAAGAGTACATACTAGGGTTTTTCCTTCCCCAGTTTTCATCTCAGCTATTTGTCCTTTGTGCAGTACAATTCCCCCTAAAAGTTGCACGTCATAATGACGCATTCCCAAAACGCGAATTCCTGCTTCTCTTACGACAGCAAAAGCTTCTGGTAAAATCTCATCGAGAATTTCTTCTCTGGCTTCACGATTTGTGGCATTGTCTAGTAGCTGGCGAAACTCGGTAGTTTTGTTTTTTAATTCCGCATCAGATAACTGTTTGATATCTTCTTCTAAAAGATTGATTTCTGCTACTAGGGGTTGAAATTTTTTTAATTTTCGGGCGTTGGGGTCGCCTAGGAGTTTTTTTAGCATAGTATCGTTAGTCTAAGGGATTATTTAAGAATTTTTATTTATGGCTATTTTTATCGATTTAATTTTTTGGCGAGGAGTTTTGCTTAAGTTTACCCTAACTCAGTGACTGATACACTGGCGTGTTGACCAACTTAGGGGAGTTTTTGGGCTAGAGATTGTTCTTAAATAAAAGATGTGGAAAATTAGCGCAATGCTGCATAATATTGATTCACTCTTCACAAATTCTACCATTTTGGCTCGTTGCTGATTTTGGCAAGAACGGAATTTAGCGTTACGAATATCTTTACCCTTAAAACTGTTACTAAATTAGCAGGACTTGGCACACCGAAAGCCAGCAAAAATCTCTCTAACCCAAGGATGATACCAGTTGCGAAAACTACTTCTTAAAGCCCAGGGAAGAGTCGCCCAACTGCCACCTTTGAGAACTCGATGTTGCCGATCAAAGTAAACTTGAGAATAACCAGGATAAAGATAATGTTTAAATCCTTGGTAGCCACTAAACCACGAAGCTGTCCACTCCCAAACATTACCTAACATACTATAGCAACCCCAAATGCTTTCAGTTTCAGAATCAGCATTGACAGGAACAGTATTAAATAATTGATTATTCTGATTATTTAAAGCTGCTAATTGTTTTTGTTGCCAATTTTTTAAAACCATTATCTCAAATTGGGCTGCTTTTTCCCATTCTGCTTCAGTTGGTAGTCTTTTGCCCACAAAATTAGCATAAGCTTCAGCTTCATAATAATTTACACCACATACAGGATGCTGCTGCCAAGCAGAACTATTTTGCCAGTATAGCGGTTGAGATACCGAATTATTTTGTAACCACTGCCAACCTTCTTTTGACCAATAATGAGGATTTTTATAGCCATCTGCTAGCATAAACTCTTGATATTGTTGGCAAGTTACGGGATAACGATCTATGGCGTAACTAGCTAGGTATAGTTGATGCTTCGGACGTTCATTATCATGAGCTTGAATCTCATCATTACCTCTAATAAATTCTCCTGCTTCAATCGATACCATATCAAAATTAATAGTTGAGGTTTCTGTCTGCTTACTAGGTTTTTCTCGATAGAAATTATGAGAATTAACTTTTGAGAGTTGCCATACTAAACTAATAGTTTCGTTATGCTGAGATTCATGTTGAATCAACCACCACCAAAGGCGTTCTTGCTCACCTGTAGATTCAGCTTCTAAATAGTTGAGGACTTTACTTCTTACTATGGCTAAATATTCTTTAATTGTCTTGAGAGGAGGTAAGTTTTGTCTAGCAACTTTCGCTAAGCCATCAGCAGCAAACAATTGATGATATTCAGGAAATAAAGGGGGATACTGGCCAAGATACTCTAAAATCCAATAAGCTTCAGTAAAAGCAATATGTCCGAGATGCCAGCCTATAGGGCTAAAATCAGGATGAAATTGCTGGATAAAAAGATCGCGATTGAGATCGGCAAATAAAGTTAAAGTTTGTTGGCGACATAAGACTAAAGCTTGTAAAATTGTTGCTTTAGTAGATAGATTGAATCTTGACTTCAAGGTTTTTTCCTATGGTAATAATACTACTATGGGGCAGACTCTGCCAATTGCCCTCAAACATTGGTTCTGAGGCGATAATTACGCCATTAGCATAGATCGGATCGTCTTGTAGCCAATACAATGTAGGCTGTGGTTGACGATTCGCAAAACGAGAGGCGATCAGGCGATCGCCATCTGCTAAAATAATATTAGCCGAAACATAGATTTGATCTTGCTCCGCTAAGGCTTCAAGCTGTTGTAAAGCTTTTTTTAAAGCGATCTCGATACTAGCTTTAGGTTCATTTTGTAATTGATTAACAATCAAAGCAAAAATATGTTCAGAATCGGTAGTCCCATGAATTGCTCGATAAGTATAATCATTTAAAAGATTCCGAATTGGACGGTATAAAGTAGGACGAAATTTGTCAATATAGCCATTGTGAATAAACATTAAATTATGCTCGGTAAATGGCTGACAATTAATTAAATCAACAGGTAATCCTGGGGTGGCACTACGCACATAACCCAAAAAACAATTAGATTCGACATAACGCGCCAATTGATGCAGATTTATGTCACTCCAAATTGGCAGAGTATGTTTATAGGTATAAGGTAAATCTTGTTTTTCTGAATGATACCACCCTAAGCCGAAACCATCCGCATTAAGCACTCCTGCGGTCATTTCCTGGGGTTGATAACTTTGATTAATTAAAGAGTGTTCTGGTTTATAAAGTAGTGTATCTAACTGAAGTTTTGAACCAATATATGCTAATAAACGACACATTATTTAAGTAACTTGCAAAAAGTTAATTGATTAATCGGTAAATTTTATTGTAAGTCGATTTAACTCGAAGCACTAGTATAAAAACGTAAGGCAAACCGCCAGAAAAAGATCGAAATAATCAAAGCAATAATTGCTAAAATACCTGAACCTAAGATCCAGTTTGTTTGAGTGCGCCCTAACATCACTTCTGCGGGTACAGTTGTTAGAAATACTACAGGAACAATGAATGTAAAAAAGAAGCGATATACGGCAGGATAAGCAATAATTGGAGTCTTACCCGCTTCTAATAAACCCCGTAAAACTTCTGTGACATTATAAATTTTGACAAACCAAATACTAGTAGCACCCAAAATAAACCAGAGGCTATAAAGCATGATAAAGCCAAATCCTAGAGGAATGAGACTGAGTAAATAGTTTTGCCAAGTTAAGGCTAATTTTGTCCCCATGTAAACAATCAAACCAATGCCAAAGAGTAAATCGGGAAAGCCCCAGGGGGAAATAACTCTAGTAGATAACCAAAACTGACTACTTATCGGTTTAAGTAAGACAAAATCGAGTGTGCCTTTTTCAATCTGTTCGACAATGCGGTTGAGATTTGGCACTAAAAAAGTTGCCGAAAAACCCTGCAACAGAGTAAATATACCTAAAACAATCAGTGCTTCTTCCCAACTCCAACCACTGAAAGTATAACCAGTACGGTAAAACAAAAATAAACTAAAAATACTGCCGATTAAATTAGCGATACTAGTAAAAACAGCGATCGCAAAATTCAGACGATATTCCAATTCAGCAGCGATCGCAGTAGTCCAAAATAAACCTAAGATTTTAAGATAGCGCATGGGGATCAGATTGAAAATTAATTAGTCGCAAAGGCGCAGATTATAATTAACAGTATTTCCTGAATTAGAAGCAGATTTTTAAGCTATAACTTGCAGTATAATTGTCCATTGCTATTGTCTCGCTTGAGACATATTAGCTGTTGATATCTAAGTTACAAAACTAATGCGATCGCTCAAATCTCCGCGTCGGACGAAAATTGTTGCTACTGTAGGTCCTGCTACTCTCGAACCAGAGGTACTACGTCAGTTAATTACAGCAGGTGCAACTACTCTGAGAATTAACTTTTCTCATGGCAGACAATCAGATCATCAAAAAGCTATTCGCCTCATCCGTCAAACAGCCTTCAAACTCAATCAACCAGTAGGCATTTTACAAGATCTACAAGGTCCGAAGATTCGGTTAGGAAAATTCGCTTGTGGCAAAATTTCCCTTAAAACTGGCGATGATTTTATCTTAACTAGTCGGCAAGTAGAATGCGATCGTCAAATCAGTTCGATTAGTTATGACCGTCTAACCGCAGAAGTACCAGAAAACGCCACGATTCTTTTGGATGATGGGAAAGTTGAGATGCTAGTAGAGAAAGTAGATCGTCAAAATCAAAATCTTCACTGTCGCGTCATCGTTGGCGGAGATTTATCGAGTAATAAAGGAGTAAACTTCCCTGGTGTTTGTCTTTCAATCAAAGCTTTAACCCAAAAAGATAAAGAAGATTTAATTTTTGGCTTAGATCAAGGAGTTGATTGGATCGCATTGAGTTTCGTCCGCAATCCCGAAGATATTATTGAAATTAAAGACTTAATTGCTAATGCGGGAAAATCTATTCCTGTCATTGCCAAAATCGAGAAACACGAAGCGATTGAACAGATGGATGCAATTCTGTCCCTTTGTGATGGGGTAATGGTAGCAAGAGGTGATTTGGGAGTAGAATTACCCGCAGAAGAAGTACCTATTTTACAAAAACGCCTGATTACTACTGCTAATAAACTGGGAATACCGATTATTACCGCAACGCAGATGTTAGACAGCATGGTTAACAATCCTCGTCCAACTCGCGCTGAGGTTTCAGATGTCGCTAATGCCATTCTCGATGGTACTGATGCTGTCATGTTATCCAATGAAACAGCAGTAGGTAATTATCCTGTCGAAGCAGTTAAAACCATGGCAAAAATTGCCCAACGTATCGAACGGGAACAACATCGGATTACACCTGATGCTGGAGGTCAGTGGTCAATTCCCAATGCCATTTCGGCTGCTGTCGGTCAAATTGCCGAACAATTAAGGGCTTCAGCAATTATGACTCTGACTAAAACTGGCTCTACAGCCCGCAATGTCTCGAAATTTCGTCCTCAAACCCCAATTCTCGCGATTACCCCTCACGTTCATGTCTCGCGAAGATTACAGTTAGTCTGGGGGGTTAGACCACTATTAGTTCTCGATCTTCCCTCAGCTAGCCAAACCTTCCAAGCAGCGATTAATGTCGCCCAAGAGAAAAACTGGCTGGCTGCTGGCGACCTAGTAGTCATGACCGCAGGTACTTTACAAGGTGTCGCAGGTTCTACTGACTTAATCAAAGTAGAATTAGTTAAAGCGGTCTTAGGGGAAGGCAAAGGCATCGGACAAGGTGCAGTCAGTGGTCGAGCTAGAGTTGCCAGTCATCCCAGACAAATTAACGACTTTAGCCACGGAGAAATTTTAGTCGCCCCTGCTACCGACATGGAATTTGTCGATGTAATTCGTCAAGCTTCAGGAATCATTACCGAAGAAGATAGTCTTACGAGTCATGCTGCGGTTTTAGGTTTGCGTTTAGGGATTCCTGTAATCGTCGGATGCAAAAATGCTACAACAATTATTCGCGAAGGAGCGATTATAACCGTTGATGCTAAGAGGGGTAAGGTCTATTCAGGGGCAGTAACTGATTTGAGTTAGCCAAATTGCCCAAAAAATTTTTTGCCGTATCTTTAAGCACAAACTATACCCTGGTGCTGAGATTAGATACTTAAGTGATCGGCAATAATTAATCATTTGGTAAGAATCATCTCCTAAGATGCCAAGCTCTTTTAATAAGATTCTGATCGGAACAATATTTTTTGTTCTGACGATTGTCATAGCAGTTGTTGGTTATCTTTGTTTCGGTTGGACTCTCCTAGAAGCCATCTACATGGTAGTTATTACCATTTTTGGGGTTGGTTATGGAGAAGTAAAACCGATAGAGACTGCACCAGAAAAAATTTTTACGATTCTGGTAATTATTGCTGGTACTTCATCCGCAGTATATATCGTTGGAGGATTTGTCCAGTTGGTTGCAGAAGGAGAAATTAATCGAGCTTTGGATACTCACCGCAAAGGTCAGGTAATTCAAAATCTGAATCGCCACACCATTATCTGTGGTTTTGGCAGGATGGGGCAAATTTTAGCTCGACAACTTCAGGAAGCAGGACAACAGTTTGTGATTGTTGACCGCGATAATGACTCAATTGTTACTGCCGAACAAATGGGTTATCTGACACAAGTCGGAAATGCTACAGATGAAAATATTTTACAAGCTGCTGGTATCGATAAAGCCAAAGTACTAGCCACAGTGCTACCAGATGATGCAGCCAATGTATTTATTACTCTCACCGCTCGTGGTTTGAACCCCAAGTTATCAATCTTAGCCCGTGGAGAATTACCGACTACCGAAAAAAAATTAAAATTAGCAGGAGCAGACCGAGTTGTTTTACCTGCTACGATTAGTGCGATGCGGATGGCAAATCTAATTATTCGTCCGACAGCGATTGATTTTTTGGAAAACAAAGATGAACGCAATTATCTAGATGAAGTTCTCGGTCAAATCAACGTTCAAATTGATGAATTATCCATTGCTTCAGGCTCACCTTATATTGGTCAAACTATAAGTCGATTAGAGATCCAGGGTAAAGGTTCTTTTATTATTGTTGCCCTTTGTCGTCAAGATGGGACTTTAATCAAAAATCCCCAACCTGGAGTAATTTTAGCAGCCGAAGATCGAGTGATTCTCATGGGACACCAAGGTGATATTCCTCGTTTTGCTAAAGCTAACCAGCTAAAAAGTAAAATGCGCTATCGAGGCTCTAGTATTAATTAGAGTAATCGCAAAGTCTGCTTGTGAGGTGACGAGGTGAAGTTCCAGGAGATAATTCAGCAACTTGGGAATATTGCGCAAGATAATAGCTTAAAGACGCAAAAAGATTTTAACCCTGAAATTATAGGGGTTGCAGCTATTGATGAAGCGGTTTCAGGAGAGATTAGCTACATCGAAGGGGGGAAGTTTACGCGGTATCTCAATACCACTAATGCCACTGCGGTAATTTTGCCTTTGGATGAGGCTTTAAAACAGCAAGCAATCGCTAGAGGTATAGCTTGGATTGTTACTAACCAACCGAGACTAGCCTTTGCCAAAGCGATCGCCCTATTTTATCATCCCCATCGTCCCCAAGCAGGAATTCACCCCACAGCAATTATCGCTCCCACCGCAACTATTGGCAAAGAAGTCTATATTGGGGCTTATACAGTTATTGAACAAAATGTGATTATCGGCGATCGCGTAGAGATTCATCCTCATGTTACGATCTATTCTGATGTAACAATTGGTAGCAATACGATTCTCTACAGCAATTGCACCATCCAAGAAAGGAGTAAAATCGGCTCAAACTGCGTAATTCATAGTGGTGCGGTTATTGGGTCTGAAGGTTTTGGTTTTGTTCCGACTGCTGAAGGTTGGTATAAAATGGAGCAGTCTGGTTCTACTGTACTAGAAGATGGGGTCGAAATTGGTTGTAATACTTGTATCGATCGCCCTGCGGTAGGAGAAACAAGGATTGGACAGAATACCAAACTCGATAATCTGGTACAAATTGGACATGGTTGCAATATTGGCGCCAACTGCGCGATCGCTGCTCAAGCTGGTTTAGCAGGAGGAACTACAGTAGGCAATGGTGTATTGTTAGGAGGACAAGTCGGAATAGCGAATCAAGCTAGTATTGGTGATGGTGCAATTATAACGGCACAATCAGGAGTCACTAGTAAAGTAGCGCCGAAAAGCATTATTTCTGGTACGCCAGGAATTCCTCACAAGCTATACGGTAAAGCAGCAGCAATCTATAAAAAATTACCTGAAATCTATCAAAAGTTTAAAGAATTAAAGCAAGATTAAATTATTATCCTCAGCTGTTTGATTAATTAACAGTCAACGTTACACCGCCGTGAAACGACGGTGTAACGTTGACCGCCTTCCGCGGTCAGTCTGTCGCTCTTGGTCGTTTGCTTCCTTTCTCTTTCAATCACTTCAGCGATTTGGCTTTTTCTGATTCTTCTTGATTGTAAAAAACCTACCCTTGTAAGGAAGGGGCTAGGGGGGCGAAAACTGCTCGAATAATCTTAGACAGAGAATTTATTCTCTGGCTACCTAGAAGGAAATAGCCCTGCATCAAAGAGGGGTAAAAAAACGCCAAGAGAAAAAAGATTTTTTGTTGAATTTTATAATAATCCC
>DAXETX010000261.1:0-3944 GCA_051155735.1 Xenococcaceae cyanobacterium
GATTCGATGACAGAAGCGATCGATACTTTAGCTCATAACTTGAGATTAATGAAATATTGGCTTTGTTAGCTTTTTTCTACTCTTTAGTTTGATTTATTTGAGAATGAAACAGCCCTACTAGCAATTACCCCAAAGCGACCTGAAATATCCATTCTCTCTTGGACAATGCAGCTACCTGTAGAGTTAACAAAATAGTTGGTCGCAAAGCGATCGCTAATACTCGACATGGTAGTTTGAATCCGAGAGTCATAGTCTAGTAGTGACTGGTTATAAGCTTCGAGTAACTCGCGTTTTGCTGCTAGAGAAACTTCCCGCGGATCTTTAGCTATGGCAACGCGCACTGTATCTTGTATTGGTTCAATTTCCGCTAACTGGG
Source organism: Xenococcaceae cyanobacterium (assembly GCA_051155735.1). GTDB lineage: Bacteria > Cyanobacteriota > Cyanobacteriia > Cyanobacteriales > Xenococcaceae > JASJCP01. Next base: position 377 of record DAXETX010000261.1, read on the forward strand.
TAGTTGCTTTCCCTACTAGTTTAGCTTGGGCAATTGCCTGACTGATTCGCTCTTCTAACTCATTTAAACCATTAAAAGTCACAAAACTCCAACCTCCGCGATCGCAAGCGCGGATACCTCCTGATAAAGCAAAACCGCGATCTACGGCATCTAGTTGCCGTCCCCGAAAAGCCAGACTAGTAGATTCACTTTGTTCAACGCGAATTTCGAGATAGTCAACCCGATCTTGATTCTTGGCGATCGCACTTTGGAATTGTTCGACAGTAGAATTCATATATATATTTTAGGCTTCTGAAGCTTTACGATACATTTAATTAATTGTACTTTTTTCGGCTTGATCAAACTTAGAGGTTAACTTTTAACGTCAGACACGTGAAAAGTCTAATAAGTTAAATAAATAAGATGGGTAATATCAAATAGTTGCTAATTCTGGGACTGGTGGCAATATATGACCTTCTATTTCAGCTAGGTAAATCAATTCTTCCATTACTTCTAGCCCATTTTCTAAGGCTTCTTGATAAGTATCACCATGAGTTACCCATTGCTGTTTTGGTGATAAGTCTGGTAATGATACTAGATAACACTGGTCTTGATCACTCCATTGGATTAAGATTCGGTATTTTAATTTATTTTTCATGGCGTTTAACCTCTTCTATAGCTTGTTTGACATTTTTTTCTTGATAGGGTTTGGCATCATTTCCGTCCTTACCTGACAGCTTGACGTCTTCTGACAATAGTGGATGCCTATATATACTGTGACTGCCTTTGCCTCGTTTTGGTAAAAGCTTAAATCCTGCTTGCAACAGCATACTTTTTAACTCTCTAATCTTTTTTGGCATATATTTTAATTCTGATTCACACTGCGATCGCTATTTGCCTTGGTTAGAGAGTAGAATTATACCTGGATGTTAATTACTTAAAGCTGCTACTTTTTCTGTTTCCTCTGGGGTTAATTCAGGGCTTTCTCCAATAACCTCTTTATACATTTTGATGTATTCTAAAGCGGATTTGAGCCAACTAAAGTCTTGACTCATGCCTCTTGCTTGCAATGCTTGCCAGCGGTCTTTATATTGAAAGCCTTCCCAAGCTCTTACCATACAAGTATAAAGGTCTAGTGGTTCGTAGCGGTCAAAACAGTAACCAGTACCAGTGTGATTAATGGGGTTGTGATGGGTGACGGTATCGACTAAACCTCCTGTATTTCTGACAATCGGTACGCAACCATAGCGCATTGCCATCATCTGGGTAATTCCGCAAGGTTCAAATCGCGAAGGCATTAAAAAGACATCACAACCGCTATAAATGCGTCTGGCGATCGCATCACTATATAATAGTTGTACAGACATCCGACCCCGAAAACGCGAAGCGGTTTGCCATAACTGGGTTTCATAATCGCGATCGCCTGTTCCTAAAACCACTAATTGCGCATTAGTATAGGACATAAAGCGGTCTAAGATTTGTAAAATCAAGTCGATGCCTTTTTGTTCGACTAAACGCGATACTACACCCATCAAAAGCGCGTTTTTATCGACTTTTAACCCCAATTCTTGTTGTAAAGTACTTTTGTTTAGGGGTCTTTTTTCGAGAGTTTCTTTGGTAAACTGCTGCTCAATATAGCGATCAGTAGCAGGATTATAAGTATCAGTATCAATGCCGTTAAGTACACCTCTTAGTTTGCCACTAATAAAAGACATTAATCCTTCTAACTTTTCCCCATACTCTGGAGTTTTAATTTGTTCGGCATAGGTAGGAGAGACAGTACTGACTAAATTGGCATACTGTACCGCAGCAGCCATCGTATTATGTCCCTGCATATACCAAGGACACCAAGTAATCTTTTCGAGATACCAACGCCAAGGACCTTGATAAGCCAAATTGTGAATCGTAAAAATGCTAGCAATATCAGGAGATTGGTGCATCCAGACAGGGATCATTCCAGTATGCCAATCATTACAGTGAACAATTTGGGGTTTCCAATAGTTCCAGCAAAATTCTGCTGCACCGTTAGAAAAGAAGGTAAACCGCCAAGCTTCATCTTCTCCTGCATAAATTCGGTGAGGATCGAAAGCAGGATGACCAAAAAGATAAAGTGGAACATCTGTTCCTGGTAAGACAGTTTCATAGACAGCAAAATCTTGAAACATAGCATATCCCCACCACACGGGCTGCTGGGGAATCTCTAATTTTTCATTGAGGAAACCATAGTAGGGCAAAAAAATCCGCACATCATGACCTAACTGACGTAGTACTTTAGGTAAAGCACCTACCACATCTCCCATACCTCCAGCTTTCGCTATTGGTGCTGCTTCTGCTGCTACAAATAATATTCGCATTTTAGTTTTTTTGGCTTCCTGTCTAGTTCTGCACTGAGAGTGATTATAGTAGGGGAATGGGTTTTGGGGATAGGGTTGAAAAGCCAAAAATTAGAACTTAAGGAGTAACGCCAGAACTAACAGTTAGATATCTTCGGGAATTATCCACTTGGGAGACTCTGTGAGTTTTTTTCTGCGGGCTACTTCTGCAATCTCTAGCATTTGATCGAGAGAAGTTTTGTTAATAAATTGGGATGCTTCTGCTACGTATTCTTTATTGGGACAGCGATCGCCCAAACGACAGCCCTCAACACATTCGACAGCACAATTTATCTCAATATTAGTCATTGATTTAAGCAATTTGTGGGTTTTATTCAAAATTGTAGTGCTTTTTGCCGTAGATTTAAAGATTGGACTTCTTGCATAAATCCCAAAAACCTTGATTTAGTTAAGTAGTAAGTAACTAATTTGGATTTTTAATTTATGCTCGAAAGTCTTAGTTGTCAAGTCCAAAAAACAAACTCTGAATTTATTTCCCACTTTTTAGCCTTAAACTGTAATAAAGTAAGTTCTGAAGCAGTAAACTGATAATTAAAAGCTCGCTCCTGAAACTCATCCCAAGCTTTGTAAAAATTAGCTTTGGTCAAGTCTTTAAAACCCACTGTCATATGAGGCATAAAAGGACGAGTTTTAGAAGCTTTATGAATAATATTTAAGGATGATTCTAATTGCAGCATTAACTCTTTTTGTCTTGTTAATAATTCAGGAGTTTTATAAACATCAATATAGATAACGCGAGGCTTAAATACGGCAAAACCGTCTAGAGTAATTAGCAGCGGTACTTGCTGCTGGGCAAACTCTTGTAAAATTGTTTTGAGTTCTAATAGTCTGTCGATTTCCCAGTAGAAAGGAGGTTGTAACGTAATATGAGGTGGCGATTTTAACGCTGCTTTACTATCATAAACTTCGGCAAAATATTGTTTGATTTTATTAGCTTCTTGCTGTATTTCTAAAGGGGGAAGCAGGGCGATAAAAAACAGTTGCTTACTCATCACAATTTTAAATTAATTAAAATTCTCTAGAGAGAACTGATATTTTGTCCCTATATTAAGATAATTTGGCTATTTTTTAAAACTCAATTCCTGGTTGTGCTTTGACTCCTTGTTCTTTAAAAGGATGTTTAACTAGCGTCATTTCTGTTACCAAGTCAGCTTTAGCAATTAATTCTGGAGGCGCGCCTCTTCCTGTTAAAATGA
>DAXETX010000262.1:0-13465 GCA_051155735.1 Xenococcaceae cyanobacterium
GGAGAAGCCAGATAGCCAGCACTAAGTTCGATGGTGTCACCAAAACTGTGAATAATTCCCAAACCAGCATCACCAGGAGGTAAATAAATTGGGCTGCGTGTGCCAAAAGTAGAAATTGCTCCCGATCCACCATCACCATCTAAGATACTTACTGTATTAGCAATATCATCTGCTGCAACTCCAGTAGGACCGATAAGTATTTGAGTGTTTTCACCAAGAGAAAAAGTATAAAATAATACTTCCAACCCTAAGTCATTGTCTGCGGGTTCAGCAAAAGCCAAATCACCTTGAAAAGTACCTGTTTCATCGGCAAAACTCGGAAAATTACCTGTAGAGAGACGGGTAAACAGTAAATCTTCCCCTGTAAAACTGGTTTCTAATTCAAGTCTAACGCGATCGCCAAATACGGCGACGTTATCAATCTCATCTTCCCCATCATTTTTTGAGCCAGCAAAGACACTACCGAGACCAAAGATCACTTCTCCGACTAATTTGGTGGTAGTAGAAAATTGATTCTCTTCTAAAAAAGCCGTCTGACTTTCTAAACTGTCAACTCTACTCCTAAGAATTGCTAATTCTGCTGCAAATTCTTGGGTAAGTCGGTTAATTGTATCGAAGTCTTCTCTAACTATAGCTTCAGAACTAGCGATCAGACGTTCGAGTTGATTCAAACAGGAGTTTAAACCAGCAGCAAATTCATAACGAGATAAAGCTTGATTACCTCTGTAGGTTTGATTGGGATATCCCGCAATACAGCCATAACGCTCTACTAAACCTCTTAAGGCTTCATACGCCCAGTCTGTAGGTGCAACATCGCGTAATTGATTGACGTTAGTAACTTGAGAGATTGGCTCTGGGTTACTATACTGTTGGATTTGCTGAATTTTAGCTTCTGCGGTAGTTTGAGCCAAAACTGAATCAGGTATGGCGAATGAAGAAGCAAAGATCAAAGCCTGAAGATTGGGCTTGACCCATTTAACTAAAGATAACTGCGACATGATAATAAATCCTCACACCAAAATTTCGAGAATGATTATTATTTTATTACAAAGAATGTAGAAATAGAAATTACTATATTGTCGGCAAAGTCTCTGATTACAGTAGTTTCAAGCTCACTTAATTCTCAATTAAATATTTTTTTAATTTCAGTCGCCTACTAAAAGATGTTTTTCAATTAGCTGCGGGACTTGTTGAGGTTGGACTCTACTGTAACGAGCTTTATCTGGCATGATTACTACATTGGGTGCTTTCTTACATTGCTTGAGACAACCGACAGTTTTAATTTCTACTCGATCTGCAATACCGCGGCTTTGCAACTCCGCCTTAAGTAAAGCACAGGCTGTTTTTCCGCCTCGTTTCCAACAGGTAGATTTTTGACAAAATAAGACTTTAGCTTTAGATTTAGTGGCTACAGCAACATCAGAAGTTAAAGCAGTGGGTGTTGCTAATACTGGTTGAGTAAGTAACTCTACGCCATAGGCTTTATACTTAATTTTTCCTTTGTGAATTTCGTATTTACGCATTCCCGTTACTTGCAATAAGCAGCCAGGCTGGAGTTTTTCTGGGAAACTTTTTCTAACTTCTTTGGCAACTTTAATCCAATATTCTTCTTGATCTGTAACCAGTTGTAAGTACTTAATACAATTATTAGACTTAGTTACCAGGTCATCTAGTTTACCTGTAATGGTGAATTGAGAAACTAAGGGTTGTACTGTAGCCATAATCTAACTCCTTACTAAGATAATTTTGCATTATTTGGGTAATTTAATCTGCCAACACTGATTTAACCACGCAATTAATTCTTGACGATTTGCGGTATATTGCTTAGCCACACTCCAGAGTTGAATTGCAGCTTGAGGATTACTAGGCTCTACCTGTAAAGGTTGGTCTAGTTGACAGTAACATTCAATTTCTAAAGCTTTGAGCCGATAATATACTTGCCAACGTTCCGACCATTCTACCTTGACAATCTGTAACTGATTGGGATAATCCATAATTTTTTATCTATAGCTAATACTAATAAGTTGCTTAATATACTATTCAAGTTAATTGATTTTTATTGTCAATAATTCCTGACTATTCAATAGTCTAGCAGCATCTGGATTCAATTGCTAGTTATTTGCAATAAGTTTTAAGTTTGACGGAAAATTACCGATCTTGCTGGGTTTTAAGTCGCTATCATTTAAGTAATTCTCCGATAGTTTTTTGAGAAAGAGGAAATTTTTATGGTGTCCAGCACTGGCTTAATTCGTTCCTTTGGTGAAATTAGCAACAATGTAATTTTGCTAGACAAAAGTGTTACCGAACCAGTTTGCGAAGGGTTAAACATTTTGCTAGCTAGTTTTCAAGGTTTATACTTGCAATACCAAAAACATCATTTTGTAATTGAGGGTTCGGAGTTTTACTCTTTACATCAGTTTTTCCAAGAATCTTATGATGAGGTGCAAGGTCATGTTCATGACCTTGGAGAAAGATTAGATGGTTTAGGGGGAGTTCCTGTCGCTAGTTTTGGTAAGTTAGCAGAACTATGCTGCTTCGAGCCAGAACCAGATGGTGTCTATAACTGTCGTCAAACCTTAGAACACGATTTAGCAGCAGAACAAGCCATTATTAAAGTATTACGCTCTCAAGCAGCCCAAGCGGAAAGTTTGGGCGATCGCGCTACTCGTTATCTCTATGAAAAGATTTTGCTAGAAACTGAAGAAAGAGCTTATCATCTTGGTCATTTCTTAGCTCCTGATAGCCTAACCTTGGGATTTGTGATGAATGGCAATAAATAGGCGTTACTGTAGTTTCTAACTGGTTTGTTGATTAGAAGGAAATTCACCAAAGGCGATCGCCTTACTAACTCCTGATTTTTGCTTCTGAGAATTAAACCGCCAAAATTGCAGTATCTGTTGGCTGACTTCTTGGGGATAAAAGTAATGGAAAAAGTGATTTCCTTGAGGAGATTCCCACAAAATATCCCCTTCCTTAAAGTAGCCATACCAACCTCTTAGGGCGTTGTGGTCGATAATGCGATCATTTTTACTGCCACATACCATCAAAGGAGATAAGATTCCCCCTGGATTAATGCTGACTCTGCGCCAGAGAGAATGGGGTGAAGGAGAAGTATTTAAGTCTTGTTGGAGAATTTGAATCAAGCCTTTGGTCTGATGTTGGTTTTGTTTACCAAAGAGACTGTGTACCATTTGTGCCAAAACAATTTTTTGACTGCAAGGGATTAATTCTCGCATGGCATAATAATGAATTTGCCAATCAATTCCAGGCTGAAATCCGACGCCTAATAAGGTGAGAGATTTAACTTTTGCGGGGTATTTTCTAGCATACATTAATCCTAATGTGCCTCCTACCCCGTGACCTAATAAATTAACGGGTTGCGGGAGAGAATGTAAATATTCTTCTAATAAGTTTAGGGCAATTTCCCAAGAACTAGCTTCATCTTGATGTTGATAGTATTCCCACCTAGCGATAGATTCTATCTTAGATAAATAGCCAATTAAAGGATTATCGAATCTCTGAAAGCTATGATTGGCTGATATCCAGACATTTTCTATTTTTTTTGACATTGTTAACACCCTACTTGTCTTATTTAATAGTTAATTAAATACTTTATTGCCCTATTAAACACCATATTTTTCGATAAATTAATCTACATTATTAACTAGATAATCAGATTTTATTTGAAAATCTTGACAGGCGATCGCCTTTTCTGACATGGCTTTTGTGGGATGAACTGGACATTTTAGTCGATAGTCTCCTGTAAAATAAATACAATTAGCGCAAGGAATTTGATGCATTTTTTTGAGATGCTCGATGCCCTGAGTTATTCCTTTGGTGGCATGATTGACTATAAAACTAAAAATTAACGTCCAAATTCCAAAACAGAGAATAGAATGTAGCATGATCACTCTTGTTTACTTGAATTTTTAATCGCTTAAAAAAAAGAGAAAAGTAAATTGCGTTTATTGAGTTTTTAACAACTACTTTTCTCTCAATTCAGAAGGAGAATCTACCTGGCAAAGTTTTAATCTTAAACAGTGAAACTTGGATCTTCTTAAATATTAAACTCGCTTTTAAGTTGAGCTACCCACTCTTTGATCCGAGACTCAGTTAACTCTGATTGATTGTCTTCATCTAATGCTAATCCCACAAATTTACCACCTTGATCCGCTTTGGAAGCTTCATGTTCGTAACCATCTGTTGACCAATAACCTACGGTTTTGCCACCTAAACTCGAAATTTTTGCCTCTAAAGTTCCCATGGCATCTTGAAAGTTTTCGGCATAGCCAACTTGATCTCCTGTGCCAAAATAAGCCACTTTTTTACCACTAAAATCAATATTATCTAGCTCTCGATAAAAACCATCCCAATCACTTTGTAATTCGCCAATATCCCAAGTCGGACAACCAATTATCACATATTCGTAGTCATCAAAATCACTGTCTGCTACCTCAGCAATGTCATGTAAAGTTACAAGGCGATCGCCACCTAATTCGGCTTGGATCATTTCTGCTGCTGACTCGGTTTTACCTGTGGTAGTGCCATAAAATAGTCCGATTTTAGTCATGGTTACTCCTGAATTTGCTCGGTTTTGATTCGATTGCCTAAATGAATGATTGAATCCGATCTACAGATAAATGCAGATTGTAAGGAATTTGGTTGTAGCGATCGCTATAATTAATCTTTTGAGGTAATTGAGAATTAGATTCAATAACTTATGGACTAAGCATACATCATAAATTGATTTGTTGAGAATAAATTTCTTTTGAATTAGAAAATATCATGGAATTACTGCGAGTGATAAAGCCAGGTTAATTAAAGTGTTAAAAATCGTGACAAGTTAAGTTAAGGGTGTGTGTTGTTTGTCAACTAGTTCTTAGCTCTTAGCTTTTAAGTAGCTGGGTGTAATTAAAGACGAATCGCATTATTAAGTTTCCTTAAAAAAATAATGCTAATAATTAGCAATAATGCAAAATAAAGTTGTCATTAGCTTATTGCAAAAAATTAGTAACAAGCAATACTAATTTAATTCTAATTTCTCAGGAGGTTTTATCTTGCAAGCCTACGGTAAACTAAATGTCAAATATGATTGGTGGGCGGGCAATGCCCGTTTCGCTAATATGTCTGGTCTATTTATTGCTGCTCACGTCGCTCAAGCAGCTTTGATTGTTTTTTGGGCTGGAGCTTTTACTCTATTTGAACTCTCGCGGTACGACCCTAGCTTACCCATGGGACACCAAAGTCTAATTTTGTTGCCTCATTTAGCCACTTTAGGTTTGGGTGTTGGAACAGAAGGCGAAGTTGTCGATACTTATCCCATGTTTGTGGTCGGCTCAGTTCATCTTGTTGCTTCTGCTGTTTTAGGAGCAGGTGCTTTATTTCATACTTTCAAAGGCGAAAGTGACTTATCGCAAGCATCGGGGCAAGCTAAAAAATTTCATTTTGAATGGAATAAGCCAGAGTCACTAGGCTATATTTTGGGCCATCATTTGCTGTTTCTGGGAGCAGGTGCTTTACTGTTAGTGGCTAAAGCCATGTTTTGGGGCGGTTTATATGACTCAGTAATTCAAGATGTCAGACTAGTAACCGAGCCGACATTAAACCCTTTAACTATTTATGGTTATCAAACTCATTTTGCTGCTGTCGATAATCTAGAAGATTTAGTTGGCGGTCATATCTATGTCGGTATCCTCTTAATAGGTGGCGGGATCTGGCATATTCTTGTACCACCTCTAGACTGGGCGAAAAAACTTTTAATTTTTTCTGGTGAGGCGATTCTTTCTTATTCTCTCGGTGGTATAGCTCTAGCCTCTTTTGTTGCTGCCTATTTCTGTGCCGTTAATACTTTAGCTTACCCTGTAGAGTTTTATGGAGAAGTTCTCAAGATTAAATTGGGAGTTTTACCTTACTTTGCTGATACTGCCACTCTACCACCACGAGTTCATACGGCACGCTGTTGGTTATCAAATATGCACTTTTTCTTTGGATTCTTCTTTTTGCAAGGTCATCTTTGGCACGCTCTTAGAGCTATTGGCTTTGATTTTAAAAGGGTTATTAATGCTTTAGACAATGCAGGAGTTTCCCTAGATGAGCAATAGCGCGGGCTACGTCTCAAGCAGTCATAATTAAATCGGCAACCCAACAATCACAAATCACAGATTACTCCGTCGTTTTATCAAAAAAGCTTTTAGCCTTGGTTAAAAACTAAAAGCGCAATTGAGTTTAAGACTCCGACCTCGAAGGTTCGTCTCCAATCAGGTATGGTTCAAGACCATATTTGATTGAAGCTAAAAGCTAAGAGCTAAGAGCTTGGGCGAAGCCCTTTATTGAGGACGGCGGAGTGTTAATCCCTAGGTTTTGCCTTCAGCTTTTTTGCCATAAAACTTCTCAGGTAATCTCTACCTTACCTAAATATTGATAATGTTTTGCCAAATTAGTTCTAAATCATGAATTCATCAAACTATAACAAAAAGAAAACTATTCCTCAGTGGCAGTTAGAAAGAATGCAAATGCTAATTGCTAGCCAGTGGAACGAAATTTTGCATACTATTAACTTCAGAGTGTCCAATCATGATCGCAACTATTGGTAATGAATCCAGATTATCTATCTTTTACGAAAGAGAATTTATCACATTACAACCAGAGAGCCTTTGGCTAATCAAAAGAGGCGCAGTCAAAACTTTAACTTGGAATGAAACTGGAGCAATCTCGATTTTAGGTTATTGGGGAGCAGGTGATGTTATTGGGCTACCGTTATCTAAGGTAGAACCTTATGAAGCTAAATGTTTAACTTGTGTTGAAGCTGTCTATATTCCCTGGCATCAAGGAAATCATTTGGTAGAGGCAATTAGTCGCTGTATGCAGCAGACGGAGGAATTACTCCGTATTGTCCGCATTGATACTGTTTATCAGCGAACTTATCAATTGTTAGTTTGGTTGGCGCAAAAGTTTGGTCGTCAGGTTGTACAAGGTACATTGATTGATATTCGTTTAACTCATCAAGAATTAGCCGATATTATCGGTTCGACTAGGGTGACAGTAACACGAGTCTTGAATCAATTAGAAACAGCAAAGGTAATTTTTCGCCCAAAAAGGTTTTCGATCATAGTTAGTGGCTAAAAGCGTGGTTAGGGGTTAGTAGTTAGTCGTCTTAGTCCCAACTAACTGCTTTTCTTTTTGTGGCATTGCACAATTGAAGAATGATCTTAATAATCGATAATTTTCTTGATTCTCCGTGTCACCGCGTCTCCCCGTCTCCCCGTCAACCTTCATCATCCAATGTTTGCGCAACGCCCTTTTTGTTAAGCCTCAGACTACTTCCAACCAGCGCGATCCATTATTTGTACCGCCAGAGCATTATATAAACCGTAAACGGATACATTAACTGTATCTTCGTTAAATTCACCAAAACTAGCAACAATTGGATCGATGGAAGTTCCTGCTACTACAGGATATTCATCATTACCTTGTGCAAAAAAGTTTTGCGCCGTAGGACTAGCAAGATATTCTAAAAAGGCGATCGCCTCTTCTCGATTCGGAGCATTTTGCATTAAGCCACCGCCACTAATATTAACGTGAGTACCGCGACCATTTTGGTTGGGGAAGAAAACACCTACTTGTTCAAAAATAGCTTGTTGCGTCGGGTCACTATCTTTGGCATAACGTGGCAGATAATAGGTGTTAGCGATACCAAGATTGGCAATACCAGCAGCCACAGCCTCAATTTGAGCGCTGTCATTACCTTGAGGCGGACGAGCAAAGTTAGCCACTATTTGATTACACCATTCTTCTGTGGCTTGTTCGCCCAAGACTTCAATCATTCCCGCCACTAAAGACTGATTATATATATTACTCGAAGAACGAATGACCAATTGATTGCGCCACTTAGGATCGCCTAAATCTTCGTAAGTTGATAGTTGAGTAGGATCGACGCGATCTTTGTTATACATAATAACTCGCGCCCGTTTGCTAAAGCCAAACCACAAATTGTCAGGATGGCGTAAGTTAGGTGGAATTTTTTCAGTCAGTGTCTGGGACACAAAAGGCGCGAAGAGTCCATCCTGTTCTGCACGCCACAAACGACCCGCATCTACCGTAATTAAAATATCTGCTGGGCTATTAGCCCCCTCACTCTTGATTCTTTCGATCAGTTCGTCGTCTTTGCCTTCAATCAGATTGACTTTCACTCCTGTTTGTCTGGTAAAGCCATTGTATAATTCGTCATCAGTGTTGTAGTGACGAGAAGAATATATATTAATTTCTTTAGTTTGACTTAATCCCCGTTGCATCTTCGTCAACTGGCTACCCGCTATTGCTAAAGTTGCTGCACCAGTACCGAGAAACAAGCGTCGAGAAAACTTTTTCATCTGAGTTTAGTTAATTTGGTGTATTAGTTCAGCTTATTATCTTACTACTTTTGCTATATCTTCTCAATAAGTTTTTTAAAAAACAAATGCAAAAAATTATTATTAACTCTGGTAATAGAGAACTAAATATGATATTTTATAATTAAAGATACTCTATAGCCATAGTTATAGGCACAGACTGATCGGTAAACAGTATGTTTTAGTTCTTAGTTAGTTAGAAAAATTCTCAACACTTTTGGCAAAAAGCCAAGACAAAAACTTAGTGCAAGTGGACTTAATTATAATTTTTAGCAATACTTCAAGAGCGATCGCTCTTTAGCAAAGTAATAAATCTATAAAGGGTTATCAGGTATGATATATAGACCGTATCTTAACTTTTTATAATGGAAATCGCTGCACTTATTGCTCAAATGCAACAGGGAGAGTTTTATTCTCATCCTGTCGCCGACAAGATCGAATTAATCCAAACTCATGTATCCTATGTTTTGTTGACAGGAGACTATGCCTATAAACTCAAAAAACCAGTCAACTTTGGATTTCTCGACTATGGCACTTTAGAGAAAAGAAAGTATTTTTTAGAAGCAGAAATTTCTTTAAATAATGCGATCGCGCCAGAGTTATATTTAGCAGTTTTGCCGATTACTCAAGAGGGAGAAAAATTTGTTTTAAATGGTTCGGGTGAACCTGTCGCTTACACCCTCAAAATGCGTCAGTTTCCTCAAGAAAATTTATTGATCAATCTCTTTGAAGCTGGCAAATTATCCATCGAGCAAATAGAAGAATTGGGTAAAATAGTAGCTCAATTTCATGCTAAGGCAGAGACAAGCGAATATATTAGTAGTTTTGGAAAAGTCGCACAAATTCGTCAAGCTTTTGATGAAAACTATGCTCAAACTCAAAGCTATGTTGGCAAAGTGCAGACTGAAAAACAACTCAAGGAAACTCAAGCCTATACAGACCGATTTTTTGCCGAAAGAGAAGCGTTATTTAATCGCAGAATTAGTAATAATAAAATTAAACAATGCCACGGCGATTTACATCTCAAAAATATTTGTTTATGGCAAGGTAAAATTCAACTATTTGATCGGATCGAATTTAATGAACCCTTCCGCTTTGTCGATGTGATGTATGATGTGGCTTTTGTCATGATGGACTTAGAAGCAAGAGGAAAACAAGATTTTGCCAATGCTTTCCTGAATACTTATTTAGAACAAACAGGAGACTGGGAAGGCTTACCACTGTTACCTTTATATTTAAGCAGACAAGCTTATGTCAGAGCCAAAGTAACATCTTTTTTGCTTGATGATCCTGGAGTTCCCGAAGTAGTCAAACAAGAAGCTAGTCAAACTGCGACAGAATATTATCAACAGGCGTGGGAATATACTCAGCTTAAGTCAGGAAAACTGATCTTAATGTCTGGTTTATCAGGTTCAGGAAAAACCACTGTCGCAAAAACTATCGCTAGAAACATAAGTGCAATACATATTCGTTCTGATGCAGTACGCAAACATCTTGCAGGTATCCCTTTAGAAGCCACAGGAAGCGATGGGATCTATACGCCCGAAATGAATCAAAAAACCTATGACCGCTTATTAGAATTAGGTATTATGCTGGCAGAAGAGGGCTTTCCCGTAATTCTCGATGCTAAATATGATCGCCTAACTTACCGTCAACAAGTTATTGATCCGATCAAATCACAAAATATTCCCTTACAGATTATCCATTGTACTGCACCCATGGCAGTATTACGCGATCGCCTTGAGCAACGTAGTGGTGATATTTCTGATGCTACCGCGGATTTACTGACTACGCAACAAGCCAATAGGGAAGCTTTTACTTCAGCAGAACAAGCATATGTCACTGCTATTGATACCTCGAACCCAGATTGGCAATCACCAGAATTTTTGGCTCAATTTTGAAGTATTAATCTCAAAAGTTAGGGCATTGTGTAAATTGCTACTTACTACCTCAAAAAAGACGGGCTAATTGCAACAGTCCCAATAAAAATAGGTAAGCAATACGGGTAAAAATTTTTTGCGGAGGGCATTGAGCAAATCCCATGATCATAAGTACATAAGCAAACCCTAGCACAGGGAGTAAAAAATAAGTTGTAGCGATAAAGAAAAGCAACAGCCAATCACGATATCGGCAGAGCCAGCTAATGCCACTACAGATAAATGCCACAGTGATACTACCTTCAATAAGCAAAGTCCAATAAGATGCCATCAAAGCAAATCTCTCTAAGCTAGGAGTAGAAGCCAGCTTAACACTGATAAGTGTATCGGGTAAGCGTTTTAAAATTGCTTCTAACAGTTGATTTTGCAGCAGCATATCAGGTGATAATCCACCGATCATAGTGGCGATCGCCGAAGCTCGACCATCGGTCAAAAAGGTATAGTGTAAAAATGCGCCGTTCCCATATTCACCCGCTAGTAGCTTCCAAATCGTGGCGAAAAGAAAAGTTAAACCAATTAAAATGCGCCCGTTCCAAGCCAAGACAGCATCAGTTTTCTTGGCAGATACCCCCAAAGCACAAACGAGACACCAGTAACCAATCAAAATTTTGTGATTATCAAGCCATAGCCAATCAGTAGCGTTAATCGTCCACACTAAACCACAAACTATCACCCACATTGCCTGACTCGTCAGTAAAGTAGGAGCAAGTAACATCAAGCTACAGGCTACTCGCAATGGTACATCTAAAAAGACAGTACTAGCACCATATAGGAGCAATAAAAGTAAAGTCAGGCGTAGCACTAAAAAATGACGCGGTTGTTGTAGCAAGTCAGCAATTACCAGTAGATGGGAATTAACTTGAGAAATCTTAGTAGAGGCGGTTCGTGTCGTTATTTGATTCATTCCCAAGCTCCTGCTTCGATAACTTGGCTTAACGGTTCAGCCCAAAGTCGCTTTTGCCAGCGATCAAATCTAATGCGCCACCATTGTAAACGTACAGCTTTAAGAGTTTTGATCGCTTCTGGCACAATTGGATCGTAGGAAGTTTTAAGGCGATACAAAGGTTGAGATAACAGAAACGGTGCAATACTTAAAGAACTAAGAAATTCTGCTGTTTTTTCGAGATTAGGATTATCGGTGAGCAATTTTTCGTAGGCTGCCTGTCGCTGAATTGTAGTAGGAACAACAGGCTGTGATACTAACTGAGAGGCAATTTGCACTAAATCAGTTGTTTTAGGTAAAGTGAGGATACGACGCAGGGTAAAAATATCTAAAGCACTAGAGACATCTAAACGTAGTAGTTGCCCCTCCTGGTCAAGACCCGTTGCCATAATTACACGCATCGAAGGAGCATCAACTGCTGCAAACATACCAAATCCGCCACCTTTCCAGGGGGAAAGATTAGCAGTCTGAGCGAGAAAGATTTGTCCACAGGCAACCATAATTAAAATTGAAGCAGGTAGCCAGCGTTCGAGAAAGTAAGAAATGCGATTACGTAACGCCTGCTGTGGCATACTCTGAGATCTATTCTTCTTCTTTATTTTCAAAAAATTCTCGACCATCATCTCGTCGTTCTTCTAGCCTGCCACTTTCTTCATTTTCTTCGCGACGATCTCGAATGGCTTCTCCTAATTCCCCTTCTTCTGAAGCATCAAAAATTGTTCTTGCTAAAGGAGATAAGGCGCGGTCAGGGTCAACCCCTACAGAACCAAATGCCCCGACAAAAGGAGCAATCACAAGAGTTGCAACAGCGATAATTCCCAGCAAAATTATTCGAGACATATTTTCTCCTTATTGAATGGCAAACGAATTAAGAAACTGGCTGATATTAGTAATATCTTCAGAGCTAGCACTCAAAGCATAAAGCCTTTGATCGACTAAATAAAAATGAACTGCTACTACTTGTTCTGACTCATTAATCGCGACGTAAGCTCTTCCTGGTGCATCATTAAGAGAAACCTCTCTGCCACTCTCAACAATAGTTCGTAATGGTAGTTTTGTCATTAGGCTCTTACCAACACTCTCAAGTAGTTCATCTGCTCCTCCTTGTAAGTCTTCGGGAGTAACATCTGTATAAGCAGCCATATAGGATTCATTGGGGAATTTAAAATTACGCCCTTCAACTACATTCCAAGTGTACTGCTTGCCCGCTAACTCGATAGTTTCAGTCTCTTCCGAAGGTGGTAAAGGCAAACTAACAGTAAAACCTCCTGCCTCAAAAACATAAGGCTGCCAAAACTGCACCGCAAAAGAGTCAAAGAACTGACCAATATTCCCAATGTTGTCAGACCTACTCATCAAAGCGTAGAGACGCCGATCGGCTAAAATTAATCTTAAGATAGACACTTGATTATTTTGTGTACCGATTAGTTCCTTTCCTGGTAAACCATCTACTGTAATTGTCCGACCGCGTTCGTTCAATGCTGACCAATTAAACTCGCTGACTAAAGTGTCTTTAATACTATCAATAATGATATCTGCCCCTAACTCAATTGTTTCTTGAGTCAGGTCGGTATAAGCAACCGCATAAAGTTCAGACTCATCGAGATCTCGAATCACTGTCCATTCTGTTGTTGCGTCGGCAATAGGAATAGTAAGAGTAGTGGTTTCAGGTTCACCTGGCATCTGAACCGTAAATTGTGGGGCTTGAAAATTCTCAGATGACTCATTTATCTGACTCAAAATCAAAGAAGGAATCGGACGAGCCTCAATTGGTTTGACGTATCTAAGTAAGCCAATAGCAACTAGTGCCAATAAAGTCGTTGTGACAATTTTTGAATATTTCATCGGAAAAGCTATATATAACTTGTAATTTAAACAAGCTAAATGAGTTTGAGAGACTAAGCAGTAATAACCAATAGCCAAAACGTTACCATAATCCAAGCGTCAATCCATCTTAAATCGAAATAAAGATTTAATTTAACTTCAAAATCTGAGCCAATACTTTTTGGAGAGCAGTAAATGGCGATCGCTATTACTAGGGACTAAAACCCCTAATCATTGTAAAATTTCATCTCAAATACATTGGTCACAAGTTAAGGAAATCAGAAAAAAGTCAATCTTAACTTGAGAATCGTGCAAAACTCAGAGAGAATAGGCAGTTGAAGGATTTAATTTCTCTATGAGTAAAACCAAAAGGC
>DAXETX010000263.1:0-16687 GCA_051155735.1 Xenococcaceae cyanobacterium
GCCTTTTGGTTTTACTCATAGAGAAATTAAATCCTTCAACTGCCTATTCTCTCTGAGTTTTGCACGATTCTCAAGTTAAGATTGACTTTTTTCTGATTTCCTTAACTTGTGACCAATGCCCGTCACCGTCAGATAGATACTTTGATGATTTATGATGACAATCGGGCTAAAGACCAAGTGGAATTGTCAGAAATGTTATCTGGTTTGACGGATTAGAGGGTAACAGAGAAAGTGGGTGATTATGGAGTTTGAATGGGACGAGAATAAACGTCAGTCTAATTTGAGCAAACACGGTATTGATTTTGTCGATGCAGCAAAGATATTTAACCGTCCCGTGCTGGAAAGGGTAGACAATCGTTATGATTATGAGGAGACTAGAATTGTTGCTTTGGGGGAAGTAAACGGTGTAGTTCTCTTTGTTGTTTATACATGGCGGGGTGAGGTACGCAGAATTATTAGTGCTAGGAGGGCAACCAAACGTGAGCGAAACAAATATTACCAGACTATCTATGGATGAAGTAAAACAGAGCCAAAGCTTGACTGATTGGTCAAAAGTTAAAGGAATGACCGAAGAAGAGATAGAAAATTTAGCTAAAGCCGACCCCGATTGTCAGCCCACAGATGATGATTTTTGGGATGATGCTACTGTGGTTAAGCCAAACAATCATAGGGTTAGTCAATAATATCTTCTCATTCTCCCCTAAAACTATTGCTTACTGTTATTGTTACCGAGGGCAGAAACAACGAAGGCAATGCTTCCAGCACTCATGGAAGTTGTGACTAATGCCCTAATGTCTTTGATACCAGATACTAAGGCAAAGGCGATCGCTGTACCGATAACCGATGCTAACCAAGTTTTAAGTAGCGATCTTCTTTCAGCGATGGCAACTTGAGAGTAAGTAAGTTGGGGGAAATGCATTAATACGACTGTTTTTACTTGTGAGGATTTATTACGGTAGGATCGTCATTTGTTGAATTTTTCTAGTTATTTCGGTCTTTTTACTTTCAATTTGAATAACTTCAGCTTCCAAACTTTCCCCCTGCTGCCACATACTCAACATCTGCGTTGTCGAACCATTGCCAAATTGGTAGTCAATCTCAATTAGCTTGCGTTGTTGACTATAAGTAGCTAACTTAGACCGAGCTAAAACATATTCTCTTTCTGCTGTCTCATACTCCAACACCAAATCTAAAACCTCTTCCCGCAACTGCGATTTAACCTCAGCTTTGCGCCTATGCAGATTAGCTCGATATGCCTCCAATTCCGCACTCTTAACTTTTCTAAGTCGGCAATAGCTATATTATCTCGCTGCACGTCTCCCCCACCTAAAACATTAGCTGCTATGCGAAGGGGGTCGAGGGAAATATAATTAGTCCAGCGTTTTTTAGATGTATGCTCGATCCGGTTACCTGCTAATGCTAATCGCTTATCGATGAGAGCAATTTGTTCGTCTAAAGTTACCAGTTCAGATGAATTGGCGATCGCTTTTTCGGTCAACTGCTGGATACATTCACTGCTACTATCTATGCAGGGTAATTCCTGAGAATCATTTATCTCCTTCTTTGGCTTCTCTAACTTCTGTAGTTGGGGTGGGTTTATCTGTGCTGTTGACGATGGTTGAGCGATCGCTTGTGACTGCCAAAGTAACAACGGCAGTGAGATTATGGTCAGATTGACCAGTCCATTTAACCTTTTCAATCGTGCCTTCATAGGGTGCGCGTACTGTCGAGAGTTGTTCTATTTGGTAGTCGAGAGTTTGTATTTGAGTCTCAATCTGGGCTTGGCTGTACTCTCTTTCAGCTAGCAGTCGCTCTCTCTCTGACTCCTGGCTTGCAATTGCTTGATTTCGTTGTTCGATAGCGATCGCCCTTCGGGTCTGTTCTAGCTGCCTTTGATATTCAATGTATGCCCGTCGTTCCTTAGCAGTTGTCAGTTTGCTTTGGGCTACTTCTAGCTGGATTTGTGCTGATTGTTGGGCAGCTTCGAGGTTTTTCAGGTTGGCTCGTTCGTGTTCAATTACAAGTTTTAGATTTCCTTCTCCCTTAGATCGATGACTGGGGGAAGCCTGAAGCTGGGTGAGGGAGTCGATTTTTTTCTGCTGGAGGGCGATCGCTCGTTTGGCTTCGATTAACTGCTGCTGTTTGAGTTTGATTGCAGCTTCTGATTCGGCATAAGAAACTGGCGGGAGTTCGGCAATTTCGGGGATTGGTTTGGGTTGGGGAATTGGGGTTAATGGTAGGTTGAGTTTTTCGAGAGATATCTGTAGTTGTTTTTTCTTCGCCTGTAAGCGGTTACGTTCGTCGGCTCGATCTGAGAGGGTTTGTCCTGCGCTTATTTTGTCTCCTGGTTTTACCTTGAGGTCTTGAGGATTAGATAAAGTGAGTTCTATTTTGATGTTACGAGGTTCGAGACGATTTCTTCTTTCTGGTCTAGGTGGTAGGGGTGTTATGGGTGCAGTGATGGAAGCAATAGCAATGTTTTCGGTAGGGCGATCGCTTGTTAAAGGTACTAGTTCACATCCAACTAATGCGATCGTTATTCCTGCTGCTGCTAAGTATGACCAAGTTTTTATAGGTAAGAATGAAGAGGAATTGAGGGAATCATTGTTACTAGAATTATCTACCGATTGGTTCAACTGAAAACTGTTTACACTGGATAATTCCCGTTCGATTATTTGATTACAAGGGACTGGTGAAGCTGCCCTAGTAGTCATTGCAGGAGATACGCTAACGATATTTGTTTGGCGATCGCTTTCATTACTTCGCTCTTCTCTGACTGGTAACAAATCAGGATTCTGACGGTATTTTTTCCACTTACTGATTAACTTACGAGAACAACCTTTACCTGTGGTTTCTCTGACGTATTCAATTAGCTGGTTGTATGTAGCATTTTCTGGGGCGGTGTCGAGTGCCTGAAACACTTGTCTAATTCTGCGCCAGTGAGGTGTTCCTGGAGTTGGGAATAGTGAAGAGTCAGTAGTTGATAATTGACGATCTTTGGTATAGGACTTCTTCTGACTTCTTCTAACTTCTCCTGGTTTGGACTTGATATGATTTGATTTAACTTCTTCTAGTGAGGGGAAAGAACTTGAAGAGATTAATGTATCGGTAATTTGAGATTTATTTGGATACTCATTACTTCCTTGAGAAAGTGAGGTAGTGAGATTTTGCAGCAGGTTTTTATTGACTTCGGTGTTGAGCCAATCGGGAGAATTATTTTTGAGAAACTTCCTAACTCTACTTAGCATCTTTTATACGCTGATAATAGGGCTGGATTTCTAAAAGTTCGGCTTCTTTACCAAAGCGACAGAGGGCAGTTAGGGGTTCTAGGGCTGCTACCCTTTTCTCGGCAAATCTGAATTTTTTGGCTACTTTTTTAACTTCGGTTTGGTCAACTGGTAAGACAATTTTGGTGCTGGAATTACCAATGACATCGGCAGATAAATGACGTTCTGATTGGGAAGCCATAACCAATGACAAGCCGTACTTTCTACCGTCGGCGATTATGCGATCGCAAGCACTACCTTCTTTTTTGGGCATTTCCTTGGCTTCATCGATAAACAAGAAAGTGCGAGGAAGTCTGCCCTGCATTTCTCCCTGTAAGCGGTGTTGGTTCATCAATTGCCATGCTAGAGACTCAGCAGCGATCGCTCTTAGTTCGGTGGGTAGTTTGGATAGATCGATCCGTACCAGCTTTTCGTTCAACTCTGGTTGGGGACGGCTGAAAACTCCATACTGAAAAGTAGCAGCTAGCTTCAGCTTTAATTTCTGACTTTCTTTACATTCGGTTCTGAGGGTGGTTTGGTTGAGGGGTGGTTTGTGGATTTGGATCAGGTAGTTTTCTAGCTTGATTAACTCCTGCCAGTCGGATAGATGTTCGTAGTAGCGGATTTCTACTTTTTCCCCTGGATAATGGTCTTTAAGCAGGTAACGAATATGGTGGTGTCCGTCGATGCGTTTTTGGATGTCTCTAGCTGCACCAATATAGACCAGTTGGTTCTGATGGAAGATGAAATAAATACCACTGGTGTTGGGTTTGCCTAATGGTAGATTTTGAATACAGATACTTTCGGCTAATTCTTTCTTCTCTTCATCTTGGAATGCCGTAGCTACTCGGCGGTTCAGTTCTTCTTCGATATCATCAAAGTTGGGCGGTTCTAAACTCCATGTTGACCGTTGTTCCTGAACTATACCCCGCTTGAGATAGCAGGTTTTAATAATTTCGATTAGCATTCCTTCCTGATTAGGACCAAGACGCAGCGATTTCTTCAAAATTCCTGCAATCTGTATTGCTTGTAAATTAGAACCTCCCCCTTCAGGGTCGAGATTGACTACCAGAGGATTAATACCGTGAGGAGATGCCATGTGTATGGGATAGCAAGTCTCGCCGATAATCTCTTGGTCGCCGTGAAAGTCCAGCAGGATAACCTGCATCTCTGGGTAGGTTTGATGGAGAGAAAAAGCGATCGCCTTTTTTCAGTTATCAGTTATTGTTTCCCGTTACATTAGCCAAAGGTTTGATTTTTTCCAATTGTTCGGCTTCGGCTGCTTGAGCGTGATAGAGTTCCCAAGCATTTTGTAGGTTCAGCCAAAAATCGGGGCTGTTACCGAAGAACTTAGATAATCGTAAAGCAGTGGAAGGGGTAATGCCTCTTTTTTGGTTTACCAGTTCGTTTACTCGTTGATAGGGTACACCAATTGCCTGAGCTAGTGCTTGCTGAGTAATTTGCATTGGCTCTAAAAACTCTTTGAGTAACATTTCTCCTGGATGAGTCGGCGATCTATATTTGGGTATTCTCATTTTTATTTAGTGTTTAATGGTAATCAACTATTTCTACTTCAGTTGCTTTTGCCTGTTTCCAAGTAAAACAGATGCGATATTGTTGGTTAATTCTAATGCTGTGTTGACCTTTTCTATCTCCTTTAAGTGCTTCTAGACGATTACCAGGCGGTATGGTTAGTTCCTCTAAAGAGGTTACTGCGTTGAGTTGGTCGAGTTTTCTACGAGCAGTAGACCAAAGATTCGGAGGGCATAGTTTTCTTGCTGCTTTGGAATTAAAGCTATCGAAGATATCTTCAGTAGCTTGGTTTTTAAAAGATACTATCATTACAGCCATGATATCACGGCTATTATGCTAATATGACTTCCATTCTCTGAAAACTGCTAACTGATGACTGATAACTGATGACTGTCTATTGTCCTAATCTGCCAGATTTACGAGGTAAGCTGTAGAGTAGGATACGAATTATACTGATAGCAACGGTAATGATTCCTCCCAAAAGATAAAGACTGGTGTTGTTAAAGCCTAAACCGATAAAGCGAATAATAACAAAACACATTAGCGCAGCAATTAAATAAGGCGTACCATCAATCCACTGAGTATGATCTAATGCTTTGCCATCCAAACCTAAATATTCTTCTCTGACTACCCGTTTGGCTAACATGGGATTACCCCCTACTCTCTGCTGTAATGAAGCTAATTGGGCAGGAGTAAGTTCCAGGTTTAATTCGGCAGCAGCTTCTAGCATGATCGCTCTAGTAGCTTTTTCTGCCATTGGTTCTAACTCAATCCTGGGCAACTTTAAGAAAATATCCCGCGCAGGAGGATAGGTAGCCAGCAGTAAGATTGGTTGTCCTTGGGTGTGGAGTTGGTCTAACCAACAGCGCAGAGAGACGGGAAAGCGATGGGCGTTGTCACAGATAAGAAAAGCGGTATTAACAAGCAGCCAGTCAGCAATCTCTTTCATCAACCCCATTGTGGAGAGTGCCTTACCGTCGAGGTTTTCCGTATCCACCCCTAACTGTGCTGCTATTTCACTCAGAGTTTGCTTGACTGTTCCTGGTTTGGTGACTGCTACCTGAAAGTTCATTTCAGTTAGTTCGGTAGTAATAGCTTGAGACAAGAAGGTTTTACCACAACCAGCTTCTCCCACAACTAATAAGCTAGAGTTGGCTTGGAGTGCTGCCACAATGCGACGGAATTCTTTACCCCTGTAGATTTGTAGGAAGTCCGAACTGTTACGGGCAGACAGAGATTGTCGGCGAGAACCATCCCCCGACACCACATAGGTATAAATCTTCTCTTCACCATTGGCTAACTTTCTTCTGTGTCTCTTAATGGGCAATTTTTTCAGTTATCCGCTATCAGTTAATAGTGAGCAATTAACTGTTTACTATTCACTGCTCACTATTAACTGTTATAAGCTTCAGTTCTACAATCTGAAAACAGTAAAATTTCGTTGATTGGTTGGGAGTTTTATTTTTTTTCCGCTTCTATAGGGTCTGGGGAAACGGAACTGATGCGAAACGGAACTGTGGCTAAAACTATCGTAATTTCAGTGTAGTGAAGGGAAATTAGGGCGATCGATATGGGTACTTTGAGTTTAGATACAACTTTTGAGAAATAGCGATCGCCACTCTGAAATACAAATGAACTCAATATCTCAAAAATGTCAGAGCAAAAAACCGATTACTAGCTGTAACAGCAAAAAAAACGATTCTAAGAATAGTACCTTAGCGGATATGGTTGATGAGTATCTTAAAGAACATGGCAATTCTTATGACTGGGAAGATAAATGGTGGGGAGACAAAAATCTCACTTGGTCAGAAGCTCTTTCTAGAGCATGGCGATCTCGCTTTGAGAATGGTAAAATGCACGGTCATCAGCGTCGGGTTGCTCATAAGCTCAAAGAGGGTTTGAAGGTTTCTTTAAGCGATAATATTCAACCCAATGATTTTAATGACTTTCACAGCGTTTATAAATGGGTCAAGTCAGTTACCGATAGAGTTAAAGGACTTGGTGCTACTACAGCCTATGATGTTGCTCGAAGATTGGGCGTGTGGATAGGTATGCAGCCCACGATGGTTTACTTACACGCTGGGGCTGCTGTGGGTGCAAAGAAATTAGGTATGGAAGGCGAGACAGTATCTTTGAATGATTTTCCCAGAGAAATTCAAAAGTTAGGAGCTACTCATGCTGAAAATTTTCTCTGCATATATAAAAATCGTTTGTAGCGATCGCTTTTGTAAGAATTGGTGGGTTACGCTGGATTGTTGATTTAATTGTTGATTTAAAGGTTAGGATTTCAGATAACTCCCATCTAACCCACCCTACAAAATACTACTCAAAAGCATCTTCGTATATCTCGCTCAGAGTATCGTGAAATCCCCAGCCCATATCCGAGGTGTCTGAGACAATTTTGTGACAGCGTTTTTGAAAAGTATCTTTCTGTCTATATTTAATTATTTCTTTGATAGCTTTCTCATACGTCGTTTCCATACTGATGTAGAAAGGCTCGTCGATATCACCATAGGCATCAGTCTTTTTCTATATAACCATCGAGAGAGCCAGTCACCAATCCAAATTGGAAATCTCCTAAATTATTCGGTTGAATTTCGATGTAGGCTTGGGTTTCCATGTTGAAATAGTCTTCATCCCACATGGACATCTCGTAAATATGCCACGTACCTATAAAAGCATGGTCGGCTTTAGGTAGCTCCAGTTTCTTTAAGCCCATTGGTTAACTTAAAATAGCTGCGCCTTTATAGTAGCGTGAAGTTTGAGCTTAATCTTGACTCAGTTTATCCTTCGATACATATCCACGTTTTTGACGACGAGAAGCTTGTTTCTCGTACCAGAGCAATCCCGTTTGATAATCGGGACAAATTGTCGAGTTGGAGCGACCGAAATCTAGTTTGACTGCACTCCCCCAGGTGCGTTTGATAATCCAGTTGCCAAATAAATCCTGACATAATTCCAGTGAGTAGAAGCGGGTATCTTTCTGCCAGCTTGAATGTTGCCATTTTTCTAGTTGGTACATAATCAATTAAGTTACAAGTCACAAGTCACAAATCACAAGTGTCAAAAAGTTAGAACTGTTGACTTTTGAAAGGTTTTGTATCTCAACCATTAAAAATCAGCTTACTCTTGTTTCATGATGTTCGGAGCAAAAATTTAGGTTTCTTCTAATAAATTTTCGATTTTCTGCAACCAATTTTGTACCTGTTTCCATTTTTTAGGGTTCTTCTCCCATAGTTTCGAGCGATTGAGACGACTGGTTATGGTTTTTACTTGGGTAGAAGGTGAGGGAACAGAATTATCTTCAGTTGAGAGTGCTTTGATTTTTTCTTTAATCTGAGCTAGAGAAAGGTTTTTGGTAACAGCTTCGTCAATTAAACTATTTCTCTGCTGCTTGGCTTTGATTTTGGCGATCGCTCTGGCTTTGGTATAAGCTATTTTTCCTTGGCGTAAAACTTCTAAAATTTCATCTGGTAACTTTAACAGGGGCAAACGGTTGTTCACAAAGGACTGCCAATTCTGTCCCAGGCTGATGAATAACGACTCAATTTTTTGTTTTTCGGTGTTACCAATAACGTTATTGGTAACTTTTTTTTTCTGTTCGTTGTCCAGCCTGTAAAGCAATGAGATTACTATTTCTGGCGATTCTTTTAGCTCAATTCCCAGCAGGGTAACAATACCTTCTGTCTCTTCTACAGGATTTAAGTCTTCTCGCTGTAAGTTTTCGATAAGAGCAATAGATAAAGCCTCTTCATCGGATAATTCGCGAATGGTAACGGGAACTTCCGTTAATTTAGCAGCTATTGCTGCACGGTAACGTCTCTCTCCTGCTACCAGTTCGTAGGATGCTTCTTTTCCCTCTAGAGGTCGGACGAGGAGGTTTTCTAAGATACCGTGAGCTTTGACAGATTGAGTTAGCTGTTCTAATTTTTGGGGGTCAAAATAGCGTCTGGGTTGAGAACTGGGAAGAAAAATCGATTCAATTTCAACCATCTGGGGGCTAGTTGATGGTTCATCATCGCCAAATAAAACGTCAAGATTGGCTTTGGCATTGTAAGGGCGATCGCTTTTGCGGGTAGTTTTTTTAGGACGAGGCATATCAGTTATCAGTGAACAGTAAACAGTTATCAGTTATTTGAGAATTTAGTGATTTTAATAGGGGTAGATTATTGGTAACATATGACTTCTAATTTTGTCTTAAGTAGTCTTAAGTTATTGACAATCCTTTGTTTTTCCTGGGTTTCCGTGTTACCCATAACGTTATAGGTAACTTTATTTTTGATTATTCATGGGGTGTTTAATTACCCAAATAGGCAACAAGGATGCAGTTTAACTGATAACTGCCAACTGTCATAGTTTCTCCATTTGCGTAGCCAATTCATCTAAGATTTTTAAAACGGAATGTTTGGGGTCGTAGACAGCTAATGGTAACTTTTGTTCCGAGGCATCAGCAAAAGCAGTAGTACGGGGAATTGGTTCGTAGACTGGGGCTACTGTACCAAACTGTTCTTGAATGGCTTTGAGGGTACGTTTATCTTGAGAATTGCTGACAGCATAACGGGAGGGAACAAAACCCGCTAGCTGTAATTGGCGGTTGCCTCGCTTTCTGACCTTGGCAATGGTTTGCAGTAATAGATTAGTCCCCTGGAAGGCTTTGAAATGAGTTTCGACAGGGACGAGGACGTGAGTTGCAGCTACCAAGCTGGTGTAGCTGAGTAACCCCAAACTAGGGGGGCAGTCGATGATAATAAAATCATAATCATCTCGAATTGGGTCGAGGGATTCTTTAAGGCGAACTTCGCGAAAATCTAGATTGACCAGTTGAATCTCTGCCACGCTGAGGGTGATATTAGTGGGAGCAAGGTCTATCCCCTCAATATCTTTGAGGATAAATAAAGGTTCTTCGTTAATCAGGGCATCAAAAGGAGTTTTTTCCAAGCTTTCGGTATCGACACCCATAAAAGTAGTCAAAGAAGCCTGGGGGTCGAGGTCAACCAGTAACACGGAATGAGAGCGTCTGGCTAAATGGTAGCCGAGATTGTGGGTCAGAGTGGTTTTTCCGACTCCCCCCGCTTGATTAAAAATGGCGATCGTCTTGCTCATTGATTGGTTTTTCTATCTTGAGCTTGCATGGTTATAGCAGTATTTCTCAACCTAATAGTAACTGTTGACTGCCAAGATAACACCTGTATTAAAAAGATGAGAAATGGTACTTTGAAGAATATAGGAGGGTAGTTGAAAACGTAATGCACTATTGAGGTCATGACTAAATCAGCAGGAGAAAAAGTTCCGAAACAGATGCAGTCTAAATTTGCCGAGATTACTGCTCTTACTGATGCTTTCTGCTCTCAATATCTCAACGATGAATATGCAGATATGTCTCGTAGGCTAACAGCTGCTCTTTGTCGCAAACGTCCTTCGCCCTTGGTTAGAGGAAAAGCCAAAACTTGGGCTTGTGGTATCGTTCATGCCATTGGTTTGGTCAACTTTCTTTATGACTCTTCTCAAACTCCCCATATTAAAGCAACGGAACTCTACAAACATTTTGGAGTGGGACAGAGTACGGGACAGAGTAAATCGAAACAAATTCGCGACATGATGAAGATGTCCCAAATGAGTCCTGATTGGTGCTTACCGAGTAGAATCGACGATAATCCCCTCATCTGGATGGTTTCGGTCAATGGTTTCATCTTAGATATCCGTCATGCTCCTCGTGAAGTCCAAGAACAAGCATTTCTTCAAGGTATCATTCCCTATATTCCTGACGCTCAAGAGCTTGAGTCTGAAGCCAACCAAAAGCTTGAAGTAAATGAAGAGTATGCAGAGGATTTAAACGACAGTCAAATTTATGATTCTTCATGGGATGAGGGCAATGAGGAATTGTGGGAGCAAAAATATGCCGAATGGTCAACAAGAGACTGGTCGAACTGGCTTTTAGATAAGCTCACGTTTCCATTTCAAGTAGAACGTCAGGAGGATTTAAGCGCAAATCCTTTTAAACCTAATCGAGATAAGCCTTTCAGTGTTGGTCATGAGATGAAAGTCCTCTCGATAGAAGATGAAGATGAAAGCTATGGAATCATCATCAAAGTGCGAGAAGGTAGAAAAACAGGATATATCCCTCTGGCTGATGTGGAAGTTGTTTCTCAAGAAGACCCCAATTTTTGGCTAGTTAGAGAGTATGTTGTTTGGTTTGCTAATAGATAACAATCAAAAGAACAAACGATAGGAATTATTATTCATCAAGAGTTTCTAAAAGTTCTTTTTTCCTTTTTTCTAGCTGAGAAATTTTTCTTTTTAGACTTCGTATTTCTGTGTTAACTTTCCTTAATTCAGTTTTGGTTTGTTTGGTTTTAAGATAGTCAGTTCCATATTTTTCAATTACAAGCTTTTCTACCTGATTTCTCAAAAGCTTAAGACTCGGATTACCATATAAAGTGTTATGTCGATATTGTAATTTTCCTACTTTAATAGCATCAACGATCTCTTCTTGGGTAAGTCCAAATTCTTTTTGGGCGGTCTTATCACTGAGAGTTGCCCCTTTTTTTGTCCAAAGTGAATTATCCTCGCTCATCAGACATTTTTGTGTACGTTACGGAATATATTTACTCTTTTTAGTGACGCGATTGCTTTATTCTTCAGTTTCTTCTTGACTCTTTCCTGTCATGGCAAGAAGACCTAAAAATCCCATAGCAATTTTCTGTCCTACTGGAAAAATAATCGCGACAAATCCTAGCACCAGACTGAGGAGAAAAAGCCAGATTAAATGAAGAGAAGACAATTGGAAAGCGATAACTAAAGCCAGGAAAATAATAAATATTATTAACGATGTAATTGCAGGTGGAATAATAGTTCCGCCGTTAAGGGTCATATTTATCAGGGAAATAACTTGCCAGACAACCCAAACCACAGCAGTTACTAAAATTGTATTTTCTGCAATCTCCATCACTTTCTCCATCCAAGCAACCATTCAATCTTAATTTTGCCATTAACCAACAAAATTAATTCAAACAATAAAAAACCTCGGCACATATACCAAGGTCAAGTAGGAGAAATCAATGTTGACGAGCGACCCCTCGTCCTAAAGGATACCGCTCCGCATATCGGCGAAAGACGCTCTGGGTAGCGCGAGTCGTGACGAGAGATTAAAGATTATTAGCTAACCACAAAGGAAACGAAAAATAATGCTGAGACTAATAGTGTAGCGATCGCTTACATATGTTTGAGTGGGTATTAATTAAAAGAATGCCCATATTTTACATTTAAAGATTTTGCATCATATAGCAAATGGGTAATTGAATATTTTTACTCAAAACAGAAAAGCATCTGTTTAAAGTTCAATAGAGTTACATTATCTGTTTGTAGACAAACTCTCAAATAAAACTATATTCATAACTTGGAGTTAATTATGATAAAAATTGAAGGCTATTTAGCAGGAAAAGAAATAATTACCTATGCCTCTAAAGGTGGAAAAAAGTATTCTCCTGATGAGATTGGTCAATTTTTAAGAAAATTTCAACTATCTGGCGCACTTAGATTAATTGGGGAGTTATCCTATCAAATTTTTCGTTCTCAAGAACAGCACATTGTAATTAAAGGAATTTTAGTCTCTGATGGGGCTTTGGCTTATATAGCTATGCGATTAGTTGAAAAAACTAATGATTATCATTCCAAAAATATAACATTGGACGAGCTTTTAAAAGCTATAGATATGTACTATGGGTTAACAGATCCAGTGGAGGTAAACAACCAAAATGCTGAGGGAAGTTTAATAAGATTTGGAGCTACTCAGTTTGATTATGACCGAGAACTTCGTCATACCCTACCAAGAACATTGATCTTATATAGAGACTTATGGAATCAAATAGAAAAAGCAGGTGAAGTTGATATAAATCGGGCTTTAAACCAACTTTATGGCTTAAAATTAGAAGAAATACTATTTTTTGGCTTTTTATTTTCTAGTAGAACTGAAAAAGGTTTTTTTCGTATTCTAGATCGAGAAGAAATAGAGCAATTAGATAATAAACTTTCATTGAAAATAGATTGGCAAAAACAAAGTCAATTTGTCAATAGAATTTCATCTAGTTATCAAGACTTCCGAACTGCATCAAAAGCGGAGTCTCCCCCAACTATTGAGCATGAAAAATTCAGATTTAATCCTTTAATAACAACTCCTGCTATTGTTCCAGATCGTAATCCACAATATTGGAACTCTCAGGTATATATAACACCCATACCTAGATTACTATTTGAGCGAGTAACAAGAGGACTATATTTTGAGCTTGCCGATCATTTTAGAGGAAATGGAAAAAATAATCCTTTTCGTACCGCTTTTGGCAGTGTATTTCAGGAATATGTTGGTTTATTGTTAAAAAAAGCTGTTGGGGAAAATAAGGTTAGGACAGAATGGAGATACGGAAGCCAAAAAAAACCTAAAGACACTCCAGATTGGCTGATTATAGAAGATAAACGTGCAATATTGATAGAAGTTAAGCAGTCTGGTATTTACTTAGAAGCTAAAAAATGGGGTGATTTAGCAAAAATTCAGAACGATTTGAAGAAAACTATTGGTTCTGCTGTCGAACAACTATGGGAATTTGAACAGGATATTAAAAGTGGTTCTTATTCAGAACTAAATTGTTTATCGGATGTTGAGATCGTTGAAAAAATTGTAGTTATTTATGACAGTTCTTACTTCTTGAATTCTACTTTGAGAGATCGAGTGAGAAGCATAAATTCTAATATTCCTGATGATTATCACTGGCATACTATATCGATTGCGGATTTTGAATATTTTATCGGAATAGCTGGTAATAAAATTCTTGATAGTTTAGAACAAAAAAGAATCAATAAAGATAACGATCTTATGGATTTTAGAGATTACTATGCAAGAATTTGTTCTCAAGATGAAATCAATAATCCCTATTTATCTCAAGTTTATGACAGTTTTTTTGATGAACTAGGTTTAAAAAATGAATAAATCTTGAGTAGAATGACATTTTTATAGACTTGCTACAATTTCAATTTTCAGTATTTGGTCTTAGCAATTGCACTTCAATTCCTAAAGCTTCAGCACTTCGAGCTAGAGCATCATCAGCAGTTACTAAACGAAGGTTATTACAGCTTGCACAGGCTAAATGAAGTGCATCTAAAGTACGAAGAGATGTATTGAATTGACCAATCCAATCGCGGGCTAGTTGATAATGAACTGATTCTAAAGGAATACGAAGGTAAAAATTGCTGTCTAGATGAGTTTGAAACCTAGTAGCTATGGCTCTTGCATCCTTTTGAGATATTTCTCTCATTCTTACCCTGCGGGACAACGCCGAGAATAGTTCTACCTCAACTAGCTGACTCAATCCGCGTTCGGTTTCCGTTCTCATCAATTCTTCAACTGTGTCGCTGAGAGCTTCTGCCCAGTAGAAAGGAGCAATGACGCTGGTATCGAGATAGATCAATATCGCTCCTCTTGACGTGCTTTAATCACTGTTTGACTCAAAGACTCACCAGTGACAGCTATAGATTCGCGAAATTGTTTCATATCGGCTAATAAATCCTCCTTATTCGATGGCGGGACTAAACGAGCTACTGGTTTGTCTCGATCGACTAGAATTACTTCTTCTCCTGCTGCTACCTGCTCCAAAAGAGCTTTAAGGTTACGAGCAGCTTCTTCAACGCTGACTTTAGGCATTCGCTTTTCTTCTAAATCTTATATTTATGCAGCTTGGTTTTCTTCAGGAAACTTAGCTGCAAAAACTACTCTAACTTGACCATCTTCTAGATCGTTTCGGTTAAATACCGCTACTTCTACTCCCTGGCGAAACAACTCCACTTGTTTATCTAAAACCCAACGATATACAAGTTCAGGCTCGCCTTCAGCAGTAAAAGAGTTATAGATAGTTTTAGTATCCATCTCAACATATAGACCTGGTTCGCTTACCAGTGTCTGGTTGAGATAAGGGTATTTACCATCTAGTTCGTAGAGGATTCTGGGTGATTCATCCATAGTGAGAGTAAGTTGATTGAAAAGAATAATACTATATATCTAAAATTTTAGACAAATTCAACCAAGTAACATAACTCTAGTTTAATTTTCTCTAATCTACAACAACCGTAGCTTAGATATTGGAATAAGAATTACGAATCATTGCTCCCTTTACTGGTTCGGCAATTTTTGCTTTTGTAGATGAAACTAAGGGTAGAGTTTGTCAGTTGCCGTGTCCATTGTCACTGAAATCCTTATCCTGATTGATTTCTTCACACTGGACACCTTCTAGTTTACTATTGGGGATTAATTTGGATTTTTACCACTGTCCAGCGTGTCCAGCCCAGCGTGTCCAGCCCTGTTGGGTCAAAGGTTTTGTTTACGCTGGACACTCCAGATGAGTCAAAGGTTTCGTTTAGCATAACCAATTATTTTTAGGCTATGACAACGGTCTTAACTCAGTTAAGCGATGCCAAAGAACCTGACCGCCTTGCATTCCTTTCCGTTCGTCCCAACAAACATCTGCACCACCTTGACTGAAACCAACAATCTTACCGTGCCAGTTATAAGATTTTTTTTCTGGGTCGTTACTGGCAACGCGAGAACCTATTTCGAGGATGGACGTTTCTGATTCGCTAACTGTTTTTGTAGTAGTGGAAATTAATGATTGAGTCTTTTGTCCATCGTGTCCATCGTGATTACAACCCTTGCTATCAGAGACTTTGGCACTCTGGACGCTTCCCGTTTCACTATTCTGAGTTAAATTAGTTTTTAGTGCGGTGTCCATCGTACCCACCCCTGACTGACTGGGGATTTCAGTTACGCTGGACATCTCAGGGTAGTAATAAACTTTATATCTAACAGCGTTGCCGTTTTCCAGAGGTTTGACCTTTGACTGGCATTCGAGTAAACCCGATTTATGCAGTCTAGCTAAGGCTTTGCGGATAGCATCGCGACTTTTCCCAAACTCATGGACTAATTCACTGGGTTCAAAGATTACCCCTGGACGCTCTTGGAAAAACGCTAATAGTCTCGCACCAGTAGACATAGATGATGTATGTCCATCGTTACGGTTCTGTTGCAAAAACTTTCAATGGATAGAAAGACTCTGTAGATAACTGATTTTTCAGACAGCAATCCCGAAAAGAGAATAAACAAAGTCTCTTTGCTTTAAAATATCTCCTTTGGCTACATTTTTAACTTGACCTTTGCGAATGGCATTCATGATTTCATATCCTTTCAATGTCCGCCATGCTGTATGAAAATATTGAAAATATGATTTATATTTAGCTAACTTTTTGGGAAATCTGTGGTCTTGTTCTATGATGTTATTAAGATATTTTTCTTGTCTTAATTCACACTCTTCTGACAATAAACCTTCTTCTTTAAGTTCTTTGATAGCTGAGGGATAATCAGGGTTTTTGTCTACATTAATTACTCTAGGTTGTTTATTATGTCTGGCTTTTAGAGCTTTTTTGAAAAACCTCTTAGCTGCTTTTTTATCTCTCTTGGCACTAAACATAAACTCCAAAGTATTACCATTACTATCTACAGCACGATACAAATATTTCCACTTTCCTTTAACTTTGATATAAGTTTCATCTACACGCCAAGAATCATTAGTAGCTCTAAGATGTTTTCTGGCTTTCTGTTCTATTTGAGGTGCATAAATCATTACCCACCTGTAGATTGTCGTATGGTCTACAGATAGTCCTCTTTCCATCATTATTTCTTCAAGATTCCTGTAACTTAAAGGGTATTTAAGATACCAACGAACACAAAGCAAAATAATTTCTCCCTGAAAATGTTTCCATTTGAATGGTTGCTTTGTGTTCATCCGATTTAGTAGTAAATTAAAGCCTAATTATACTACAAACCGATCTCAAGTTTTTGCAACACAACC
>DAXETX010000264.1:0-10053 GCA_051155735.1 Xenococcaceae cyanobacterium
TATTTTTCTTTAAGTTTACCCGAACTAAAATGATTGGCTAAATAAGCTGTTTTTGGCATTCAACTTCTTTCTCTTCTCCAGCTTCATTTTACACATACTTTGGTAATCGGATTTAGTATAAGCTCTCACGCATTTAATTTACTTGTTGAGATTGACGGAGGGACGGGGAGATACGGAGACACGGAGAGGATTTAAGGAGTTACTCTCTAGTTAAATAACCTGCAGTTTAAATGCATATTAGCGGAACAACAACGCTATGACAATTAGCAAACTGTCACTAAACGTCGCAAAATTTGCCTAGGTCTTCTTATACTATTAATTGTGTGAGGAGTAAGTGTAAAAGAGAAAGGCTTTGGGGTCGAAACACGGCAAGACTCCCGAAGCCTTTTTCTTACTTTTAGAGATAAATTTTTAGGGGTTTGGTTTTACCAAACCCCTAATTTATTTAGTAGATATTACATTCAGCGAAATTTAGACCGAAGACTCTTGCTGCTGATAGAGATAATAATAGCGACCTTTTAAAGCCATTAATTCTTCGTGAGTACCTTGCTCCACAATTGAACCAGCATCCATCATCACGATCACATCGGCATTTTTAATCGTTCCCAGACGGTGGGTGATAAAAAATACGGTACGATCTTTCAAAGCCTCTTTGAGATTGCGGGATACTTGCTGTTCGGTGTTGTAGTCCAAAGCACTTGTTGCCTCGTCCATAACTAGCATGGCAGGTTGTTGTAAAATAGTACGAGCGATCGCAATTCTTTGTCTTTGTCCACCTGATAAAGCCGAGCCTCGTTCTCCGACTCTGGTATTGTAACCGTTAGGTAAGCTCATGATAAATTCGTGAGCAGCAGCAATTTGTGCAGCAGCGATAATCTCTTCGGTAGTAGCATCAGGGTTAGTCAGAGCAATGTTTTCCATGACTGACCCTTCAAACAAGAGCGTTTCTTGAGGTACTACACCAATTTGACGACGTAAAGAATAAAGTTCTACACGGTTGATGTCATAGCCATCGATTAAAATTCTGCCTGATTCTGGTCCATATAAGCGAGAAATCAGCTTAGTAAGAGTACTCTTACCAGCACCACTTTGTCCGACAACTGCGGTAAAAGTTCCAGGAGAAATGTCAAGATTGACATTATTTAGTTGTAATGGACCAGTGTTTTTAAAGCGAAATGAAACATTTTCGTATTTAACTGCACCTTGAATAGCTGGCATCGGAATGTTATTGCGGTCTTCTTCTCCTTCTTCGGGATGATCGACAATATCAGCTAAGCGTTCTAAGGATAAAGCGGTTTCTTGGAAATTTTGCCATAACTGAGCCAAACGCATAATAGGCGAAGTTACATAACCAGAAATAATCCGAAAAGCGATTAATTGACCCAAAGTGAGTTTACCATCTAGGACGAGAAATGCGCCCATCCCAATAATTAAGACGCGAGAGAGTTTGTTGAGGAAAGCACTAGCGGAACTAGCCAAAGTCGAAGTAATTACAGTTTTAAACCCCGTAGAAATATAACGGGCATAACGTTCTTGCCATTGCCAACGAGAGCGTAACTCGATGTTTTGGGCTTTAACAGTTTGAATTCCTGTAAGGATTTCTACTAAGTAAGACTGAGTTTCAGCATTACGTTCAGCTTTAACTCGTAATTGTCTTCTAATGGTAGGAGAGAAAATTAAAGTTAGTCCAATAAAAACAGGAATAATTGCTAAAGAAACTGCCGTAAGTATAGGGCTATACAACAGCATCACGACAATATAAACCACAGAAAATACGGAGTCTAGCACTACGGTAAGAGCAGTACCTGTCAAAAACTGGCGAATTTTCTCTAATTCATTAACCCGAGTCGAAATTTCTCCTACTGGTCGTCGTTCAAAATAGCGTAAGGGGAGACGCAGCATATGATCGATGATTTCTGAACCCAGAGTAAGGTCAATACGGTTAGTAGTATCAACAAAGAGATAAGTTCTCAGAGTAGTGAGTAGGGCTTCAAAAATATTAATAACAATTAGAAAGAAGACTAGGTAGCCTAAAGTATCAACGCTATTTTGGCTAATTACCTTGTCAATAATGACCTGAATCATTAATGGGTTTGCCAAGGCAAATAGCTGGACGAAGAAAGAAGCAACAAATACTTCCGTCAAAACTCGCTTGTATTTGCTCAAAGATGGTAAAAACCAATTTAAGCCAAAACGTTCTTGAGGAGTTTCTTTCGTTTTTTGGAGTAAGAGTACTTCGCCACTGTCGCCCCAAGTAGCCAGAAAATCATCGGGTTTATAGCGACGGATGCCTAATTCGGGAATAGCGATCACTAATTCTTTTTCGCTGATCGCATAAACTAGAGCTAAACTATCTTGCAGTCGGATTAGACAAGGTCCTTCTAGACGAGTAAAAGCTTTTCCAGGAATAGTAATTAGCTGCGGATTTAAACCCATCAACTCTGAGATCGCACCGCACAAAGGTAAAGATAAATTACCATTTCTTTGGAGTTGTTCAGATAGAACGCGACGGATTACTTCTTTACGGAAGGGCATATTAAAGTACTTGCTCAGCATTTGAAAGCAAGCAACCCCCACATCTAGAGTGGTTCTGCCACTATAAAAAGGATAATCTTGTTTGCTAGAAGTAGTTTGTGCTGCTTCTTCTACCGTGTCAATAACTGGTAATGGTTCTTCGGCTTCAGTAACATCTTCGCCCCATTGAATTCCAGGAGTAATCTGATTAGAAGTCGCTGCGGTTGGTAAAGGAACTAATGCTTCTTGTGCCGTTTCGTAAAAATTATTACCAAACCAATTACTCCGAGGAATTGCTACTAGACGCGCCGGTTTATCCCCTGTAACTACTAAAGAACGACGATCCTTAGTCAATTGTAA
This sequence comes from Xenococcaceae cyanobacterium, assembly GCA_051155735.1. GTDB lineage: Bacteria > Cyanobacteriota > Cyanobacteriia > Cyanobacteriales > Xenococcaceae > JASJCP01. Next base: position 2,875 of record DAXETX010000264.1, read on the forward strand.
ACGACTGCCAATGGGAAAATCGGCAATTTTACCACCGCCACTAACCAACCAGACACGATTTTGATCCCTTAGAGGTCTAGTTAATTCTGAACCTAGTTGATGCTCTCCTGGTGGTAAGTAGTAAATTTCTGCTACTTTTGCTGCTTCAAGAGCGAGGTCTTTTAGTTGCCAATCTCCTTGAGCTTCTTTTTCTAGTTGAATTCCTAGGAGATCGAATATTTCTATGTTAGCAACGCGATCGCGAAATTCTCGTTGTAACTGCGGATATTTAGTTAACAGTTCCAAAAAATAAGCATTATCTAGTGCTAAACAGACGACTTCGGTACTAGCCATGGCTGTTTCACAAGGTATATTCCGTGCTAGGTTAATCCAGCCAATTATCTGTCCTGGTTTGAGCTTATCCAGTGTCGTGGGCATTTTGGTGCGGGGGTCATAGCCAAGAACTCGCACTTCTCCTTCGGAGATAATGGCTACTTGTCCTTGCATTTTTTCCCGCATGATCATAACTTTACCGACGCCATATCTCAGAGGTTGGAGATTGTTGGCAAGTTTCGTGATTTCTTCTGGAGGCAGTTGGTTAAACTGAGGAACAAGAGACAAAAATTGTTCGACAAGTTTAGTAGTACTTGTATTACTCATGTTTTAACTAAGGTGAACTGGTGATTGCAATTGAGAAAAAGATACTTTCTGTTCAATTTCAGAATTAAGCCATTGACGGAATAATTCATCAAGCATTCTCTGTCGAGTCGGGGGGTCTAATTTGGCAGAAAGGAAATTTTCCAGTCTGATAATAACGATCCATTCGCCAACACGAGTTGGGGGAATTAATTGACCAGGTTTAGAGGTAGAGAGGATTTGGGCAATTTTAGGATGAGGCGCATTCATTTCTACAGGTCCAATGAGTCCTCCTGTTTGAGCTTCCGAACCTTGGGAATATTCCATCGCTAGCTCGCGAAAAGTACTTTCTCCTTCTTGAATGCGAAAATATAATTCTTGAGCTAATTCCGCTCGATCAATTCTAATTAGAGAATAGACGACTCGATCTAATTGAGATTTTCGCTGTAGAAAATATGATTCTACTTTGTTGCCCCAATTTTCCTCTTTATATTTTTCAATTTTGAGTCTTTTTATAATAATTTTCTTTAGTTGTTCTTGGGTTAATCCTTGTTTGAGCAACCAAGCTTGAACGGCTTCTTCTGTGGAAATTTGGTTTTGCTGACAAAATTGATTGTAGGCTTGAGTCTGTTCTTCGACAGAACATTCAACATCAGCGATCGCCTGTTCAATGATAATTTCTTGAGCTAATTTTGGCAGCATTTGGTATTCTGCCAGCAAAGGGGCTAAATCCTCGGCTGTATAAACTCTGTTACCAATTTCTAAAACTACACCCATATTTTTATGACATATTTTTTATTGCGGAAATTTGCAGATTGAATCGAGAAGACGAATGTGAAAAAATCTAACACTAATTTTCGCGATCTCAAAGCTTAAATCACCTTAGAATCTTACTGATATCTCACTAGGTCTCTAATTTTGCTATTCAAACTTAACCTAAGTAATAGTGAAATGACACCTACCCTAATTATCGAATTTATTAAGCTAAATTGGGTTTGATTTTCAGCAGCTAAAATTTAAATTGAATTTGGCTGAGACTGACTCTATACTTCAGTTTGCTGCAATAAAACTACTGCATAAGCACAAATTCCAGCTTCCTGTCCAATAGCACCCAATTTTTCGTTAGTAGTGGCTTTAATACTAATTTGATCGTTTTTTATGGCTAGGGTCTGAGCCAAATGTTTTTGCATATTTTTAATGTATGGCTTGAGCTTAGGACGTTCCGCTACTATAGTAGAATCAATATTGCCAATGTACCAATTTTGAGCGCAAACCAGTTGATTGACTTGTTCTAATAAAGCAATACTGCTCGCTCCCGACCATTTGGGGTCTGTAGGAGGAAAGTAATGCCCGATATCTCCTAAACTGAGCGCACCTAACATAGCATCCATAATCGCGTGAGTTAAGACATCAGCATCGCTATGTCCTAATAAACCCAATTCATGAGGAATCGTTACTCCTCCGAGAATTAAGGGTCTGTTCGGTACGAGACGATGCACATCGTAACCGTTACCTATACGAATGTTCATTATTTTATCTTGGTTGTATTCATGTAATATTTGTGCCTACTCCGTAAAAAGATGTTAAAGCCATTGCAAAACCCAATATAATTTGATTACCTTGACACAGAAAAGTGTATCATTGCAGTTTTTAATTTTTAATTTATCTTGAGGAAGTTGAAACCGAATCAGACCTTTAAAGGCGAAACACTCTCGACAAAAAATCCTCTAACCCTAGGATTCATCAAGAATGTTGTCATTAATTTTAGGTACATTTAAATTGTAAATTGAGGGATACGGATTATCAACGAGATAAGTTAATTAAATCGTTAGAAACTATTTAAAGTTGCCGATATTGTTTTTAAAATTAGTCTGAGATTGAGCGAGATGAAACAACTAAGAACTAAAATTATCCTAGTAAGTCATTGGCTAAAGTTTTTGATTTTGCCATTATTTTTCTCCTGGCTCTTCATTGTTCCGGCAATGGCGACTGGAGTTGATGATTTAGCTAGCCCCAGCACTATGGATGTGTGGGTCATCGATCAAGCTGATGAAATTAGTTTGGCTAATGAAAATAAATTAACTAATACTTTTAAAAAGACGGCTCAGGAAACTGGTCAAGAAATTAGAATGGTGGCAATTCGTCGCTTAGACTATGGCGAAACAGTAGAGAGTTTAGCCGATGAAATTTTTGCGACTTGGTATCCTAATGCTGAAGCGCAAGCTAATCAAACTCTTTTGGTGATGGATACTCTCACTAATAACGTGGCACTGCGCACAGGTGCAACAGCAGCGGAGATAGTAACTCCTGATCTTGCCGAAAGTGTGGTTCAAGATACCGTAGGTTATGACCTCAGAAATGGTAATAAATATAACCAAGCTTTGCTCGATGCTGGCGATCGCCTAGTAGCGGTCTTATCGGGTGAACCCGATCCTGGTCCTCCTGAGATTGAAGCAGAGATCTCAGTAGAAGGAACTTTTACTAAAGCCGAAGATACTGATGCTGGTAGTGCTTTCTTTTGGGTAATTGTCTTGCTAATTGTCGCCACGGTAGTGCCAATGGTGACTTATTTTTGGTATGTCGGTTTTCCAGGAAATTAAAAAATAATCAAATAGCTGGAAGATTGTTATGACTTTGGTGTCGCAAACTGAGGTAATTACTGGGGCGATCGCAGGAAAAGTGGTAAGTTTTCCGACAGATACAGTTCCCGCTTTAGCTGTAAAACCAGAATTGGCAAATTTAATTTTTGAGCTTAAACAAAGACCCCCTACTAAACCCTTGATTTTAATGGGTGCAGCTTTAACAGACCTTTTACCCTATATTTCAGGAACACCCGAAGAGTTGGCTATTTGGCAACAAACAGCAAAGCAATACTTTCCTGGAGCGTTAACTCTCGTTTTACCTGCTTCTGAGACTGTACCCCAAGCAATTAATCCTACAGATTCTAAAACTATTGGCATCAGAATTCCTGATAATGCTCTGGCTTTAGCAATCTTAAACCAAACTGGAGTTTTAGCCACTACTAGTGCTAACTTATCAGGTCAACCTCCATTGAGAAGCATGAGCGAAATTGCCCAAGCTTTCCCGCAAGTTTTAGCGATCAATCGACAAGACATGATAACTGGTAGTGGGCTTCCTTCTACGGTAGTTCAGTGGTCAAAACAGAGTTGGCAAATTCTTCGTCAAGGTAGTGTTCAATTCTAGTTTATGCTGAAAATAGTTGATGAACTGTTACTCGCTCTAAGTCCCCGAAAAGAATTTTAAAAGATGAAAAAAATTGAAGCTCTTCAAGAAGAACTAGAACAAACTAAACTAGCTTATAAAATGGCGATGCAAATGAGCCAATTTAAAGCAGGATTTTTAGCAAGAACTTCTCATGAAATAAGATCGCCATTAAGTAGTTTAATCGGATTACATCAGTTAATATTATCTGATTTATGTGAAAGTCCTGAAGAACAAAAAGAATTTATTAATCAGGCTTACAATTCAGCTTTAAAATTGATGAAATTGATTGATGAAATTGTCGCAGTTTCTAAAGTTGAATATGGCACGAATAAGCTAAATTTTGAGTCATTTCCTTTAGCAGAAATATTGGATGAAGTTTATAGTCTTACCCATCTCCAAGCTGCAAATCGTAACTTAAAATTAGAAATTATTGCTCCAGATTCTGATTTAGTAGTCTATGCAGACCGCCGTCGTTTGGTTCAATTGATCGTTAATTTAATTGATACTGGCATCACTTTAATGCCAGAAGGAATTATTAAGGTAACAGCTTTTCCTTTAGTTGCAGCATCAAATATTCGCCTTGAAATCGATTTAAATTGTGAAGTTCAAAACTGGCAACAAGAAGCAACTAACAATCCAATAGAACCCAATCATTCTTTAGCAGAAATTACTTCTATTGTTGAGGAAATTTCTCTCTCTCCTAACATGAAGTTATTGTTATCTAAAACTTTGCTGGAAACTATGGGAGGTAATTTGGAGTTGTTAGATTTATCCCAAGGAAATAAACCTTTAACTCGAATTATTTTAGTTATTAAACAACCTCCTCAATAACAGCTAGCTGTTTCCAGATTTAGCCTAGTTTTTACTTGTAACCAAAAAAATACAGTGTGTTATACTAAAGTTAATGATAAGGATGGCTTTTTTGCGAACACTGTTGTTGCCAACATTTTCTGAGTAATTCAATTCGATATAAATACCAAAATTTTTTTAAACCCCATACCGAGCGACGATCTAAGAGAGATTGATTGAAGTATAGCCATACGGGATGAGTTAATAATCGAAGTTTCATGATTTCTAACTAAAAATTTTAAACGCAATTTACTAGAGAAAGTCTTATAGAACTTCCTAGTACTAATTTGACAGATAAGATGGCTAATCTTCTTGGTCGTAATTGCGTAAAATTGGTAGCTAGATGCTGCAATCTTAAGTAGTTTTACTAATTGTCATTATCTCAATATTTTGTATAATAAGATACTTTTTACTTGCGGGTAATCTCCAAAGTGATTCTACCGCTAAAATCAGGAATGGGTGCAGCAGGTTTTGAGAGTTTGACTTGAACTTGTTGAACTTTGTTCAGGCTGAGAATTTTATCGGCGATCGCGTCAATCAGCTTTTCCACCAGGGCAAATTTAGCATTTTTGATCGTCTCTTTGACTACAGATATAGCTTCGCGGTAATCAAAAGTATCAGTAATATCATCGCTCTTAGCAGCAGCAGTTAAGTCTAACCATAAAGTTAGATCGACTTCAAACCATTGTCCTAAAACTTGTTCTTCTGGTAAATAGCCTGTATAGCCGTAACAGCGAATTCCTGTAACTTGTATCGAGTCCATGATGTTGCGTAATTAGTTAATCGGTAAATCTCTGTGAGTAAAAGGTTTGGGGTTACTTCCTGTGTAGGTCGCACTAATATGTCCTTGACCTGTAACTTGGTATTTGTAAGTAACTAATCCTTCTAAACCTACAGGACCACGGGGAGGCATCTGTTGAGTGCTAATCCCTACTTCTGCCCCAAAGCCATAGCGAAACCCGTCCGCAAAGCGAGTTGAACAATTGTGATAAACTCCTGCTGCGTCGATTTGATTGAGAAACTGCGCCGCAGCTTGACGATCTTCGGTCACAATTGCTTCAGTATGTTTTGAGCCATAGGTGTTGATATGGGCGATCGCCTCTGCTAAAGAATCGACAACTTTGATCGCCAGAATTAGGTCGCTATATTCAGTATGCCAGTCTTGTTCCTCAGCAGGTTTTACGGTGATAATTTCGCTAGTGGCGGAATCACCTCGCAATTCGACGCCTTTTTCAGTTAAGGCTTGAGCAATTTGAGGCAAAATTTGGGGCGCAATATCTTGATGCACTACAAGAGTTTCAATAGCATTACAGGCTGCTGGATACTGAGTTTTGGCATCGACAGTAATATTGATGGCGGTTTGAATCTCAGCAGCACGATCTAAATAGAGATGACAAATACCGTCAGCGTGTCCTAAAACAGGAATGCGAGTATTGTCTTGAACATACCGCACAAAAGAGTTAGAACCTCTAGGAATAATCAAATCTACATAGGTATCTAAGTCTAATAATTGTTTAATTTCGGCTCTAGTGGTCAATAATTGAACAGCATCAGGAGCAACTTTGGTATCAGCTAAAGCTTGCTGAATAATTTGAGTTAAAGCTTGACAAGAACGAATCGCTTCTCTGCCACCTTTAAGAATTACTCCATTACCCGACTTGATCGCTAAACTAGTGATTTGAATTAAAGCTTCAGGACGCGCTTCAAAGATAATTCCTAATACTCCTAAAGGACAAGTAACCCGTTTTAAAATCAGTCCTGTATCTAATTCGCGATGCATTTGTACTGTTCCTATCGGGTCGGGTAGTTTGGCAACATCGCTAATTCCTGCGATCGCACTTTGGAGTTTAGTTGCGCCTAATTGCAGTCTGGCGGATAAAGAAGGAGAAATGCCGTCTTTAGCTGCTGCTTCACAGTCAGCAACATTAGCAGCTAATATTTGAGGGGTTGCTGCGGTTAGAGCCTCGGCGATCGCTTCTAAAGCTTGATTGCGATCAGCTGTAGATAGCACTGCCAAATGTCTTGCTGCTTGACGGGTGTTTTTAGCAATGTCGATCAAAGATAAAGATGCGCTCTCGGAGACTACCATGATTTTAAATTTACTGGAACGAGCAAAGAATATTGTAGCGAATCAGCACCACTTCAGTAGTAATAAATCTTAGATAACTGGAGTTTTTGGCGGAATAATTTAGTTCAACAATTTTAACTGCATATCAGATGAACCAGCCATCTCGAAGTATTCCCAATAATTTTAGCAGTTGTAATTATGAGAATTTTGTCCGCATAATATATAGCAGCAAATTAGTTTTTTTACTATGTCCAAATCTACTCAAGCTCATTTAGATCGTACTTTAAACAAGAATCAACCCTTAGCAGTTAAACAAAAAACTCTCAATCAGATGCAATACTATATGGGAGCTAAACTGATTGAAATCGGGATCGACCCTCAAGCAGTAACTTATCGTTGGTCGGTCAAACATCAAGAAGAGG
>DAXETX010000265.1:0-9049 GCA_051155735.1 Xenococcaceae cyanobacterium
TCAACTTCGATCCCAAACTAGGTTAGTTGGCGAAGCCAGCAGTACTTTGTTTAGAATTAGAAGCAACCAGCCAATTTTTTTATTGGAACTAATGTTAAAGAATATATCAAAGATTTTTCGTAAGAGGTAGTGATCGTAATTAAGTTTTTACCTTGAGCACTGATGAGGATTGGTAATGGGTTGTCGTTAAGAAAAATTTGGCGAATCTTAAGCACCCATTACCCACAAGCCGAGCAAAAATTTAATTAGTGAAATTACTAATGATCGCCTTAGCAAACTCAGAGCATTTTAACGGTTTAACCGTCGGAGTCATTAACCGTGCTAGATCGTAAGTAACTTGTCTATGGGCGATCGCATTAGCTAATCCTTGGCGAATTAAATCTGCTGCTTCTTGCCATCCCATAAACTCTAGCATCATTACTCCCGATAAAATTACCGAACCAGGATTAATGCGGTCTAAACCAGCGTGTTTTGGCGCAGTACCGTGAGTTGCCTCAAAAATAGCGCAATTATCGCCAATATTTGCTCCAGGACTCATGCCTAAACCACCGACAATTGCAGCAGCAGCATCAGACAAATAATCGCCGTTAAGATTCATCGTCGCTAAAATACTATATTCATCAGGACGGGTTTGAATTTGTTGAAAGATACTATCAGCAATGCGATCGTTGACCATGATTTTAGCTTGCCATTGACCAGAACCATGAGTATCCCAAATATTTTCAATTACCGATTCAACTTCTTGGCAAATTTCTTGTTGCTTGGCTGGTGTCAAGGAATCATAACCTGGATCGATTTTACGAGCATTAGCTTCTACAGCAATATTTGGTTCGGCTTCTTTGTTACTTAAAATCCAGGATTCTCTTTCAGTAATGCATTCGGCACGAAACTCTGTGGTTGCTAATTCATAGCCCCAGTCGCGAAATGCCCCCTCAGTGTATTTCATAATGTTGCCTTTATGCACCAAAGTCACTTTTTGTTTGGCTTTAGGCAATCTTAAAGCGTGTTGAATCGCTCGTCGCACCAATCTTTGAGAACCAGTTTTACTGATGGGTTTAATGCCAATCCCAGCATCAAGAGGAATTTGCTTATTGCCATGTTCGGGAGTAACAGGAATTAATTCTGTATTGAGTAAATCGATGAGCTTTTTGGTGATAGGATCACCTTCGCGCCATTCAATACCAAGATAAATGTCTTCTGTATTCTCCCGATAGACGATTAAATCTAGTTTTTCAGGACTTTTGTGGGGTGAGGGAGTTCCAGCATAATAACGACAGGGACGAACGCAAGCATAAAGAGTAAAAATTTGTCTTAAAGCAACATTTAAAGAACGAATTCCACCACCGACAGGAGTAGTTAAAGGACCTTTAATGGCAATGCTGTACTCTTGAATCGCGTTGAGGGTATCTTGCGGTAAATATTGAAAAGTGCCATATTTTTCACAAGCTTCGTCGCCAGCATAAACTTTAAACCAATTGATTTGGCGTTTGCCCTCATAAGCACTAGCCACTGCTGCATCAATTACTTTTTGCGTCGCTGGCCAAATATCAACCCCCGTACCATCGCCTCTAATGAAAGGAATAATTGGATCGTTGGGAACTAAAGGTTTTCCCTCTTGAAAAGTGATCTTAGAACCAGTAATTGGTGGCGTGAGTTTATCGTACATAAAAGTAAAGTTACAAAAAAGAAACACTAAATTATAGCTACAATACAATTAACCAGTAGTTATACTGAGACATAAATCACAATATTTTGAGATAAAATTCTCGTTAAAAAGAAATTAAATCACTTGAGCTACCTAAATCAGCTAATGACTAAGTAAGGTTATTGGTTATTAGCTACCTAGTTATTTGAGATAACAGCATTAAAAAACAATGAAAAAAATTTTAATTGTCGATGATGATAAAATATTGCGGACTGTTCTCAAACATACTTTAGGGCAGCAAGGATACCAAGTTACCGGTGCTGTTTCAGGAAAGGAAGCCCTAGCTTTGTTTGAGAAAGATAATCCTGACATTATCATCTCTGATGTTTCGATGCCTGAGATGGATGGATTTGATTTTTGTCGTCAGTTACGCTCTCAGCCTTCAGGACAGTTAATTCCTTTTATTTTTCTCTCTGCTAGAGGCGAATTAGATGATCGGATTTTCGGTCATTCTATTGGGGCTGATGACTATTTGACCAAACCTTTTGAAATGAAAGAGTTATTGGCAAAAATTGAAGCTTTAATTGAGCGATCGCGCCGAATTCATGCCGAAATTGTGCATCTGATCGGCGAGTTAGCCAATTCTGCTAAACTTACGCCTCAAGATCCTGAAGCTACTAAGGCTAAATCGGTAACAGCAAATACTCAAGCTCCAGTTTTTGAACCAGTACCATTACCTTTAACTCCCGCCGAAGAAAGAGTCTTTTGGGAGGTAATTCAAGGTTTTACCAATAAACAAATTAGTGAACGCTTATTTATTAGTCCCCGTACAGTTCAGACACATTTAAGTAATATTTTGGGTAAATTGAATCTGGAAAATCGCACTCAAATCGTTCGCTTTGCTTATGAAAATGGTTACGAAAAAGTAGAACACAATTGAGAGATTTTAATTATGCATATATCAAAAAATATTGTTGAGTAAAATCTAACTCGATATTATAAAGTTTAAAAGGGATGAGTCTTTCGGCTCAAAAAGAACAGCGCTCAAAGTAAAATCAAAGTATGCGACATATAGAGAAGACTCAACACTGGATTACTCAGAAAACTAACTCTAAAATTAGTCTATGGCTTATCGTCCCATCCTTAATTAGTATTGTCTTGACGCCAATTCCTAGCTTAACCAAAACGGTAAATCTGTCCGCTACAACTTCAGAAAGTTATACTACCTCTTTATCTATCTCAGAGCCAATTAATCATCAGTCGCGTCCTCAACAGCGATCGCACAAAACTTCGCAACAATCATCACCAAACAGTAATTCTCCCGCTCAAGAAGCAGAAACAGAACCATTAGACTTTTCCGATACAGGAAGATCTGGTCAACAAACTGCTGGAGAAGGTCGCGGTTTATTATGGGAGAATACGGATTTTCCCCTAACAGCTTTAGTTCCTAGTTCCAATTGGGGTAAAACAACTCAAGAACATCCCACATTTTGGTTTTATGTTCCTACCTATGCCGAACCAGTAAGTCACATTGAGTTTGTGCTCCAAAATCGCGATCGCCATCATCTTTGGCGACAACAATTATCACCCCACAATGCATCAGGTTATCTAAATATCACTCTACCACCAGAACAACCTGGATTAGAAACAGATCGCTGGTATCGCTGGTATTTAAAAGTTTATCGAGATGACAAGAAACGTTACCCGCCAGTGGTCGTCTATGGCTGGGTTAATAAAGTTAAGCTGGATGCTTCTCTCTCTTCCCAATTAAATAATAGCGACCAAAAACCTTATGAAGTGTATGGTAAATCTGGTATCTGGTTTGATGCTCTCGACAGCCTTTTGAAATGGCATCATCTCAATGCTTTTGGTTCTGAGTTCTCCAGAGATTGGCAACAACTAATCGAAGCTCAAGGAGTCGATCTCAATTTGCCTCAACCCAATAGTTCTGATTTAGCAGAAAGATTAAATAGTCCCTAAGTAACCCGACGGGGTCTGCTGTGACCGTTGGTCCAATTACCAATTAAGACATAGGGCGACCAAAAGGTAGGAACTTCCCAATCTCGCTGCGGATTTTGCCACAGTTCTAGCTGTGCTAATCGCAAGGCTTGAGCTTTACTCATGCCAGGATTTTGACTCAATTGTCGATAAAAATTTGCCATCAATGCAGCAGTCGATTCATCACTAACTTGCCACAGAGTAGCTAAAGTACTACTAGTGCCAGTTCTTACCGCCATTCCCGCCAACCCTAAAGCGGCTCGATTATCTCCCAAAGCTGTTTCACAGGCACTTAAGACCAAAAGATCGATTAATTCAGTACGGTTAACAGTTCTATTTTGCAATAATCTACTCAAGTCTGGGAGGGTTAATAATTGCTCCCAAAGTAAAATAAAAGTCTGATTCGGATTAGAGCTAAATTGACCGTGAGTCGCTAAATGTACTACCGAAAAAGGTTGAGTATCTAACTGTTGGCTTAAATTAGTTAGGTTAAATTGCTCATTGAGTAGAGTTTTACTATCAATATTAGAGTTAATGCTAGCGACTTCTTGGGGAACATTGGTTAAAGCGACAAAGTTTTGCTCCGAGATTTGCAATGGCTCACTAACTCCTCCCACCAATGCGGAAAATTCTTTAGAGGCTGATTGCGGATTGAGTAATCGCAGTCCTGGGGTTATGGCGATCGCATATTTTTCTAGTAGATATTGCTCACCATCATATAAGACAGACATGGGAATATTTTGCAAGACTCCATCAAGCACAAATACTAAGGTATCGATTTGCTGTTTATCTGAGTCTAATTGCGGGGCAAAAGGTTTGATTACCCAATTAGATACTTGCAGTGATAAAGCTTGAGTCGCTAAAAGTTCACTAGGGTCTAAAAGTTTAAGTCTCAGTTGGTTAATCGTGGATTGCAGTTGTTCAGAAGCTAGAGGCTCAGTGTGATGATACAGTTTTTCTCCTGGTAGAGTTAAAATTACCTCTAGACTTTCGGGTAAGACAATTGTGTAAATTGTGGCTGCATGAGGATCGATTTGGGCGATATCTCTGCGTTCAAAAACTAAACAAGCATCTTGAAAATAGTTATCTAATTCGGCTAATTGTAAAGCTTCGATGACATTACGGGCTTGAACTAGATTAGTTTGAGTCTCAAGTTTGGTAACAGTAGGAGTATGCAATAATAAATCTGTTAATTCTCGATATACTGGTTCGACTTGTTCTCGAAAGGAAAATTGAATTTCTCGATTTAAGGCGATTAAATCACTGCGTAAAGCTTGTAAATTGGCAAAAGCAGCCTGATAAGCCATAATCGCCTGCTCTAGTTTCCCTTGTTGACGATAGATTTTACCCAATTGCCATTGCCAACGATAAGCAATTTCTGGTGCATTATTGCTTTGAGCTAAGCTTAGAGCTTGTTCGATTAGTTGTTGCGGTGAAGTTGTTAAAGGTAAATCTTGTTCAAGAGCTAATTGTCCTAAATAACCATAACCTGAAGCTGCTAGAAGATTAGCATCTATGGTTTCTGCTGAGGCGATAATTTGGGTGTAAATTTGAGCAATATTTTCCCAAGAATAATTGATCGCAATGTTAGCTTGCTTTAGGGCAGTCAGACTGCGAGCAAAATTAAGTTTAGCAGCCAGAGAGCGAGGATTAGTAGATTCAGGTAAGGTTATTTCTTGAGCTAGTTCTTGTGCCAATGACCATTTTTCGGTAGCAATTAAGAGATTAAGTTGATTGAGTTTAGCTTCTAATTTTTCTGATAAGAAACTTCGATCTGAATCTGTCTGGGAAACTTGTTGATAAAGATGCAATGCTTGTTCGGTTTCGGTAGCAAAAATAGCCAACTCTTCTTGTTCTTTAGCTTGGATTGCTTTGGCTTGATGCACTTTGGCTAAACTCAGTAAAATTTTGCTTTTTAATGCGGACAAGTCAGAGAATTTTGGGGCTAGAGCTAAACTATGTTCGAGAACAGTTTGAGCTTGAGAAAATTGCCCCAGCAGTAATAAAGTATTACCAATCGTACTTAATCCTTGAATTTGCCAAGAACTAGGCGAAGATTGAATCTTAGCTAAAATAGCTGTAATGTCTGGCTCTGCTAAATTTTCACAACTTGAATAAGAAGTAGCCAAAGCTGTCAAACTTGTAGCGCAAGCACGACGAAAAAAGCCGAGACTTTCTAAGGCTTGAGCGCGATTAATTTTCGTTCCCTGTTCCCCTGAAATATCTTCTGAGCGCTGATACCATTGGCTAGCTGTTTCCCATGCAGTTAAAGCCTGACGTGGTTGACCTCGGTTAAAATAAAGCTGTCCTTGAGTATTCCAAAGTTGAGCTAATATTTGCTGTTTACTAGAACTATTAGGATGAGTAGCAATCAAGGCTAAACCATAGTCAATGGCTTCTTGTGCTTGCTGCCAATTTTCTAAACGTTGTTGCGTCAAAGAAATCAGAGATTGGATTTGAGCTTGCTGAGAAGTTTTATTCTCATCAATCAAAGCTTGCTCTGCGGTTTTTAGTAAACTCAGAGATTCTAGATACAATCCTTGATTATAAGCAGATTGAGCTTGTGAAACCAAGCTAGATGAGTTTAGTTGGCTACTACCTGGTAAAGTCATAGTCATAGTCAAAACTAAACTCAAAATAGCGATTAGAGACAATCTCAGCCAATACCTCATAAGCTGATAACCTAGAAAAGACTATATTGCTATCGATCTCAGCATCTTTGAAGAATTTTTGATTTCTATTAAGATTGCGACATCAATCCTCTGGTTATCTTATAGCTACGGTAAGTTATCTTCAATGATTTAACTTAAAGATTCTAAATAATCGCGAATCATATTTCGGCGACGAGGTTGTCTTAACTTTTGTAAAGCTTTGGCTTCAATTTGTCTGACTCTTTCGCGAGATAATTCTAAACAGCGACCAATTTCCGCTAGAGAAAACGGTTTTTCACCGCCAAAACCAAAGCGCATTTGAATAACCTCTCGTTCACGAGTAGTTAATTCTGATAACAAAAATTGTAAATCTTTTTGGAGAGATTCTCGCATCAAAGTCTCTTCGGGGGAAGCACTTTCAGTTTCTAATAAATCTCCTAATTCGGTATCTTTTTCTTTACCAACTTTAATTTCTAAAGAAACCGAACGAGGTACTCTTAATAATACTTCTCTGATTTGGGACGCTGTCATATCCAATTCTTGTGCCAAATCTTCAATACGAGGAGTTCTCCCTTTTTCTTGAGAGATTTTACGCTGCGCTTTTTTGATTTTATTGAGCTTTTCGGTAATATGAACAGGAAGACGGATCGTGCGACTTTGAGTAGCGATCGCTCTGGTAATACCTTGACGAATCCACCAGTAAGCATAAGTACTAAAGCGATAACCTTTAGTCGGGTCAAACTTTTCTACGGCTCTTTCTAAACCCAAAGTACCTTCTTGAATCAGGTCTAGCAACTCTAAACCCCGATTTTGATATTTCTTGGCAACAGATACTACAAGCCGTAAATTTGCCTTAATCATGTGTTCTTTAGCACGGATGCCATCTCTTTGAATTTTTTCTAATTCTTTGACATCACATTTAATTAATTCTGCCCAACGCTGTTTACCTTGGGCTAAAATTTCTTTAAGTTGAGGAATTTCAATTTTTGCTGTTTTTGACCATCTTCTTAAAGAAGGGCGGTGACTGAGTTGAGTCACTAGGCGATCGTGGACATTAATTAGTTCAATAAATTCGGCTAAGATTGCATCGCCTTTTTCCGCAGCTTTGGCTCTTTGTTCTAAAATACTGATGTGACGTTGAACTTTTTGAGCTTCTGATACTTCTTCATCTCTCTCTAAAAGGGGAACTCGCCCAATTTCTTGCAAGTATAGTCTAACCAAATCAGTTGTGGTACGACTACCTCTTCTCGGTGTATTTTCTGTTTCTATCGAATCAAGGTCGAGTTCTACTAAATCATCAGTTAATTTATTAGAATCATAATTCTGCCCTTCCATATCATCAAAATGATAATTAAGCGCATCGTTAGTTTCTTTGGTTTCAACGTATAATGAACTAGCTGACATAGGTAATTTCTCAATGACGAATCAGTATGCAAATTGTGAGGAATCATTCCTCTCAGGATTAGATTGCCCAAGTTAGACTTAAAAAAGAACATTCAGAAAACTTTTTTTTAAGTTCAGAATTAGCAGGAGTTTCGAGCCTTATATAACCTAGAACGGTTGTCTATAATACATAAATTGCTAAAACCTCTAATAGTTAAGTCTTCACGAGAGGAAGAAAATGAAGCGAGAAATGTTCCCGTAAAAAACTGCAAATAATTATTCTTAAGCTTTTTTTATTAGTATTAGGATTTATTTGCCAAAAAATACGGACATTTGCTGATGTCCGTCAGTAAAATCACGTAATTTAATAATCAAAAGACCAAGTATTTTTAACTTCTTAAAGTTGTAAGACGCAACTAAACTTTAAATTAAGCTTGAGTTCGAGGATGAGTTTTCATTAGTTCTTGTACTTGTTCTGCATGATAAGAACTGCGAGTTAGAGGCGTCGCAACAACTTGTAAAAATCCGATAGACTCACCAAAAGTCTGCCAAGCTTTAAACTGTTCAGGAGTGACAAACTCTTTTACTCCTAAATGTTTTGGAGATGGTTGCAGATATTGTCCGATGGTTAAGATATCACAATCTACATGGCGTAAATCTTCCATCACACTTTTGACTTCAGCATCGGTTTCTCCCAAACCAACCATAATACCCGACTTAGTATAAGTCCAAGGTGCTAAGGTTCGGGTTTTCTCTAGTAATGTTAGCGATCGCTGATAATTACCCTGGGGGCGTACTTGACGATAGAGACGAGGAATAGTTTCGGTATTATGATTGAGAACTTCTGGTTTAGCTTGAAGAATCAGGTTTAAAGCTTGCCAATTTCCGCATAGATCGGGAATTAAAACTTCAATAGTGGTCTTAGGGGAAACTTTACGTACTTCTTGAATACAACGCACAAATTGACTAGCACCACCATCAGCTAAATCATCGCGATTAACCGCAGTAATTACTACATGATTAAGTCGCAGCCTTTTTACAGCTTCTCCTAGTCGAATCGGTTCACTAGGATCGAGAGCTTGAGGCTTCTTGGCAAAATCAATATCACAATAAGGACAAGCTCTAGTACAAGCAGGTCCCATAATGAGAAATGTCGCAGTACCGACATTAAAACATTCCCCGATGTTGGGACAGGAAGCTTCTTCACAAACTGTATTTAAGCTTAAATCTCTTAAAATTTCTTTGACACTACCAACACGCTGCCATTGTGGTGCTTTAACTCTTAACCAATCAGGTTTAACTACCACTCCCTAATTACTCTCCTGTATATATTCGGAATGACTCTTTTCATTTTATGGTATTGCTTCGCGCT
>DAXETX010000266.1:0-16229 GCA_051155735.1 Xenococcaceae cyanobacterium
AATCAATTATGCCTCGTCTCCCTAAAATTAGATTTGATCGCGGTACGCTAATTCTTCATCCACCACCAAGGGGAAAATCATGGTTAGAATTTGCGATGTGGGACGATCGCATTGAGAAGTTTCGGATTCCTGCGATTTATTATCGTCCTCTAATTGAAGCTTTGCAAAAAGATGAGAAAGAGTTTATTGACGAAGCCAAAGAATTTTACAATCTCCAACTCAATTCTGGGTTTCAATATGAACCTTATCCCCATCAACAAGAAGCTTTAGCTGCTTGGAAACAACGCCAACGCCAGGGGGTAGTTGTCTTACCAACGGCTGCGGGAAAAACCTATTTGGCACAGCTAGCAATGGAAGCAACACCCCGCACGACGCTAATTGTTGTTCCAACTTTAGACTTGATGCACCAATGGTATGCTCAGATCGAAGCAGCTTTTCCTGATGTCGAAGTCGGATTACTCGGAGGCGGATCGCGCGATCGCACACCAATTCTAATTGCTACCTATCACAGTGCTGCAATTTGTGCCGAAACTTTGGGGAATAAATATGCTTTACTAATTTTTGATGAGTGTCATCATCTGCCCACAGATTTTTTTAAAGTGATTGCCGAATATGCGATCGCCCCTTATCGTTTGGGTTTAACCGCAACTCCCGAACGCAGCGATGGCACCCATAAATTTCTTGATACACTCATTGGGAAAATCGTCTATCGTAAAACTGCGCAAGAACTGTCAGGGAAAACCCTCGCTTCTCATCGGATCGTACAAATCAAAGTTCAACTATCTCAAAGCGAAAAAGTTAAATATGATAAAGCGATCGCCACTCGGAACAATTTTCTGCGTCAGTCGAATATTTCTCTAGGAAGCTTAGAAGGTTGGAAATTATTTGTTAAAGCTAGTGCGCGATCGCCACAGGGTAGAACCGCCATGTTAGCACACCGCGAAGCGAAAGAAATTGCCCTTGGTACTGATGCCAAATTACGCTTACTAATGGATTTAATCACCAAGCACTATCCTGAGAGAATTTTAATTTTTACTAACGATAATGCTACGGTTTATCGCATCTCTCAACAATTTTTAATCCCTGCGATTACTTATCAGACTCCTGTTAAAGAACGCCATGATATTTTGCAACGGTTTAAAACAGGAGAATATAAAACTTTGGTAGCTTCCCATGTCTTGAACGAAGGGGTAGATGTTCCTGATGCTAGAATTGCGATTATTTTATCGGGTACAGGTTCTACAAGAGAATATATTCAAAGACTAGGAAGAGTCTTGCGTAAAGGAACAACTCCAGATAAACAAGCAATTCTCTACGAAGTTATCACCGAAGCTACTAGCGAAGAGAGAACTTCCGATCGCCGTAGAGGTAAAACTCCCCAGCAAGACTACCAGTCATCTCGTCAATTATCTCTAATTATGCCTGAAGTTCAATCTTTAAAAGCAGCGGAAAAATCTGCCGATTATCAGCTAGAAGAAGAGTAGTTTGGTAGTAAAATGGCTAACTAACTTACTACCTGCTACTCTACCAAACTATCGCCAAAGCTTATTTTCTAAATCTCTTACCTGTCTTTCAAGGCGATCGATGCGTCCTCTAAGTTCATCCATTTCTGCTTGACGAGGTACACCCAAATCTTGCAAAATATGTTTCATCTGACGTTCCATTTGCTTTTGAAAGTTAGCAGGGTCAGAATTGAGTTGACTCATCAAGTCATCGACAAAAGCTTTAGCTCGCTCGGAGTCAATTTTACCGTCTTTGACCCATTCGTCAGTTACTTGCTTAATTCTCTCGGCAACTAAAGAGGTAGTTCCGACGCCCATCATCAATAGCTGTTTCAGCCAATCATTATTATCCATGATCTCTCCCAATAAACTGTCTTGAAAACACTATTAGATCATAGAATAGCTACATATAATTATTGTAGATTTTCGTAAAACTTGTGATGGTCATTGAGTGGTTAGTTTTCCAAGTCGCAGCAGCAGCGCGAGAAAAATTTATCGAGCAAGATCGAGCAATTTGGACTCCTGTACTCGCCAATGCTGCGGGCTTTTTAGGCAAGGAAATCTGGCTCGAACCGAATAAAAGCGATCGCTTGACTGTGGTAATTCGTTGGCAAACTCGTCAACAGTGGAAAGCTGTTCCAACGGATATTTTAGAAGCCACAGAACAAAAGTTTGCTCAAGCCATGGGAGATGATCGATATGAAATCATTGAAGCTGCTGAATATCAAGTACGAAAGTTTCCTGAAGTCTAAAATCTTAAATTAACAATTTCTCATGTCTCAGTGTCCTCGTTGTCAGCAACAGATCGACCCCCAAGCAATTAAATGTCCTTATTGTAATAATCCCTTAAAAGCTTTTGGACATCCAGGAATTCCTTTGTATCAAGCAAAGCCAGACGAGTTTTTATGCGATCGCTGTATTTATCATGCAGACGATAGTTGCAATTATCCCCAACGTCCTTACGCCAAATCTTGCACCTTATTCCGTGATGTTACGGCAACTTTAGCAGAGGAAAATACTCCGATATATACCCCCAGTTTCAAAAATCGGATAATTGGCTGGTGTCGTAGTAATAAATTTTTACTCGGAATCTTATTTTTACTAGGTCTGAGTATTGTTTTAACTATTACTAATTAGAAGTAGTAGTTAGTGGTTAGTTGCTAAAGCTGCTTCTTGACAAACAGGAAGATCGAACCAGAAAGTTGTCCCGACTCCTACTTCACTTTCAAGATAAATTTTACTGTTGTGTTTATCAATAATATTTTTAACGATGGATAATCCTAAACCTGTTCCTTCGAGAGTATGAACTCGATTTTCGACACGGAAGAACCTTTCAAAAATCGCCTCTTTATCTTCTGGTGCAATGCCAATTCCTGTATCCTTAACTTCAATTCTAACTAAAGAAACTGGCGATGAGCGCTCTGGTGTTGATTGTAGTTTGTAAGCTTTAATAGTTACTTTTCCGCCAGATTCGGTAAATTTAAGCGCATTTCCGACTAAATTAGCAAATACTTGCAACAGTAAATCATAATGACCTAAGACTAACGGCAGATCTGCTTCTAGCTCTTTTTCGAGACTAATTCCTTTATCTTTAGCGTTTAATTGATAAGTTCTTAAAGTTTGTTCGATAGTTTGATTTAAATCTACCCCATGAAGGTGATAAGCGCGAGATGATTCGAGACGAGATAGGTCTAAAACGTCGTTGACTAGACGGGTTAAGCGGTCTGTTTCATGATTAGCAGTTTCAAGAAATTCTTTTCTTTGGACTTCTGTTAAATCCTCGCCGTATTCAAAAAGGGTTTCGATAAAAGATTTGATATTAAATAAAGGCGTTCTCAATTCGTGGGAAACATTACTGATAAACTGACTTTTCGCTTCGTTTAACTCTGCCTCACGAGTAATGTCTTGTACCGTCATGGCAATTCCCTTGACAGTTTCGCGATCGCGGTCTAAAACTTGATTAAGTAAGACTCGGATCGTGTGTTTGGTAGATTGAGTCAGAGTAACGCGAAATTCGTCTCCTGAATGAAAATCTTCTGGGGCAGTTGGTTCTGGTAAGTTGGCTAAGTTGGCTAAATTTATTTGGTTGGAATTACTTGCTTCATGATGATGATTTTGTTTAGGTTGGTCATTTACACTCACCATTTGATAAAGCGTTTTCGTTAATTTGACTGTTAACTCTGGAGGTAGATGATGCAAAACATTTTCGCCAATCACTTCTTGATTGTCCCAACCAAAAATAAATCTCGCAGTAGGATTCACCAAAATAATCTGCATATTAGGATCGATCAAGACTGCACCATCCGCAATTGTCGCAACGAGGGTTTCTAATTTAGCTTTTTCTGCGGTTAATTCTTCAATATTTTGTTCTTCATATTTTTCGAGGCGTTCTGCCATATAGTTGAAGCTAGCAATTAGTTCACCTAATTCTCCTCTTAAGGGCAAATCAATGCGTTGTTTGAAGTTTTTGGCTGCAATATTTCTCACTCCTACGAGTAATTCGGTAATCGGTCTAGTAATCATTAGTGCATTAAACACATTACCTAAAATTACCATCGCCCAAATCGTAATAAAGACAGAAATGGTAACATCTCGCGTCAGATTAGAAGAAGCGACAATCGTCGGATTCGGATTAATGCCAATAGCTAAAACACCCAAATATTTTTCATTATGATGTAAAGGCACAAATACATCGGTTACTTCGCCGTTAGGAGTTGAATGCTGACGAATAAAGGGTAAATCACTATTCGGCACGTAATCATCGGGTAATTGAATACGACGTTCAATAGTCAGAGAATTTTGCACTTCCGCTTGGGAATAAGGAATCCCAAAGAAAATATTTCCTTCTGCATCTGCATAGATTATGTAGCGCACACTGGCGGTACTGCGAAAGAAACGTCCTGAAAAACGCGCTAAACCTGACAAGTCATCTTCAGCTACCATCGGCGCAGCATTAGCTGCTAAGAGTAAACCTAAATCACTACCAAAACGATTATCATTCAGGCGGGCATCTTGTTGAATGGTATTAACTGCCCAAAATGTCAGACTACTCATAATCAATGACACCACCAAAGTAGCTGCTGCCATGAGTTTAGTCTGGAGGGTGAATTCTGACCACCAACTAAGGATCAGATTTTTGAGCTTGCTGAAGAAGTTAAACAATTTAGCTACTTACCACAGGATGAAGTTCAGACTGCGCGGAATCTTGATAATTTCAATTCCGCTCATGCCGATAGTGTAACTATCTTAAAATATATTTGGTTGCTGTTACAAATCTTAACAATTATCGTAAGTAAATTTTGCTGCCTCTACTTACTATTTAACAGTAAATAGTTAGGCTCAGATACTTAAATAACGGTTTTAGCTGTTTTGTGATAATTGGGTTAAACTTTCAGAAAAGACTTGTACTTCTAAATTACTTTCATCTCTAATTAAAAGCGATCGCGTTGCTTGTCCGAGAAACAGCGGTTGGGAAATTCCTGGTTCGGGGTGTAAAACAGTACGTAATCTGACAGTAAAGCGATCATTACCGTTAGTTCCCGTTCTCCCATAAGAATAAAGATCGATGGCTGCTTGATACAAAGTCGGTTCAATAGCGGAAGCTTCGATATCAGGAGCTACTACTACTACAGCGTTATTCGCTCCATTATCATAAACCAGAGAGTAGCGGGCTGCTCCAGGAATTGTCGTATGAGAAAACAAACCCAAACCTAAACCAAAAATTCCTACTGTCAGCACTCCCATAAAGCTAGTGATCCCTACCAAGCGGAAGCGAAATCCCCATCTCGCAATAAAAGCGATCGCTGTCAGCACCAAGCAAGCAATAGTTGCATAACCTGCCCACAGGGCATAGGTAATAATATTTGTTGGTAGTTGCATTGTAAAAAAATCTTACTAAAAAAATCTCAGTCGAAAAACTTATTTTTTTTAAAATAGCTAATAGCAGCTAGTCATTAGCCCAAGAAAACTAATTTCTTTGAATTTGAGCAAAAATTTGGGCTAAAATCTCTCCTGCCCCCATAGAACGCAATTTATTCGCTAAATCTTTTCCTAGCTGTTCTGCATCGCTTCTATTTCCTGATACTGTATCTTTAACTAATTGTTTACCATCGAGACTAGCTACTAACCCAACTAAAGTTAGAGTATCTCCTGTAATGTTAGTATTAACGCCAATCGGAACTTGACAGCCCCCTTCTAACTCTCTTAAAAAAGAACGTTCTGCCAAAGCGCGATCGCGACTTTCAGGGTCTTCTAAAACTTTGAGAACTTCTAAGATCTCAGTATCTCCTGCACGACATTCTATCCCTAAAGCTCCCTGTCCTACAGCGTGAAGGGAAATATCTCCAGGAATCACTTGATGAATGCGATCGCTCATCCCCAAACGTTGTAGTCCCGCCACGGCTAAGATAATCCCATCGTATTCTCCTGCATCCAGTTTAGCGAGACGAGTGTTAACATTGCCTCGCACATCTTTAAAATTCAGATGGGGAAAATGGTGTCGTAGTTGCGCCAGTCTTCTCAAAGAAGAAGTCCCAATAACTGCGCCTTCAGGTAAGCTATCTAGCTGTTTGTCTTGGTGCTTCTGATTGACGACTAAAGCATCTGCTGGATCGACTCTTTTAGTAATGCAGCCAAGCATTAAACCTTCTGGCAGATTCGTCGGTAAATCTTTGAGAGAATGCACGGCAAAATCAGTTTCTTGATTAAGCATTCCCACTTCTAGCTCTTTGGTGAATAAACCTTTATCGCCAATTTTGGCTAGAGCCACATCAAGAATTTTATCTCCTTGAGTACTCATTTTTTCGACTTCAAAATCAATTTGAGGAAAATGTTTTTCTAATTCTGCTTTTACCCAGTAAGTTTGTACTAAAGCTAATTGGCTTTTTCTCGTGCCAATCCGAATAGTGCGAGTATCAACCGATTCCATAAATAAATAGTATGTTAAAGAAATAGCAAGGACTCGATCTAGGGTATCGCAGTTCTAGACCAGGTTTAATTAATTTTTGTTCTTTTATTAAGGTCTAGTAATTGCCGATGTTGATGTTAAGGTATATGGCAAAGTTATCCATTGAGGACTTTTAGGGATTAATATTAAAGATAAAGCCAGAAAAGAGGGTGAATATGTTAGTTATTCTCACCGATGAACAAGTATTATCAGTAAAACAAGTTTGTCCTGGTTGTTTAATGGCTGCTCACGGAGGCTTACCCCGTTGGCAACAAGGAAAATTAGGCTGTGGTCATCTAATCGAGAAGTCTGGAGACAACAAGCCGAAAGTTTATGAGTGCCAAATGGGATTTCATCTAGCAGATATTGATTAAAAGTATTCCCAAAACCTCAGACGCTAATTTAATTCCATTCCGCAAAAATCTCTTTGATTCTGGTTATAGCTGCATCTGCTGCTGCTTCAGGAGTAAGATTATCAATTACAATTTGCTCCAAACTGCGACCCCAGATGTTTTCTTTCAGAACTAAGCTATAAGCAGGAGTTTGAGAAGGATAAATTGGACGAGTGAGACTTTTAGTTAAGGTTTTGGTTACAGCCGAAGTATGAGGATCGTCAGGATTTTGCCAATAAAAGTCGGAATAGAGGACTTCATGAGTAGGTGAGTGTCTTCCCGACTCTTTAAGGTATTGATTAATAATTTCTGGTTTTGTTAGGTAAGCCAAAAAATCTTTAGCTAATTGTTGATGGGTAGCATCAGTAAAAATTACCGCTTGTTCTACCAAAAAGATGTGACGCATCGGTTCTCCATTGGGTTTATCGGGTAACTCGACAATGCCTAATTTGTTGTTGTAAGTATCGGGTTCTTTTTTAACAGCAGCAGGAATCGAAAGAGTTGCGTTCGTTGTCATTAAAATTTCGCGATTGAGAAACTTGCGATTGTTATCCGCATTAGTCCAATCTACTGCATCTTCAGGAACATATCCCTGACGATAATATTTACTGTACCAGTCTAAACAGTCAATAATTCCTTGACGGACTTTGGGGTCATCAACCAGTAAATTTCCGTCAGAATCAACGATTTTGACATTATATGCTTCTAAAACTTGCTCAAAAGCTTGATAAGTATCTCCAGCTTCTGCTGACATGGGTAATCCGATAGGATAAATATCTTGTTGCTGCTGAGTTTTGAGGTCTTGCTGAACATCCAGCCAAAATTGCCAAAAACGATCCCAATCTTGAGGAATATCTTGTTCTGTACGACCTACTTTTGCTAGTAAATCTTTCCAATAGTAGATATGAATTGTCGCTTGGTGGATGGGAACTGCATAGTAGCTCCATTTTTGCTCTTTAGCATTATAGTAGTAAGCTGTTTTTAAAGCATCTTGGTCGTAGAGGTCTTTTACTGGTTCAATCAAATCTGCAACGTCAGCTAACTTTCCTGCTTTTGCCAAACTAGGATTAAGAGTACTTTCCGCTTTAAAACTCATAAAAATATCAGGAGAAATACCACCTTGAAGATAGCGTTGTGGTTTCTGCGATCTAGCATCTAAGGTATAAAAATGAATCTGTACTTCATTGCCTGTCTGTTTTTCCCAATCCTCTACTAATTTTTGTAAAGCTTCATCTTCTTCAGGATTAAAACCTTTATCCCACCACAAATTTAAAACTTTAGTATCTGACTCTGTCGGGGAATTTACACTAAGATTTGCTTGTAGGTCTGAGGTCGATGTTAGCTGTTCTGAGGTGAAAATATCACCACAGGCAATAGTTAAGAACGATACAGCCCAAAAGATAACGAAATATTTTATCGCTTTATGCATCAGATACCTCGATGATTTTGAGAGACTTTTTTAAGTAGTTTATAAGTGATTCATTCATCAACTTTTACTACCTACCAAAATCAAAATCTCTCTTTACTAAAGATTAATGGTATGAGTTTTTACTTGAGAAATATCTTATTAGTAATAATAAGATCTAGGAGTTACTCCCATACCTTTAAAATTAATTAATGATTTTTCTGTCAGATAAACAGTTATTTTTTGGCGTTTCATAATACTGTCTTCGGGCATAATTGTGCCATCAGGTAAAATAGCATTGCTCAAATCTGCACCAGCAAGACTCGCATTTCTCAGATCGGCAAACGACAAATTGGCATAAGCTAACTCAGCACCTCTAAGGTCTGCACCTTGTAAATTTGCCCCCGATAAATTAGCCTTGTATAAATCAGCAGTTGTTAAATCAGCACGAAACAAATTCGTATTAATTAGTGTGGCTTCAGTTAAATTAACTCCTTCGAGTAAAGCCAAACTAAGATCGACATTGCTAAGATTAATGGCTTTAAGATATTGCCAACTTAAATCGCGGTCTGCGAAACTAGATATTATGCGATCGCAGCAAGGATTTGGGACTAGGCGATCGCACAAGTTAATATTTTCAAAGTTGCGCCCACCCTCAGCGTACTTTTGCAGTAACTCTTGAGTCTCCATCATTTTTTTCCTACTTACTTCTCTAAAACCAAATGCAATTTAAAGCTGTTTGCTCACAACTGTTTCTGTAGAAGTTCCAGCGGTTTTCTACAGTTGTTGACTCGTGCCACAATTATGTAGCTCCATTTGTCACTATAAACTAGATGACAATCGAGAATAACTAGGGATGATTGGCAAAACTTCTATTAGCTACCTCAAGATTCATTCTGCTTGCAAAAATGAACCAGAATGATTGAGCTTAAAGTATTGATAGGTAATTTGCGAAATTTTTTGAATTAAGGTCTTAGCTTGAGGATCGTTGCTTGGTCGCTTGACTAAGACAGCAGCAATATAGCGTTTGCCATTAGGCAGATCGATAATCCCCGCATCGGCTAATACTGAGGCAATATCTCCTGTTTTATGGGCAATAGTTGCTCCTGGTTCTAAACCTTTTGGTAATAGGGTATTAGTCTGCACCTGGCGCATAATTGCTAACAGGCGATCGCGAGAACGCCAAGAAACCAATTCACCGCGTTCGATTCGCATCAGTAGTTTACCTAATTCTTCCGCATTGGTCGTATTCGTTCCTGCTAGATCGGGTAAAGGATTTCGCAGTTTGGTAAAATTTAGACCCCACTCAGCAAAGCGTTGATTGAGTTTTTCTTGACCACCCAAACGCTCGATAATCATATTAGTAGCAGTATTATCACTAGTTACCATCATCTGCGTCGCTGTATATAACGCACTAAACTTACTGCCTATGGCTTGATATTGCATTCCTCCCGAACCGCCAGCCTTGACTGCTTCGGTCATTGTCAGCTTATCTTCTAGGTGAATTTTTTGAGCATCAACATCCTGAAAAAAAGC
The DNA here is from genome assembly GCA_051155735.1 of Xenococcaceae cyanobacterium. Lineage (GTDB taxonomy): Bacteria > Cyanobacteriota > Cyanobacteriia > Cyanobacteriales > Xenococcaceae > JASJCP01. The sequence goes on from DAXETX010000266.1 coordinate 9,781, forward strand.
AATTAAAACTGGTAATTTGATCGTACTAGCAGCAGCGATCGATTCGGTACTTTGCAAATTGACATAATTTTTGCGATCTAAATCGACAATAAAGACTTCCGCTTGTAGTTGCGAATATTCGGCGATCGCCTTTTGGATTCTCGCTGTGAGATCGCCTAATTGATTACCTAAAGTTACAACAGAAAATCTTTTTTCAAGTTGCTGTTGATTTTCGGTCGTATTAGCAGCAATTATTGTCTTTGGTGGCACATTGGTTTGATTCAAAGAATTAGCAATAGCAATTGCTGACCCTAAAATCGTACTAATTCCTACCGTAATTATGACCAAGCGTAAAACAATTTTGAACGGCGTAGGAATAACTATTCCTAAAGATTGTTTATTGCGTCTTCTCCGTCGGCGCGGTGGCACACTTTTTAGTTCTTGAGATGCTGTTGAAGTATTAGAATTAGGATTCATGTCTTGATTACTAGCAGCACTTGGTTTGCGAGATCGGCGCACAGATGAAGATTTATGCCACGGTAATAGTCTAATGGGAGATTTTGGCTTCGCAGTAGTTGGATTATGGCTTTGAGAATTTAGCTCGGAAGAGCTTGATTTGGCTTTTTGCTTCACCCTCGGAATTCCTTTACTAAAGATTAAAAACTCTTAAGATGGGATGTTACTCATTGCCCATTTAATCTGACGCAGTATTCCGCGCAACATCGACACTTCGTCCTGATTTAAATTAGCTTTATTGTACAAACGGCGAAACTTTTCCATACGAGCCTGAGTAGTATGGGGATAAAGATAGCCAATATCTAACAATACAGTTTCTAAATCCTGATAATAGGCTTCTAAAGCTTCTATTGGTGCTTTAATAACTTGCTGAGATTGTTCCTTTTGTAAACTCTGAGAGCTTGAGAGACTAATTTCTGATGGTAAAGAAGCTTGATAAAGTTCATAAGCACATATTGCCACGGCTTGGGCTAAATTGAGCGAAGGATAGACCTCAGAAGCCCGAATCCGAATAAATCTTTGTCCGTAGTTTAACTCTTGATTACTTAAGCCTCTTGATTCTGACCCGAAAATCAAAGCTGAATTTAAGTTTGGCTCTAATAACCAAGGAAGTGCAGCGCGGGGTGATTCTAGTTTAGTCGGAATCCCTCTAGTACGAGCCGTAGTAGCGATCGCCCTTTGGCAGCCTTGAAGAGCAGTAGCAAGATCATCTACGACTACCGCATTTTCTAAAACATCTTTAGCGTGTACCGCCATTCGGATCGCTTCTTCACTCAAGCGACCACATTGAGGATTAACTAAGAATAGCTCTGTTAGTCCCATATTTTTCATAACTCTGGCGATCGAACCAACATTTAATGCTCCTGCTGGCTCTACTAGAACAATTCTGACTCCCATATTATTTAATCTTCAACCTTAACCATTTAACCTTTATCCTCGATCAATCGACAATTGGCAAGTAATAAAAAAGCGGGATTGACCCGCTAAAAAAATTTTATCGATCATGATTGCTTAACGATCAACCGAACCCATAATAATATCAATACTACCTAAAATTGCCATAATATCAGCTACTTTGACTCCTTTAAGCAAATTAGGCAATATTTGCAGGTTGTTAAAATCAGGGGCGCGAATTTTCCAACGCCAAGGAAAAACATTGTCATTACCCATAATAAAGATCCCTAACTCTCCTTTACCACTTTCGAGACGGACATAATGCTCTCCTGTGGGAATCTTAAAAGTAGGAGCAACTTTTTTGGCAATATACTGATAATCAAAGTCATTCCACTGAGATTTACGTCCTTCTGCCATCCGTTTGGCTTCTAGGTTTTCATAAGCACCACCAGGAATACCTTTGAGAGCTTGACGCAGAATTTTAATTGACTCACGCATTTCTCTAATGCGGATCAAATAGCGAGCAAAACAGTCACCCGCAGTTTCCCATTGAACTTCCCAATCAAAATCATCGTAGCATTCGTAGTGATCGACTTTCCGTAAGTCCCATTTAACGCCAGAACCGCGCAACATAGGACCAGAAAGACCCCAGTTAATTGCTTCTTCACGGCTAATTGTCCCAATTCCCTCAACACGACGACGGAATATCGGGTTATTGGTGATTAGTTTTTCATACTCATCTACTTTGGGAGTGAAATAATCACAAAAATCTTCGCATTTATCAATCCAACCATAGGGTAAATCGACTGCTACCCCACCAATCCGAAAATAATTATTGTTGATTAATCTTTGACCTGTAGCAGCTTCCCACAAGTCATAAATCATTTCTCGTTCGCGAAAAATATAGAAGAAAGGCGTTTGCGCTCCTACGTCTGCCAGAAAAGGACCTAACCACAATAAATGATTGGCAATACGGTTGAGTTCCAACATAATCACCCGAATATATTGAGCGCGTTTAGGAACTTCAATTCCCGCTAATTTTTCGGGAGCATTGACAGTAATTGCTTCATTAAACATCCCTGCTGCATAGTCCCAACGACTTACATAGGGTACATACATAATATTGGTTCGATTTTCCGCAATTTTTTCCATTCCGCGGTGTAAATAACCAATTACAGGTTCACAGTCGATCACATCTTCGCCATCGAGGGTCACGATTAGACGTAAAACCCCGTGCATTGAGGGATGATGAGGACCCATGTTAAGCACCATGGGTTCGGTACGAGTTTCTATCTTTGCCATAGATCAGCAGTAGTTCGGTTTATTAAGTAAGATAATTTGGTTTTGATATAGAGGATTTGTTTTGAGGCTTCTTGAGTTCTCTCTCAGGAATTTTAACGTGAATTCAACGCGGAGAACAATTCTTGACCGCGGAAGGAGGGAAACGGATGACCTCAATTCTCAAATTAATCAGTAATTACGGCAGCAATTTGGGCAGGATTTTCAGCTATGGCAATTCCTGCTTTTTTGAGTTTGTTGATAATTTTTTTATTAGTATTCGAGTTAGGAAGCGACCCCGAAAGATAACTCTCAACTATATCAGCAGCGTTTTGTAAAACTCTGGTTTGAGGTGTTTGTAAGCCTGCAATATAAGTCACAATCGGTTTATCAATCTTTGTTTCAATTAAATCTACCGCAAACTTTTCTAGGTCTTTAACCTGTTGAATTAGTACTATCGTCTCCGTCTGGCTATCTCGATCAAGAAAAGTCAGCCATTGAGATAAATCAGAACCTAAAATCGGATCATTGCCGAGATCTACGACATAAGAATTACCGATTTTTTGTTGCTTTAACTCCCAAGCTACTTCATAAGTTAAGAATTCACTACAGCTAATTAGTGCCACAGATCCAGAACTAAAATACTCAGATTGTAGTGTTCCCAAGCAAGCTTTCTCAGGAACTAAAACACCACAACTACCCGAACCTAAAATTAGAGTATCTTTTGGCTTAGCTTGTAACAACCGAATCATGTCCAAAGCAGGAACTCTCTTGGTAATAATCAGTAAGTGAGTCAGACTAGAGGCGATCGCCTCTTTTGCTGCATCTAATACTCGGTCGGGTGGCACAAAGATCAAACTGGTTTTTACTTGATCCAATTCTGCTGCAACCTCTTCTACCAGGTTAAATAGAGGCAAATCTTGAATCGTGGTTTTTTGCTTACCAACAGTGACTCCTGCGACTATGTTTGTGCCATAAGCTTTCATCTTGGCTACACAATCAGCAACTCCTGGTTCGTTAATTCCTTGTATAATAATGGGTTCTTGTAGTATCCAATTCATTGAGATAATCAAATAAATATTGGGGCAAAATAACGCGATAAATGCTGATTTTTGCTTAATTTTTATTTAGACTTGGCTATGGCGATCGCTCGATCAACAGCATCAGTTAAATTATTTGTCCAGTGGAGTAATTCTGAATCTGATTTTTGGCTAAAAGCAGCAATCTTTGCTTCGGCTAGACGTACCACTAGTTTGGTTCGGAGTGAAACTGACAAGTTGTCATCAGACTTAGCTTTACTTTGGCGTTGTGACGGAAATAAAGCCCCGTTAGCTACTAGCGATCGCTCATTTTCGCCCTGTTTGCTAGTTTTTTGCGGATTAGAGTGATAGTAATCTCTGATTTTTTCAGCAATTTTCTGATTTGTGGCAGAATCTGCCCAAATATTAATCATGATCACCTTTAATCTTTTAATATTTTGTAATTGTGCTAAAGCTTCTCTTAATTGAAGATCCCAGTTTTCGGCTGGCATCTCCCAAGGTATCACTACACCATAAGCGGGCTTTTCTTTCTGCTGACGCAGTAAATCCCAACATAAGGTTACTAAATCAAGATGATTTGCCACAATAGCAATTTTACCTGTCTCATCTTGCCAATTTAGCCATTGTAATTGAGAATGATCGCGATTGCTAGTTGGTTCTGGCGATCCTGGCGATAAATTCTTCAAAGCTGGCAAAGCATAAATTTCGGGATGTCTAGTTAGCCCAAAATCATCGATTTTTATTTTGCCATCTAGTGCCATCAATTTTCCCTGGGCGTTAACCCCCAGAGGGTTAATTTCAACAAAGTCCAAATCTGTATCTTGAAAAATACGGTACATTTTCACGATTATTTCACTGACAGACTCGATTAATTCGCCCGAAAGTCCCATTTTCACTACTAAACGACGAGCATAAAAAGGCGAAAACTCTGTCGCTACTACAACTTGTTGCAGATTATCCAATAATCGTGGTACATTCATCCCCCCTTGAGCCGAACCCAACAAAACAGGAAGCTTTAGGTGATAATCTAACACTACAGCTAGAAAAAACTCTTCTTGAACATCATATTGTGCTTCTGCGAGAATAACTTGCGGATATTCTTCTAAAATCGCCAAATTAAAAATATTTCTCGCTGCTGCGATCGCATCAATAGTATTGCTAACAAATTTAATTCCTCCTGCTTTACCTCTTCCGCCAGCCTTTACCTGAGACTTTAAAACTACAGGATAAGGAATTTGAAGTTGCTTTAGTTCTCTTGGCTCTTTAATAGTTTGAGAAGGTAAAACAGGGATGCCAATTTGATTAAATAAGGTTTTAGCTTGATATTCGAGTAAATCCATAAATCTATTTTGTAAAAAATCATTAATTTAACATAGGATGATTAGATATGAGGTAGGATACGAAACTAGCAAGAGCATTTATTTAACTTAATGCATAACAAATTACACTGTAACGAGTCATCAATCACAACACTCTAGAGAAGCAAAAACAATGTGTTATGTTAGTCTTTGTCAAGTATTTTGCTCCCTAACTATCAGAAAACAATTATTTTGTCTTGATAACTAATGGTGACTGCGGACTCACTGATGCTGAAGCGCAATCGAATAATCAGACTTTGCGATCGCACTAGATGGCTCAAGATTAACCAACAGTCATAGCAGCGACAGTCTTCGGAGGGGTTGTCACCTGGGGTAGGGGCTGTGTTTCGGGGTATTCTCGAAACCTTGTAAGGGGAGTTCACAAGCTCTTTTTCTCCCCAGGCGTGCGGTACAAGCTTCCGCGGAAACCTCGGAAGACACGCACTTGCGTTGATCAACCCCATCCGTTTAGAGCAGAGTAACGCTGACTCAACTAACTTTTATTATTACTATCGGCTCTTGAAATAACCTCTGTCATAATATATGGAGATGACTAATTTAGTCACTAATATTGTTTAGAATATAGCGCAGATCGACTTTACCAGGACACAACGATAACTATAGTAACGTCTTACAACTTTAAGAGGGGAATGAAACAAGTTTTAATCATTACTAACGCTGAAGTTAATGAACAAGGACAAATAACTTTTGCGTCACCCGTGACTGAAAGAATGGTCAAAGCTCTCCAGCAAGGCATAATTAACTATTCTTCTGATACTACAGTAGAAATAACTTCTGTTGGTTCTTTGTGGTCTAAAATTAATAAATCTAACGGTCACGAACCCCACAACACTATTTACTGTCCCTTAACCATTCAATTACCTGAATACTTTAATTTTCCGAACCAAGCAATTTATCAAGCTTGCAAAGATATTACAGCTAGAAGACGTTGGGTAGAGAGAAATCTTGGCATTAAGACTAGTGTAGGAGATTCCTGGTTAGGACATCTTTGGTTACCAGCAATTTTGACCGATAAAGGTCTGATTTACGGTGCAATTATTGGCGAAGGCGAAATGCCCAACTCCTACGAACAACCTAGAGAATTTCCCGATAAACATCTCAAATCACTGCATCATTTAGCATCTAACTTACTCAGTGCTTTATCTGCTCCGCCAGCAGTTTATTTAATCCAGTTTAGTTTATATAGTAACGAAATCTTTTTTGACCGCTTGTGGCCTTTTCCCGCAGCCCCAGCCTTTGCTAGTCTTAGTAGAGGTCAACAACCAGATTTATTTACTTGTCATTGGCTTTGCTTGAGTGGACAACCGATCTTAGATATCCTGATTTCTGATAACATAATGCCAATTCATTAATAGTTTTGCAG
>DAXETX010000267.1:0-5071 GCA_051155735.1 Xenococcaceae cyanobacterium
AAAGTTAGGGCGATCGCCACAGCGATCATTATTTTCCAGATTTTTGGGAACATTAGTACTCCTTTAGCAACAAATCAGTTTATTGAAATAACGAACAAGTAATATGAAATACTTTTGTAAAGGTAAAGGGTATTTCGTAAGCTTCTGTTACTGGAGTGCCAGTATCAAAACCAACATCAAAGGTTTCATCAATCGAAATGCGATTCGGCAAGCTTTTAGCTACTCTTCCTTTGCTAATCTGAGGAAACAAAAGGGATGAAAGATAATTGGTTAGCAAGAGCCTCCTCGATGCAGAAGTTAAATTTTTCGTAGCTGCCCCGAAAAAGTTTAAGGTCAAAAAGTAAGAGCGAGATAAGAACTTATAAGAAAGTTGTAAAGATTGGACAATAAACAATATCCGTTGCTAAAACTGAGCCAGTGTTTTATCCTGACGCTAGAAATTCAGTTGTAAACGTCCGCTCAAAATAAAAACTTCATCCTCTACGGTTAAAGCTGGCTCGAAGATATATTGAACATTGAACACCGTATTAATGGCTGGGGTAATCGCAAAATTGTAATAAGCTTCAATCCCATTTTCCGCATCAACTCCACTAGGAAGTAATCTATTCAGGATCGGACTACTCTCAATAAAGTCATTAAAATCATCACTGACTCTGGCGTAGTACCATCCGATGCCCAATTCATCGTATTCTCGCCCTGGGATAATTCCTTTCGCTCCTAAACCAAAGCTGCCAAAGAGGTCGATCAGATTGTCTTCCCCCGAACCAATACCAAAACGCCCAAATATGCCCAAGCCTCTAGGGTTCAAAAATATTGGTTGCTCGCTCGAATCTGCGTCTGATTCAGTAGGTTGTGAATTGACGGTGAAAAGATACTGATCGAAGTTGCCATAAAACATCAAGGCACTGTTATTTTCATTAAAACTTACTCGGAAATCAAGTATGTCTGTTCCAGTACGGGTAAAATTAACAGGATCGGTGAGGTCTGGAGTATCATTCGTGGTAAACGCCCAGCCCAACCGCAGATTACCAGGGCGTTGTTGAATTTGATAAGACCATGTCAGTTCTTGAGTGATACTAACATCTTCAAAAAAGTCGTCCGCAAAATTATCTGCCGAGCCATTGGGATCTAATACAGAGGTCGATAGAGAAAGGCTTGAAGTCGGCTGCCAACTCAGAGCAGCGACCCAGGTACTAACTGGTACGTAAGTCCCCAACATGGGATTGAGTACTAACCCTGTATTTTGAAATTGATAGCGGTAGTCTCCTGCAAAAACATTAGCATCTCCTGCTCCAACAGTATTGGTTTTACCTAAAATAACTTGTAGGTTAGGAGCTAAAGCTTGCAGCAGGTAATATTCAGTAGGCAAGATATAACTTCCGTCATCAGAAATGGGAACTTCTGTGGCAAAGTTAGTAGGCAATAAAGCTCCTGCATCATCACTAATACCATTACCAAAGCGACTTTGGAGGCTAACTTGAATTAAACCAGCACTCCATAATCCGAGACGACCCGTATCTAAAGTTAAGGCTAGATCAAGATTTTGCGTTATCCCTAAATCATCCCTGGAACGACGACCGCCATCGACAATCCCTTGCAGATCAGTAGTAGAATAAATCCCAATAAATACTCCCTCTTCTGCCAGCGCTGACCTTGCTCCGCCCCAATCTCCCGTAATTTGAGTTCGAGAGCTAAAATCACCCGAAACACTACCCACACCACCAAACGGATATGGATTCTTGTGTAATAAATTGAGCAAGAAAGGCGCTGCATCTAGAAGGGACAGTTTACCAGGTTGAGATTCTGATGCTTCTGATGTTTGGTTGGCTTCAGTTTTTGAGGCTTGGGTTATTCCTGGGATATCGTCTTGCTCCAATTCTGTTCTATTATCGGCTGCTTCTGGTAAAAGATCGGATGCAGATGTTGAAGGAGTAGCAAGATCATTAACTACAGCTTTGGGGGCTTCAGTTGCCAATGTTAACGGTAACGGAATTGAACCTAACATTAAACCCAAGATTAGACGTTCCAAATCGATCCATGCCATTGCGATTACCCTCGCTCCACACTTAAAAAAATAAAATCGCGCTTAATTTTCCTGATGACTCTCTTCCCTACTCCGAAGGGACTGGTTCGCGAATCTTTCGTTTCATCCATTGAGAATAAGGTAAGTTGACAACAATCCCAATAATTTGAGCAGCAACGATAGTTAAAATCGCATCGATGCGGTTGAGAGAAGTAGCAATAAAGAGCGCCAATCCTGCATTGCGAGCGATCGCTGATATCGCGATACTAGCTTGTTGCTGGGGTTCGTAATCACTAGCCAAAAAATGACTGATTGCCAGCAGTACTAGATTAAAAATTGCGATCGCTAGAAAAGGTAGCCAACCTAAGTTTCCTAGCAAATTGGTAGTAACAATTAAAGTCAGGAATAGGAGCGTTAAGATCAGTAAAAGCACCTTAGATATAGCATTAAGAAGTCCCGCCAATTTTTCGACCCACTGCAACCGAATTTGGCGCAGCCCAAAGCCAATACCTAGGGGTAAAAACTGTACCAAAGCGACCATTTTCACGATGCCCCAAATATCGAGGCTGACATCAGAAGCTTCAGGAAATCCAAATTTAAATAAGCCGAGGATTAACGGCGTGGCTACCATGGCTGTCAATGCTAGAGTCACCTGCAAGCTCAAAGCCAATTCTCGCCCTACTCCAGCTTTACTAACCCGTTGAGTGAGAAAGGGCGGGCAAGGAGAAGCCATCAGTAGTGCCAAAGCCAGGGGTACGGGTTTTGGTAAATCGACAGTCAAAATTAATAACCCCAACAATAAAGGTGGTAAAATCACTGCTACTAAAAGCGTGCGCCAAACTAATCCCGAATTCCGCCAAAACTCTCGTAGTTGGGCGATTGACAAGCTCATGCCCAAAGAAAGAATGAAGGTAAAAATCGTAACCGAGACAAATCCCCGAAACAGGGGGCTACTGGGGCTAATAATACTCATGGTTAATTCTTAGAAGTAGCTGTAAGCTTTTCTAGAGCCTGGTCGAGAGAGAACGAAGCTGGCTTTTGACGGGGCGGAAATTCTTGAAAACTATTGAGAAAAGCTGCAACATAGCCTTGAGCGGGAACTAGCAGAAAATTGTGATGGTGCATCCAGTCTTGAAAGTTATTAGCATCGAGGAAAGCCCTTTCAAAAGGATCTCGTCGCAAACTAAAAATATAAGGCGCTCGCAGGGGAGTTAAGGGTTTTTGCCAAACGTCATAGCCTGTTGCCTGTTGCTCTAAAAATAGGGCTTTCCATTCTTGGTAGCGCAGGGCAGCCAGATCGCCGTCATCAGTAAAGTAGAAAAATTCTTGCCGTGGTGCTTCCTCTACTGTCCCCGTAAGATAGGGAAGAAAATTGTAGCCGTCAAGATGAACTTTAAATTTTTTATTGCCAGCGCGATCGCCTTTGAGTAATTTTCCCTTAATATCCGATTCTCCCGCTGCTGCTACTAAGGTCGGAAACCAATCCAAGGCAGACATAATTTCATTAGAAACTGTAGCTGCTGGAATATGTCCTGGCCAGCGGACGATGGCAGGGACTCGAAAACCACCTTCCCAAGGGGTATCTTTCATGCCGTGAAACGGGGTCATCCCGCTATCGGGCCAGCCGTAAACCGCTGCGCCATTATCGGTACTGTATAGAACAATAGTATTGTCGGTAATTTCTAATTGATCGAGCTTGTCAAGGAGTTGTCCTACTTGGGCATCATGTTCCACCATGCCATCCGCTTCTAAGCCATAGCCTGTTACTCCTTGGGATTCTGGCTTGAGATGGGTATTCATGTGCATCCGCGTTGCGTTGAACCAGACAAAAAAGGGTTGGTTATTATCTGTTGCCTGTTCCATAAAGTTCGTTGCTGCTTCTAAAAATTCCTCGTCAACGGTTTCCATTCGTTTCGCAGTTAGAGAGCCAGTATCTTCGATTTTCCCACCAGCATAAGAATGCAGTACGCCCCGTGGACCATATTTTTGTTTAAACTCAGGTTTTTCGGGATAGTCTGGGTATTCTGGTTCTTCTTCCGCATTAAGGTGATAGAGATTGCCAAAAAACTCGTCAAAGCCATGATTAGTGGGGAGAAACTCGTCTCTGTCTCCTAAATGGTTCTTACCAAATTGCCCAGTAGCATAGCCCATCGGTTTGAGGATTTCGGCAATAGTCGGGTCTTCTGGTTGCAATCCCAACTTAGAACCTGGCAACCCAACTTTAGTTAACCCCGTACGAAAAGGACTTTGCCCCGTAATAAAGGCTGCTCGACCAGCAGTACAGCTATTTTCACCGTAGTAATCGGTAAAGCGCATGCCTTCACGAGCCAAGCGATCGAGGTTGGGGGTGCGATAGCCCATCATGCCGTTATTATAGGCACTGAGGTTAAACCAGCCGATGTCGTCGCCCCAAATTACTAAAATATTAGGTTTTTCCGTATTTTGAGCTAAAGCAGGCGACACGGTAGTTTGACAGAATAAGGTGATAGCGATCGCAATGGCAATCATTACTCGCCAAATTTTTTGTAACATTGTTGATTTCCTAATTAGCGTTAAAGATAAATCTGCTTTTGGCTGTTAAAAATCGCGTTTGAGTTTTTTAGTACCTCCTAATTTGCGATGACTCTTGGCGATAAACTGTAGAACCCTCCTTAATCGTTTCCAGCACTTCGATATCTCGGATGGTCAGGGGATCGACCGTTAAGGGGTTAGCAGAAAGAATTACCAAATCTGCCAATTTACCTGGTTCGAGAGAGCCTTTGCTGTCTTCCTCAAAGTGCTGATATGCTGACCAAATGGTTAATGACTTTAAGCCTTCTAGGGGTGTAACTTGCTGTTCCTCTCCCAGGACTTGGTTAGTGCGAGTGCGACGATTGACAACGCTCCAGAGTAACCGCATAGCACTGGGCAATACTACAGGTGCATCGTTCAAAAGATTCGCAACGTTAGCAGCAATGCCTTGATTGAATACATGACCGTGTCCATCGACAAAGCCTGGCACTATCACCTCGTCTTCAAGCTCGATAATTTGCGTGGTTTCTCCCTGAA
>DAXETX010000268.1:0-22181 GCA_051155735.1 Xenococcaceae cyanobacterium
AGAGAGCATGGAGAGATTGAAACTATTCTGCCTGTCGCAATTGGTGTATTAGTCACCAGTCAGTTTAAACTGCGAGGCGCAAACGCTTTACTGGTTAACCTGTTGGTGGCAAGTTTAACCCGTCAAATTTTTACCCAACTCAAACAAGAAGCACCTCAAGCAGTAACCCAGAGTAATGATTTGGGTGCGACCGTAGAAGAGATGGAAGCCTCGGAAACTAATTTCCCAGGATATGCGATCGCTCATGCTGTACCTGGACGAGTGCGTTTGCGAATGCCTCAGTTACCAATTGATGCTGATTTTGCCCAGCGTCTCCGAGAGGCTTTAAATACTGATGAATACGTCAATCAGGTTCGGGTTAATCGTGCAGCAGCGTCTATTACCATTAACTACAACAATCAAGGATTGTCTGATTGGGAGTTGGGTTTGCGTTTGATGAATATTATTAATAGTGTTCGACAAGAAAACCAAGTTTCTCAACCTATGTCTAATTAACGCTACTTTCAATCGACTAAAATATGTCGCTTGTGACCTTTGATTAATTTGCCACCGTCATAACCCACATCAGTAGCTATTTCTGTGGTCTTGACTGATTAATTATTCACAATCAATGCTGAAGGAGTCTTTTCTTTCTGAACTTGAGTACAGACTTGTTCCCTCAGAACCTGGTTGATCTTGAGCCAAGTTCGTAGAATAAGTTTTTTTCTGATTCATAACTCTTAGTCTATTTATACTCAAGAGTTACATTTTAGACTTTTCCTACATCCTCTAAAACCAGAACTGACAAAGATTTGAGTTTTACCACTACTTGCATATCACTACCAAGTCTCTAACTAGACTATTTATCAGAAGTCTGTGTTACCTTAGATTTGTCACTGTACTTTTCCAAAAGTAATACGACTATATCGTCGTCCAGAAGATAAACAGACTCTTTGGCAGGCCAAGGTCGCCGTTCCTTAGCTGAAGCAATGGCTTTTTCCTGTTGGGCAACAGTAGGTGAACGAAATACATTCTTGCCAAAGAAGAAATGGTTTAGTATTTGGATTTGACGATCTTGATAATGTGGAAACGCAAATCTAGAAACGCCTGGCATGTTTTTCTTATTGGGAGCCTTCACATATCTTGAGCGTCTAAAATCTTCATAATATCCAATTACTACTAGAGCATATCTCTTCTGATAAACTTCGTCCGCGACAGTCTCGATGCGTGAGACAATTCGATTGATCATATTCAGGTCATACATTGATTTAAAGGCTGCTGCATTGGTTTCCTGAGTACCAACAATAATAAAAAAATAAATAAATCCCGTTAGTATCCATCTTACAAACAGATTCAGCCACTCTAACTTTAAAGCTGATGACAAAAAGAATAGCAGGGCATATCCATTGGCGAAGTTAGTTCTTCCCACATTTTCTGGCGTAAATTTATTAATAATCCAAGGTAATCGGAGTACAATAGGAATCAGCAACAATAATGCAGTAACAAGTGTGACTGCTGCTAAATTCTTTCTCCTTTTCGCTTTTTGAAGTAAAGACAGATAGCCTAAAGAAATTCCTAATGCTGGTAGGAAGCGTAGTAGTTTTGGCAGATAATCTGATTCAACAGTATGATAACGAAAGAATGCATCATATGAGCGAAAAGTTATTATAAGAATCTCGGAAATTGAGTTAATATTAGTTTTATTGTGGTTGATTGTTATGGTAAATTTGATGGAGACGTAATAGAGCAAGCACCCCCCGAAAAAAACACAAAATATGTAGGCTATATCCCCTAATGTATCCTTGAAAGAGAATAGATGATTTTTATTACTGTCTGTAATGTAGAGTATCAGGTAACAGATACACAGTAATCCGATAAATCCAATTTTCGGTTGGTAACATGCCAAGGTAAGCATGAAAAAAAAGCTGCTGATAATTGCGTTTTTGGCTGAGTTTACCGTGTTTTTACAATAGAGTATGCCCAGTAATGCTAAGGTATCGCCGACGGTATAGGCAATATGATCTTTGTTGAAGGAGTAATTGTCCAGAAACGCTGGATAGAGACATACAAATGCCCCAGCGAGCAAAACTTCCAAGGGTTTTTTGAGTCCCAGAAACCGCGCAAAAAGTATTCCGTTGATGCTTTGCACCATGACTGCAACATACATTTGGAAAGACTGGACACCAGAGCGTCCTTGAAGTAAATTAATAAAATCTGCCAGCCAGCGACCCTCCATCTGTGTCATATAAGATGGATAACGCATAATCAACCCATTGGGAAAAGTATGGTCGGTAAAAATTGGTAAAGTAAAAAAATAACTATAAGTAATAATCTGTAACACTATAAGTAGAGCTAAAACTCCAGCGTATTCTTTGTACAGTCGGTATGTTTTTGACTTTAATTTTCTAGAAAACATAATAAATGCTGATGATCTTTAATTGATTAATGCATATTCTAAAGCTTATTCAGCATTTGCTGATGATTATGCCCTAATTCTAAGTACAGGACAAAAATTGTAGGGAGTGAAGAAACTCATCATTTTTTAAATCTAAATCAGTGACAATGGAGCTTCACGCAGGAATTCAGAAGAAGGAATTCAGAAGAAGAACCCACGTTTAAATTGGCAGACATATTTGTTTTAAGCGATGCTCTATCCCCACAACTAAAGCTTTTAATTAGAGTTTGCTGAAAAAGTAAGCGAAAAAATTGACAAGAATCAGCTTGGGGAAAAGATAAGTTTTTCTGTTAGTAACTATGCTGGAATATCAAGTTTGCTAATAAAATAAGGGGGAATGAAGCCTAATTGATAGATATTCAGAAATAAAGACAAAAAAAGACAGTAAACCTGCCGAAGCAGGGTAGAAAGATTAATTACTAAAAAAGTAATTGCAATGGAAGTTTCTGAGGTAGAGGCAAGTTTTGTCATGATACAATTAAGACTATAACGTCTCTTTGCCTGACCAAATTTACCTTCAATAACATTACGAATTTTTTCATCTTCTAGAGCCTGGTTTTTGGTTTCTTTGCGAACATTTTTAGGTGGTCTTCCTAGTGGTAGTCCACTGATTCTTATTCCTTTCTCTTTACACCATGCCCTATTTTCTCTAGTCCGATAAATTCTATCGACATGAACAGACTCAGGATAGTAACCAGTCAAGTTTTTATATGATTCAATTTGTGCTTTTAAGTCCCCCCACTCATTAAAATTATTCCAACTAAGATGGTCTAAAAATACATAATTATCAAAACAGCTTACTGAGAGTTTTGCCCCAAACTCTACAGGTTTTCCTGCTTTTCCTCTCACTATCGGTCTGATATGAAGTTGGCTTATACTAACAATTCTATCGTCAATTCTGTTCGATTCATTCTCATGCATCCATAGCTGTTGACGATAAACTTCTGTTATTACCAACAACATCTTATATTTTCTGGGACTCTTTTGTTGGTATCTTTTCTGTTTCCTCTTGGAAATCCTTTACCATTTTTTGGTTTATTTTCTTGACAAAATCCATCTTGATTCTTTCTCGAAAATAAACCATCATTGATGCTTCAAATGCTGCTTCATTGCTATAGTCTGACATCCCTATAAAATACTGTAAGTAAGGATTCTCCTTAATTTGTTCTACAGTTTCTCTATCGGAAATCCCTAGTTTTTCTTTAATAATTAATGCGCCTAATGCCATCCTAAAGGGTTTGGCTGGCGCACCTATTTTTTCGGAGAATTTTTCGGCATATTGCTCCTCAAATTCTGCCCAGGGAATTAATTCCGCCATGATGACCCACCGATTATCCGATGATAACTTTCCCGAAAAGGGCATTTCAAAATTTTCTGGGGTAAGCTCAGGTCGGGGAGTTTTACGGTACATCTGTTCTTACTAAGGAAGTGCAAAGGGGTTTAACCAATTTTAGTGCTTTTCCGCCCCCTAAACCCAATTTTTTGGTCGGGACAGAATGGCTGTAACCTTCTTTTTCTAAACGTTTTGACTTATAAAAGCTGACCCTAATTATACTCATACCTTCTTCTGAATTCCTCCTAACTTCTTCCTTCTTTGTAAGTAATCAAGACCATAACGAAAAATACTTTTAGCTTGACGACCATGTTTTTTGACTTGGATTGGATGATGTTGATGCAGCCACTGTCCAGTTTTTACTGCCCAACATAAAGCTAATGTCATTAAGGCGACTAATTTACTGAGTCGTTTAGGATCAGTGAAATGTGTCGATTCAAGACAAAAGCCCCTAGTCTTAAACATTCCAAATAAATAAGTCAACCACTCTTTGCCAACAAACTCGCGATCGCGCTGGCGCGATCGCGACAAAGATAGGCAATTTCGGCTTCGGGAAAAATTTTTTGAAAGCGGTCGAGTAGCTCCATTCGTTCTTCACTATAAACCCTTTTTCTGTAATACTTTGCAAGTCTCTAATCTATTTTTTGTCCTCTACAGAGAAAATGTTTATATTTTTCTGGGATTCATTAGGTAAAAAATCAATGCTCCTAACCCCTTCTGCCTTCGTTTATTTTTCCAGTAAATATTTCTCTAAATCGTCAATAACAGCATTAGCAGCTAAAACACTATAACCAATCCAGTAATCGGGTACTTGATAAACTTTTCCTTGTTGTACTGCTTTTAATTGCAACCACAAAGAATCGGAAGTTAATTGATCGAGGCTTTTTTCCAGGCGATCGCTTTTATTGAGATAATCGTCACCATAAGCCCAATAGAAAATTACATCTGCATCAGCTTCACTAATTAATTCTTGACTGACTAACTCCTGCACTCCTCCTTTACTTTGCAGTGGAGGACGAGATATCCCTGCATCTTTTAAGATCGAACCAGAAAAAGAATCGGGCTGATAAAAACTGATGCCTTGGGGATAAATGCGAATTACCGAGACTGTAATCGGCTTACCTTGTTTAGTTAATTTTGCTTTTAATTCTGCCAATCTTTGGTAGTAGTTAGCAATAATTTGCTCTGCCATTTCTGACTTACCTAATGCTTCTCCATAAAGTCTTAAACTTGGTTGCCAACTATTAGCAGGATCGTATTCACTCACGATAATGGGGGCAATTTGGGATAGCTGAGAGTGAATATTAGCTGTATCCAAATCCAAAATTAAATCGGGTTGCAGCAATAAAATCTGTTCCAAATTCGGTTCGCTAAAAGAACCTAAAAGTTCCACATCCTTTAATTTTTGACGCAAAAAATCTGGTTGTACTGCTAACTTACCATTCAACACCGTCCCCACAGGCTTTTCTCCCAATGCTAAAACACTCTCTAAAGCCGTACCGTGTAAAGTGACTATTCTTTGTGGATCGAGGGGAACTTGCACTGTCGCGATCGCATCTTTGACGATTCGATATTCTTCGAGAGTCGATTCTGGAGAATTACTCCTACAAGCGATCGCCACCAGCAAACTCATTACCATTACCACCACTAACTTGTAAATACCTCTCATCTCTTCGTCTTTCCGTCATTTCATCAATCGTTCAATGTTTAAAACTCGACCGAAACTGAACCAATTACCGTAAACGGATCGCCTGGTCGAAGGGCTTCGCGGAAGGTTTCACTAGACCTGATATAGTCCACATCGAACAGGTTTTGAAAATTGAGATTAGCTTGCCAATTATCTCGACGATAAAACAGTGCAGCATCGGTACGGACATAGCTAGGTAAAGTAAACGTATTATCTAAATCTCCCTGTCTATCTCCCACGAAAAAGACCCCTGCACCAAAGCCCAAACCCTGTAGTTTTCCCTGTTGAATTTGATAAGTTGTCCACAAACTGGCGCTATTTTCAGGGACGTTTTCTAATGTATTACCGACAGGAAAGTCATTATCTTCAGTAATTTCGGCATCGGTATAAGCATAAGCAGCAATTATATTCCAACCAGGTAAGATTTCACCAACAATATCTAATTCAATTCCGCGACTGCGAACTTCCCCCGCAGCAATACTAAAATCTGGATTATCGGGATCGGTAGTAGCAAAATTCTCGCGGTCAATTTGATAGAAAGCTAAGGTAGTAGTAAGGTTGCCATCTAAAAATTCCCCTTTAACTCCCAGTTCGTATTGAGTACCTGTAGAAGGTTCGAGGACTTCACCAGTAACAGTAGTGGAATTAAAGGGATCGGGATTAAAAGAAGTGCTGTAACTGGCATAGAGAGAAATGGGTTCGATGGGTTGATAGACTAAACCAACGCGGGGACTGAATCTTTCTTGAGACTGTTCGGAAGTCAAATCATCAGCAAAATCGATAGTTTCTTGGTCGAAAATATCCAAACGTCCCCCAACTAAGAATTTAACTTTTTTACCTACAGAAATTTGGTCTTGCAGATAGATACCAATTAAATCGGCACGAATGTTTTCATCCCGCACAAATAAAGTTAAATCTTCAGGTTCGATATCGGGTACGGGATCGGCTTCTAGAGTAAAGATATCAATTAAAAATACAGGATCGTCTGGCAATCTTCCCTGTCTCCCTACACCAGTAGAGCGATCAAAATCGACACCAAATAAAAGCTGATGTTCGACTTTTCCTGTATTAAATTCCCCCACAACATTGGTTTGCAAGCTGTAGTTTTCATTAAGATCGTCATTACGGCGAAATCCCCTTTCCAAAATCCCCGAATCGTCAATAAAGATAGAATCTAAAGTAAAATTCGATGAATCGGCAGAAACCAGGCGAAAACTATTTCGCAGTTTCCATCGATCGCTAAAACGATGTTCTAATTGATAACTAGCACTAATCTGTTCTAATTCATATTCATCGTCGGGTTGTTGAAAAATGCGATCAAAGGGAATATCTGCCACATCATCCCCAATCGCTACAATACCGCGATCAAAGGGATTAGCTTGGTTGAGATAATTAAAATCTATCAGTAAATCTGTATTTTCGCCAATTTGCCAGCTAATAGTTGGTGTAAGAGATACGCGAGTTGTATCTTGGTCAAAATCACGGAAACCGTCACTAACTTCAAAGTTAGCATTCAAACGATAGAGTAATTTCTTATCCGAATCAACTGCATCGGAAAAATCAAAACCAGTTTGAAATAGACCAAAGTTACCTAATTCAACAGTTGTTTCGGCAAAAGGTTCGGATAAAGGTTTCTTTGTTACCAAATTAACTACCCCACCAGGTTCGAGATTGCCATATAAAATAGAGGCAGGACCTTTCAAAACTTCGACCCGTTCTAATCTTTCTACACTAGGTAATCCCTGTCCGAAAGCACCCTGGCGAAAGCCATTAACTAAAGTAGTATCTTGAGCAAAACCACGAATTACAAATCTTTCTACACTATCGCCAAAACTATCCCCCGCACTAACCCCACTGACATTCCGCAGGACATCTTCTAAACGATTAGCTTGCTGGTCTTCAATGACTTGTTGGGGTACAACTTGAATAGATTGGGGAATATCTTTTAAAGGGGTATCGGTGCGAGTGGCGGTAGTGGCTTCTTCAACCACATAATCGTTATCTTCCCCTTCTCCCGTCGCAATCACTTCAATCTTTTCATCTGGAGTTTCTGTAGCCACTGCTTCAGGAGTGAC
This sequence comes from Xenococcaceae cyanobacterium, assembly GCA_051155735.1. Classification (GTDB taxonomy): domain Bacteria; phylum Cyanobacteriota; class Cyanobacteriia; order Cyanobacteriales; family Xenococcaceae; genus JASJCP01. The sequence goes on from DAXETX010000268.1 coordinate 7,530, forward strand.
ATTTAAAACCAAGTTTTGCCCCGACGGTATTACTTCCGCACTTGGAGTTTGGCTTTCCCCTGTAATAGTCAACCGCAGACTGTTTTCATCTACCTGAGTCAGTAAAATTTTCCTAATTCCAGGGACAGGATTGCTTTCTCTAAATTCATCCCCTGTGGGTAAAGCCAAGGTTGCATTTAAAAGATCGATAACCAAGTTATTACCTTCAGGTAAGATTAGCGGAACTAACTTCTCTTCCCCTACGATTTCTAAAATTAATTCTAATCCCTCCTCGGTTTGGTTAACCTGTACCCCCGTAACTTGGGTAACTCCTTGGGCGATTAAATTAATAACCTGAGAGGGCGAACGGTGGTTCGCCCCTACGGTTGACTTTTGCAAATTATTATGATTAATTTTTCCATCCTTATTGACTGCCACTGCCCTATCTGGCAATCCACAGACAATTCCCAAAAACAATACAGTCCAAAATAAACTCTTATTTAAGAAAGGCTTTCGTAAATAAAATTTCACTCTAAATCCTGCTAACTAATAATAATTATTCTCAAGTAACTTACAATACATCAATTCCTAGCAGGTTTTACCGAGACTTTGCGCCCTAGAGGGAATATTTTGCGCCCCAAAGGCAATTGAAGGGTTGGGCGATCGCAATTGCAATTAATTGAATATTATTGTTGACATCATTTTCACGATGAAATCAAACTAATGTAGCAATATATATGAACGAAATATGGCAACAGCAGCATCTATCAATAATTTTTGATGATTTTTAATTTCTTTTTTTGTCCAGCTTGTTTTTTCTCCTATTTCCAATGTTTTACGCTGAGAACGCCACCAAAAAAGTGATTAATAGGTGACCCTGATTGTCTTTTATCAAAACAGTTTTTTAAATCTTTTATAAAATCTGAGAGAGATTCAGAATCCCATGCGTATGCCCTTTGATATTTAGGAATGAAAAACATGGGTCTATACTGAAAAAGACTACCAACCGAGGTGTAAGTAGGTTCGATGTGCATTAAATTTTAATCTAAACTTCAAATACGCCAAGTCAATTATTAAAGGCATATTTCAGGAGTGTCAATAACTTTTAGCTGGAAACCTTTGCTTCAAAAGCATACTCCATATAATGTGTTTATTCAGCGAGGGCAAAAAAATCGTGATAATATACGATACGAAATTTTAAACCCAAGTAAAATGTGAGTAACGGCAAGTTAAATTATTTCAATCCAAATAAAACATGACTAATTCGGCAAATCAAATATAGAAGGAAGCGATCGCTCTTGCTCGAAACTACAAACTAGATTTTAATAATAAAGAAGAGTCAATAATTGGCTGGTAATCTTCACTATTAAAAGGAAAAAAATTATCACCACATCGTAGATTCATATTGCACAACAATCGAAATTGAATTGGTTTTGGTGGGGGGTTAACTCTTTCAACACGAACAATAGCTGATTCAGGATTTTGTTTCAAAAGACTACTAATAGTTTCAGCTAAATATCGAGGACAGTAACCTAAATTATGCCGTTCTTCAGTACGTAATAATAAAGCATTTGAATCGTAAGAATTTTGAAAGTCTTGTGTCAAATATAAACGTTCTTCTAGTTTTAAATCTTTAACCTTTTCAATAGAAGATTCTGGCATATATCGTAATCCATGCACAAAAAAATGCAGATGATACATTCCATCTTTACTTAGTTGGGGATAGGGAAAAACTTCAAAGGTATCGGTAGCTTTACGTCCTCCACTACGAGCTAAAATTGCGATAGGATCGTTTTCATCTTGAGGAATATTCAACCATTGAATATAATCTTGATAATCAGGACGAGAAGGGCGCATCAAACGATTAGAAAATAAAGGAAAAAGTTCAGAAGATGTATAAATGCGATCGCGTTCTGGGAAAGAATGTAATAATCTAAAACTAGATTCAGCCTGAGCTTTTTTTACTCCTTGAATATAGACAAAATGATATTTTTCACCATCAAAAGTCAATTGTCCAATAGGAAACCAATGACGGCTTTGTGGATCTTGCCAGGCTAAAAACAGCTTTTTAATCATAATTTGTCGCGAAACTCTAATAATTTGTGTTGATTAATTTCTAAAATTTTTTGAGCAAATTCAATTGCAGTTGAAGAGATAAGATTATCTGGAATACGTTCAAATAACTCTAAAGTATCGTTAATTGATACCCTTGCCAGGCGATCGAGCCATATATTCGCTGCTGTAGGATAGAGTTTTGCTGCTTCAAAAAATGCGTCCAAGGTTTTTAATGGTTTCTTATCTTCAACATTAGCATACAAGCAGGACTTACATTTATTTGCATAAGCTTCTACTGAAAAACCTCGATCTTTTGTTTCTAGTCTTTGTCTGCGTTTTTCATCAGATTCATTTCGTCCTAAACTAGAGGCATGGTCATAAGTTGGTGCTAAATAACTCTTTCCTGCACAATCGATAAATGCCCAATTTTCATGATGGCGATCGCTGTTGCCAATCCAAGCATCTAATATTAAATAGCCAATAAATGTATCTATTGCTGTTTCAATTCCCTCTAATGGAATCCAATTTAAAGGTAAATCAACTGAACTATTTTTAAAAACACTAAAAATATTATTGAGGGTATGTTGAGATAAATTATTAATATCTTCTGGATAGTCTAAAAATATTTGTGCCAAAATTTCGTTACCAGTAACTAGACTACTATTTTCTGGAAGAAACGATTTAGAAACCGTTCCTTTTTCATTATTAAATAATGCCAGGTCGTATTCAGCGTGAGGCAATTGTATGAGTTTACATAACTCTGCTGCAATTTTTTCTGACCAATCTTCACCCGTATTTTGTCTGGCTTTCTTGTAAAGACATAAACCTAATTCTTCGTGATGAAACCAAAATTTTTCTTTAGTTCCCATCTCTTCAGATTCTTCTGGTGCTTCGGTTGGAATAGTAATAATAGGAAATTTATTACTCACATTTTTAAAAGTAGATTTTCTAATTATAATGTAAATATTTTATATGGATAACGGCGATCGCCTTTTTATACCAATTATCAAAAATAGCTAGATGTATAGAGAGTTATTTATTATGAGGAAAAAGCTTTTAAGCTCCTGTTTATTCTGACTCCTGACTCCTGACTTCTACCTCACACGAAGTCTCTCGTTACTTTCGAGAATTGATATTACTTTTTAAAACCGCCCCATAAACGCTTTGGGATTAACGCCAAATTTCTTTCTAAATGCGGTGGCAAAGCGACTTTGGCTGGCATAACCGACTTTTTTCGCTACCTGAGAGACATTTAATTCTCGCTGTTGTAAAAGTTGTCGGGCGTATTCCATCCGTTGTTGATAGAGATAACCAAATACAGTGGTGTCGAATAGTTGACGAAAACCCCGTTTAAGGGTGCATTCATTTATGCCAATTTCTTGTGCCAAATCTCTTAAGGAGGGAGGATTATCTAGGCGATCGCATAAAATTGTTTGAGCTAAATACAAGCGATCGCGTTCTTCTTTTTTAAGAGTATAATTACTTGATTTGGCTCGATCTTCAGTTATCTGAGCTAATTGTAGAGCCATTAATTCCCAGACTTTGCTTTCTAAATACATCCGAGCGATCACGCCTTGCGTGCCAGCTTCGCTGATCGCGCCAATGTAGGGACAGCTTAAAATTTGTTGCAGGGCTATCTGCATCTGGGGAGTTATTGCACCTGTATAGACAAAATAGGGTTGTTCTGAAGTTCTAAACAGTTTTTGCCAGTGGATATTAAGTTCCGAATTATCTTCTCCCCAAAAATCAATAACTATTTGAGGTTCGATGTGGATACTGATACTGGTAATTGGTTGTTCGTCAAATTGTTGCCACTCCTCAGCAGTAGCTAGTCCACTACCGCAAAATATAGTTTGCCCTGCACCGATAAAATCATCTCCCTCGTAGTTTTGCCCGCTAAGAAGAAAAGACATTTCCAAAGAATGAAGGCGATCGCCTTGTAAGACAATTGTGCGATCATGGAGTTGATACTGTTCGATACTCAATTCCAATCCTGATCGCAATTCGATAAAGCGATAGTACCCTGTTCCTAGTTGTGATGGATAGGAGTAACTAACATCAGTAGAATCTACCTGTGGTGACTGTTGCTCCACCTCGGTAAAAAAATCCCAATAATCTTTTTGTGTAATCGTAATTGTCATTGGTCATTGTTCTGATTCTGCTGCGATCGCCTTGAATAACTAAAACGATTAAATACTTCACAACTGCAACCATTCTTCAGGCAGCATATTGGCGATTACCTCCATACCGCCATTGCCGTCTGGCTTTAAGACATAAGCTATCCCTTGGGGATCGGGATAAATCCCCGTAGCAGATTCAAAAATATCGTCGTGTCCGACAATTACTGTATTAGTTCCGCTTTCAGGTGCGTCTGTTAACAACGGCATCACGTTAGCTTTCATTTGTTCTACCTGTGCGTCGGTATAGTCTTCAAAGGGTAGAAAATTGAGGGCGGGATTTTTTTTATATCGATCAAATGCCAGATCGGCAGTTTGCCAAGCACGACAATATTCACTAGAGATAACATTGCCTACGGGAATCGAATTACTCTCAAATCCCTCTCTGATCGCTTTAGCCTGCTGCCATCCTTGCTCACTTAATGCCCGTTGAGTAGAACAATCATTAACATCGGCAGTAACCTGATCTGCATAGTCTTTTTCAGTTTGGGCGTGTCGAAAATAAATTACGTGACCACCTTCTTGTAAGGCACTCAATAACTCTGCACCAGAGAGTTTATCTTGAAAGTCAGCGTTTGCCTGTTCCCCTGGGCTTAACTCACCTCCACCTTCAGCATCCTGTGCCAACAGTTGAATAGTTGCGGGTGATTCTGTAATTTCTTCTGCATTGATAAGAGGCGTACTAGATATACCAATAGTAGTAACTACACCTAAAATTAAAAATAATTCTACGGATTTTAGTCTGTTGTTCATCTTGGTTATGAATAATAAATTTGTTGTTGGAAATGAATGGTTTTACTCTGGTTCTGCTGCGATCGCCATTTTTGCCCCTGGCACTTGACGCAAGCGATCCATTACCTTAACTACAGTGCCGTGTTCGACTTTTTCATCGGCATTAATAATTACGACTGACTCAGAATTAGGTTGAATTTTTTCGGTTAACGCACCTTTAAGAGCTTCTAATTGAATCGGCTGACGGTCTAAATACATTTTGCCATTCGCTTCGATAGTAATATTTAGCTGCACTGACTCTTTGGGTTCAGATGTTTGTGCTAAGGGTAAATCTACTGGTAAGCCTTGCGATCGCGTTAGAAATAATGAAGAGATGATAAAAAACGCCAAAATTGAGAAAATAACATCAATCATCGGCAGAATATTAATCTCAAAGGTATCTTCTGCCTCATTGATGGGTCGCATATTCTTTTACTCCTTGATGAAAACGTCGATTGAGCAGTTCTAATTGACCACCATATTCTTGGATAAACGCCAACTCTCGCAGATATAAACCGCGAAAGGCATTGGCAAACAACAAGGTAAAAATAGCTACCACCAAACCCATTACTGTCGAGATTAAAGCTTCACTCAAACCTCCCGTAACTCCTGTAGTATTAGTACTAGCAGCACTACCCAAATCCATGGCTGCAAAGGATTGAATTAAACCTAAAATCGTCCCCAACAATCCCAATAAAGGTGAAGCGGTAATAATCGTTTGAAACCAAGTGCCAAATTTCCTTAAGGTAGGTATTTCTGCTTGAGTAGCACTATCTAAAGCCAAACGAAACTCATCCGCGGTGGGTTGTTCTAATTCTAATGCTTCTAAAAAAATTCGCGCGATGGGTAACTGGGCATTCTTTTTGAGAAAAGCGATCGCGCTATAGACATCGGTGCGATACAGAGACAGGGCTTCCTTAACGATCCGCCTTTGTTGGTGCTTAACCTTGAACCAAAAGATTACCCGCTCAACAATTAAAGCCACTGCCAACAGCGAAAATCCCAGTAAAGGGATACTAACGATCCCTCCTGCTGTCCAAATATTGTCAATTAACATCAGTTTTACTCAAAACAGCTAGTTGCAAATTATTATCATTTTATTGCTCTAAAACTTTATCATACTTATTAGTAAGTTTAGGCAGTTAAATTTTAAGTTTTGGTAACGTTTCCCAATTAAATTTTTGGCAGACAGAGAAGATAAATATCCGTCATAATTAATTTTACAGACCTCGCTTCAAATTATCTAAGTAGGTATTCACTGCCTAACTGACATACATTTAAATAGTAGTAATTAGCAATAAGCTGAAAAAATATATTTTTCGTGGTATCTTTCTAGATCAAAGTAATTATCAATAAGCTTATCCTACTATTAATCTTGCTCCTAACTTCTACAATCTTGTCTCATGTCTAATTCCCAGTTCTGTATTCAACAACGCCAACAAGAACAACAGAAAACTAAAAGACTGTTACTACTAGGTTTGACTGGTTCGACCTTACTACACGGAATACTTGTCTGGGCAATACCTAAGTGGTCGCTAGAACCGCCACAAGCAGCAAAACCAATAGAATTAATTATTATCGAAAAGCCCAAACCTCAACCCCAACCTAAAGTTGAAGCCAAACCGATAGTCGAACCAGAACCCAAGCCAGCCCCCAAACCCGAACCTGCTAAAAGTCAGAGATTACTCCGCCGTAAGACGACGGAGCCTGCTCTGACCGTTGGTCAAACTCCGCCTCCTCCCGTTCAACCACCAGAACCAGTCAAAACCCCAACTGCATCACCAAAACCATTACCAAAGAAAGTTTTAACCACTCCTACTCCTGCACCTTCGCAGCCAACTGTTTCTGCACCCATTGAGAATACCTCTAAAGCACCAGTACTGAGTGATAGTGTTAGCGCACCAACTAACACAGTAGGTTCTGCTGAAACTAACAGTAATACCCCAAGCGTTCCAGATTCGGCAGTAGTAACCAAAAACGCCCCACCACCTCGTCCAGAATCTATTAGCAGTCAAGGGATTAGCTGTATTAGTAACTGCGAACCAGAATATCCAGCAACTCTAGCAGGGGCAGAAGGTAGTGCGGGAGTAAAATTAACGATTAATTCTAACGGGAATGTCATCGGTGCAGAACTAACTACTGCTAACAGTAACAGTCAGCTTAATCGCGAAGCTTTATTAGCAGCTAGACAAATGCAGTTTAGTTCTCCTGGTGATAGTCATGCCTCGGTTCAAGTTAAAATTGAGTTTACCGTAGCGGGTTCGGAATACGACCGCGCTGCTCGTGAAGCACAAGCTAGACGGGAACAAGCTGAAAAAGAAAGACAAGAAAGAGAAGCAGCTAGACAACAACAATTGGAGCAGGAAAGACAGGCGCGACAAGAACAATTAGAACGAGAAAGACAAGTAAGACAGGAGCAGTTACAACAACCTGCAACTACACAACCACAACCCCAAATTCTAGATACTCAACCAGCAGCCAAACCTTTACCTGCTCCTGCTGAGAATGAAGCTGATGATCAGATGTTGCGGGAGTTTAGAGAAAGGATCGAACAGTATCAGAAAAAGTAGCAAAGAACCGAGATAAAGTATTTCATCTTAGTTACCTTCGCCTCAAACTAAATAATTGAGTTTTCTCCTTTCCCAGATTAAACTCAACCATAGTGGATGAGGAGATAATCTAAGATTATGAGGCATATTTCGGCTTATTTTCGTAAAAATGACCTTAGAGCAGCCATATTATTCAGCTTTATTAGCTTAAGATTGTTATTAGACAGTAACATGAGTGGTTTGGTCTGGAATGAAGTGGACGTTTTGCCGTTAGCCAGACAATTTGTTGATCCTTCTTGGATTGCTAAAGACTGGTATCTGAACCTAGATACTAATTATAGATATTTATTTCAAATTATTTTTGGCTTTTTAAGCGTTCACTTAGGTTTTTTAGTAACTTCGATTATTGGTCGTTTAGTTTGTTATGCTTTGGTAGCTTGGGGTATCGTCTTATTAGGGCAAAAACTCGGTTTAAACTCAGTTTATTTGTTACTAGTAACAGTAGTCATTACCTATCAAGGTTCATGGCAAGGCGCGATCGCTGGTGAATGGTTTGTCGGCGGACTAGAAGCCAAAGCTGTTGCCTATGGACTAATTTTAATTGCGATTCCTTTAATGTTAAGCCGAAGCTACATTTTGATGAGTTTGTTATTAGGATTAGCAACCTCTTTTCATGTTTTGGTAGGTGGTTGGGCTTTGGTTACGACAGTAGGTTGGTTGGCTTTTCGTCCCCAAGAACGTTTGTTAAAACTCGGCAAGAAAATCTGGCTTTTGCTATTAATTTACTTAGCTGCTAGTGCTTTTGCTCTCCCAGCAATTTTGCATCAATTAGCAACTGCTTCTTTACCAGGTAATATTTCTCCCTCGTTTATTTACGTTTTTCTCAGACTACCCCATCATTTAAACCCTTTTGCTTGGCATCCTTTATTGTGGCTAAAATTTGGCATTTATTTTGGGCTTTGGATAATATGTATTATTTCTTTGCAACAAAATGCTAAGGTTCAAGGCTGGAATCTAGAGACATCCGCCCGCTTTGAACTAGCAGAATTTACTTTCATTGCCTTAATCCCTTTTTTTGCTGGTATGGCGATCGCTTTTTTTGATGTTCAGGGAGAGTGGTTACAATACTATCCCTTTCGCTTTGGCGATATAATGTTACCCTTAACTACCTGCTTGCTAGTTGCCTGTAATTTACAAAGCCTATTTTCCCGAAGTTCAAGCAAAATGCGCCGTTTCATGGCACAGTACCTGGGATTGCAAAAACACAAATTACATTTTTTATTAGTAGCTTTATTAGGCTGTATTTTGTTTACTCAAATTAGCCTATTTACCCAAAGAGCGATCGCCTATCAAGACTTTCCCGCACAACAACAAGATGTAACTCCTCAGTGGAAGTTAATGAGTGATTGGATTCACGATCATACCGCCAAAGAGGCGATTATTATTTCTCACCCTTGGCAATTGGCTAATTTTACCTGGATGACCGAACGCGCTACGATTGTGAAGCTGAAACTATTTCCTCAAACATCACAATCGATTGTGGAATACTATGAACGTCTGAACGATCTTAGTGCTGGTGCTTTGGCTAACATCTATTTTGGTGAAGCAGAACTCAATCAACGCAAAACGGTAAAAGCGATTAGTGCGGGGTTTTCCCATCTCAATACTGCTCAAGTGAGGCAATTAATGATGAAGTATCAAGCTAATTATTTTTTAACCGATGAATCCCATCATTTAGATCTACCAATTATTCACGTTCAAACACCATACATTCTCTATGGAAACCCTGATGCACTATCCCCTAAAATATCTCTTGCTGCTGACTATCCTGGTTTGCCAGTCGGCAAAAGATATCACTGGAAAGTTATTTACAATCATAACGAGCTTGAGACTGACGGTAAAACTAACGCTACAGTTTTACGATTCAATCAATTTACTCCTGATTCTTTAATCTCACTCGAAAAATTGGCGTTGCTGATTTGAAGTATGAAATCGAAAGGTAATTTGTTCGTAGCTATTAGCTTTTTAATCGATCTACTCAATCGTTTTAACGATAGAATCATCCCTGGATTCAGCAACGCCGAAAAATTTAGTCTTGGGGGAGTTAATAGTGTCAGAGGCTATCGGGAAAACGAGTTAGTTAGTGATAATGGTGTAATTGGTTCTATGGAATTGCGTATTCCTCTAAGCTTGTCCCTCATTCTCCAAAATCATAAGTTTTCGCGACTTTGCAACAGCCCTACCCCTAGCCCCCAAATTTGGGGAGAAACAAAAGAACAGTGAATGAAAAAGTAAGTTAATCTTTTAAACTAGTTATAGTTACAACAATTTTAAAGCTCATTTTGATTAACCATGTTAAAAAACTCAGCAGCAAATTCATTTGCCTTTAAACAATCAATTAATTGGCAAAGATTGCTATTAGATTTAATTCTTGTTGCTTTATTAAGTGGTCCGTTAGCAGCACCTTTTTTAGCAAGCTGGGGGATATTTCCTGTCGGAATAATTGCTAAGATTATTTATTTTATGGGTGGGCATGTCTGTCCGCAATCGGAAATGGGACTGATGGTGTCACCGCCTCATCTGATGGCAGTATGTATGCGTTGCTATGGGGTACTTTTAGCTTTAATAACTACCAGATTACTTTATGCTGCTAATCAAGGACAAAAGTTTTATTGGTTAGATCAATATCGTTTCTTAGGGTCAGCGATCGCCAGTATTTTGACTTTTGCCTATCCTTTAGAAATGATTGCTCAAAGCTTTAATTTATGGGGATATAACAATATAGTTGTGACTATATTTGGCTATCTTACAGGTTTGGGGATTGGTTTATTTCTCATCCCTGTTTTGTACCGTCAAAAAAGGCGTTACACCAACATGGGATGATGAAGGTTGACGCGGTGACACGGAGAAGATCTAAAATTGGCAACTTATTCTTCAGTAATTTTTATCTGATAGTTATTAATCGAATTTTCTTGATATGAGCCAATCCAAATTTGATAGCGACCTTTTTGCCATTCGCCTTCTATAATGGGGTTAGTGGTATAAGCGTCATCATTACACCAAACACCTCCAGGTCCTCGAACTAAGATAGTTGTGTCCTTGTTACTTTCTACTTCAATTTTGAGAAAGTCGAAAAAATTTCGTAAAACTAAAATGTGGTTGGGTTGGCGATTGACATATCCATCACAGTAACCAGTGGCGGTTTCCAGGGTTCGGACAACTTCTGTAGCTCTAAATTCTCCGCCACTAATTCCTTTTAGAACTAGAGGATTAGGCACAAACTCACGCTCTAAGGTGATATTGGTAGCGATAGATTGAGCGGAAACAGGACTCAGAAACAACAAACTGACTAAAGTAGTTACAGCACCAATAAAACTGCTTTTTTGGTTCATAAATTACTCACGTCTGGCAAATTCTAGCTACAGATAAATTCATAATTAAGATATTACATTCTATATTACTTGACGTAGAGGCGATTTCGCTTGTTCCATCTTTCCAAAAGTTTTCTAGCTTAATTAGCTCAAATTTTTGGGGGAAGAATTTCGAGAATTTCGCTCTTGAATAGTTACGGTAATCAGCGTAATAATGGTTAAAGGAATTACAAAAAATAGCATTACTGTGGTATAAATCGGCAGACTATCGTGATTAAGCGCATCTAAAATTGAGTAGCCAACATAAGTAAGATAATAAAAAATAAACAAAAATCCTTCCCAACGGTTAATGCGATTACCAGAATAGAAAATTGGCAGACAGGCAAAAGCTACAGCGATCGCCACAGGAAGATCAAAAGCGATCGCTGATTCAGGAACAATAATGCCATTAGGGGCGACTATCCCAGCTAAGCCGAGAACAGCCAAAATATTAAAAATATTACTGCCTAATACATTCCCGACAGCAATATCTCGCTCGCCACGCATACTTGCAACCACAGAAGTAGCTAATTCAGGCAGCGATGTCCCGAAAGAAACAATAGTCAAGCCAATTAGTAACTCATTAACTTCCAAAGCTCTAGCAATTTCAGTTGCAGCATTGACTAAAAAACGGGAACCGAGAATTAGTAAAGCGATACCAACGAGAATAAACAAGATATTTTTCCCTAATACTAGGGAAGAGCGATCGCCAGAAAAACCGTACTCCTCAATAAATTCATCTTCACTAAAACCATTACTTTGCCGACGACTCTGATAAATCAGAGAAAAAGTGTAAACTACAGCCCCAATAAATAAAATAGTGCCATCGACACGACTCACTTTTCCATCTAGCCCAAAAATTAACAGTAAAATCGACACGCCAATCATGATAGGGACATCAGAACGAATTAGCTTTCTTCTGACAATCAAAGGCGTTACAATTGCGGATAAACCGAGAATTAGTAAAATATTTAAAATATTACTTCCCACCACATTGCCAATAGCAAGATCCGATTGTCCAGCATAACTAGACATGACACTAACCGCCATTTCTGGTGCGCTAGTACCATAAGCCACAATAGTCAGTCCGATGATCAAAGGGGAGATTCTGAAAATTCCAGCCAGGATTGATGATCCTTTGACCAGTAATTCAGCACCCACTACTAGCAGGACGAAACCGCCAACCAACAATACAAAAGTTATTAGACTCATAAAATGAAGATAAATCCCTAAGTCTGCTAAATCCGTGACAACAGTAAATCAATAGCTTATAGTTTATCTTCCTAGACTGAAAAGCAATTTGACAATATCTTAAAGAGATGTAAAAAAAAGTTTGCTTAATTTTCCCTGATTTAAGTGACTGATTTATCAGTAAACAGCAGCCTTGAAGATGAAGTTGACATCACCCGATTCTGCGGTAACAATATATACATTTTTAAAGACATATTTTTCATGAGCGAACAATCTCCCTTTCAATCTCCGAGTAACAATGAAAATGACTACAATAGCGAAGCCCAGATAGCTTTAGACCAAGAAAGACAGCTACCCCTAACGGGTTGGCAACAAGAAGTAGATCGAGGCTTAGATTATGGTTTAGAAGCAGCAGAAAGCATTAAAGACCGCACCATTTCAACTTTTTCGCGAGGAGAGTTGCCCCATTATGCAGGAATCAATACTTTCCTCAAAGCACCATATCTAGAAGATGTCAAACAAGTCGGCAATTATGATGTAGCAATTATCGGTGTTCCTCATGATTCTGGAACGACCTATCGTCCTGGTACTCGTTTTGGACCTCAAGGGATTCGGAAAATTTCGGCTCTTTATACCCCTTATAATTTTGAATTGGGCGTAGATTTACGCGAACAAATTACCCTGTGTGATGTCGGCGATATATTTACCATTCCTGCTAACAACGAAAAATCTTTCGACCAAATTTCTAAAGGTGTTGCCCATGTTTTTAGTTCGGGAGCATTTCCCATTATTTTAGGTGGCGATCATTCTATTGGTTTTCCTACAGTTAGGGGTGTTTGTCGGCATCTAGGAGACAAAAAAGTCGGGATTATTCACTTCGACCGCCATGTAGATACTCAAGAAACCGATTTAGATGAGAGGATGCACACCTGTCCTTGGTTTCATGCAACTAATATGGCAAATGCTCCTGCTAAAAATTTGGTACAGTTAGGCATCGGTGGTTGGCAAGTACCGCGTCAAGGGGTAAAAGTATGTCGGGAAAGAGCGACAAATATTCTGACTGTAACTGATATTACCGAAATGGGTTTAGATGCAGCAGCCGATTTTGCGATCGCCAAAGCTACTGACGGGACTGATTGTGTTTGGATTAGTTTTGATATTGATTGCATCGATGCAGGTTTTGTGCCTGGTACTGGTTGGCCCGAACCTGGTGGTTTATTACCCCGCGAAGCTCTCTATTTACTCAAAAAAATTGTCCAAAATACTACCGTTTGCGGAATCGAAGTGGTTGAAGTTTCTCCTCCTTATGATGTCAGCGACATGACAGCACTAATGGCAACTCGCGTTATTTGCGATACGATGGCGCATCTGGTTGTTTCAGGACAGTTACCCCGTGAGTCTAAACCAGCTTATATTCACGAGGAAGCACAGCAAGTGGATGAACCTTGGCAATAACCTAAAGTCTGCTAAAATACCCCCAACTGTTGAGCAAGGAAGCTTGGCGAGGTTGCCACGGGCTACACAAGTCTTGCTGTTGGCGAGCGAACCCGCGCGCGAAACGCGCGCAAACGCGACATTCAAGCACCTGAAATAAATTCAGGTGACAGTCCCTTGGGAATGGGCGAGAAGGTTACGGGGGCAAAAGATTGATTATTATGTATAAACTATATGACTTTCTTCCTTCTGGTAATGGTTATAAAGTACGTTTGTTATTGTCTCAATTACAAATTCCTTTTGAATTAGTTGAACTGAATATTTTAAATCAAGAAACGCGAACTTCTGAATTTTTACAAAAAAACCCGAATGGCAGAATTCCTTTGCTAGAAATTGCTCCTAATAAGTTCATCTCTGAATCTAATGCAATTCTTTATTATCTAAGTCAGGGAACAGAGTATTTTCCTCAAGATAAATATCAGCAAGCTCAAGTAATGCAGTGGTTATTCTTTGAGCAATATAGTCACGAATCAAATATTGCTACTGTTCGTTACTGGATTAGTATTCTCAAACAGCCCGATAAATACCAAGAACAAATAAAACAAAAACAAAAGCTAGGCTATGCTGCACTAAATGTTATGGAACAGTATCTGAAAAACCAAGAATTTTTAGTAGCAAATCGCTATACCATTGCAGATATTGGTCTTTATGCTTATACTCATGTCGCGCAGGAAGGAGGATTCGATCTAACTAAGTTTCCTGCTATTTTAACTTGGTTGAAACGAGTCCAAGCTCAACCCAGATATATCACTATAGCCGATCGCCCATAGTAAATAAACAATGAATATTATAGTCTAGTAGTTATTTCATTACTTCTTGTGGCGGAGTTACCTAGAACAATTACGGCAATATGTCGAGCCATAAGCTACGCTCCTAAATATAAAAAAGTTAAATTAAGCAATAGGAAAGAAAGATGCACTTTCAACCCCCCATGACGATGAAAGATTTTTTGGCAAAAAGTGCAGGAATTTGGTTTATTGAGAGAAATGTCCATCATTTTGATGCGATCGCTAATGAGTCGGGAGA
>DAXETX010000269.1:0-2780 GCA_051155735.1 Xenococcaceae cyanobacterium
GCGATCGCAGCTATTGATAAGATAGTGTTAAATTTCCGTCGTAATGGCATCGAAGTAACAATAGTGGGACTAAATGAGGCTAGTGCGACTCTCATCGATCGATTAGCAGTTCACGATAAATTAGAAACACTGCCTAATCTAGATAGCCACTAATTATTTATGACTTTCATAAAATATTCATAGCATACAGTAAAGACAATGTTGTCATCAGTTAAGAATTGCATGGTAATGTGTACACTCTGCTCTAAAGTCAACCGAAATACTTTTTAATTTTACTTAAAGTATTTCATTGCAGATTAGGGGGCAGTACCATGACAACATCTCAGATGGATTTAGCCAAACTAGAGCGAGAACCAATCCATACTACCAATGGTATTCAGCCCCATGGCATACTTTTAGTTTTACAAGAACTCGATCTAGAGATTTTACAAGTTAGTGAAAATATTGCCTTTATTTTAAATATTTCACCAGAAGCAGCGATCGGCAAGACTTTAGCTGACATTTTGGATCTGTTTCAAGTAGAAAGATTAAAAGCGGGACTAGCTTCGGAAAACTTCGATTTTATTAATCCTTCTAAGGTATGGATCAGAACAGGCGGAGATGACTTTGTGGTTTTTGATGCAGTTTTTCACCGCAATGGGGATGGGCTATTAATTTTAGAATTAGAACCTGCCATCTCTCAAGAGAATATTCCCTTCTTGAGTTTTTATCACTTAGCAAGAGCTTCGATTAATCAGTTAGAAAAAACCAAAAATCTCCAGGAATTCTGCAATATTATTGTCCAGGAAGTTCGTAAGGTAACTGAGTTTGATCGAGTTATGTTGTATCGATTTGATCACGACGATCATGGCGTAGTCATCGCAGAAGCCAAAAGAAAGGATATGGAATCGTATCTGGGCTTGCACTATCCTGCATCTGATATTCCGCGACCAGCCAGAAAATTACTCAGTTCTAACTGGATTCGTTTAATTCCTGATGCTAAAGCTGTAGCAGTGTCTATGTATCCTGAGAGGCAGTCTGCTGGCAATTTTGCTTCCGCCAAACCTTTGGATTTAACTCATTCAATTCTTCGTAGTGCTTCACCCTGTCATCTGGAATATTTGCATAATATGGGAGTTGGTTCGTCTTTAACTATTTCCCTAATTAAAGAAGGCAAACTCTGGGGCTTGATTGCTTGTCACCACCAAACCGCAAAATATGTTCCCTACGAGTTACGAAAAGCTTGTGAATTTTTAGGCAGAGTTGTCTTTTCGGAAATATCTACTAGGGAAGAAGCGGAAGACTATGACTATCGAATGCGTTTAGCTTATATTCAGTCTCAGCTAATCGACCAGATGTCTGAGTCGGAAAATTTTGTAGCAGGGTTAGTTAGTTACGATCCAAATCTTCAAGATTTAACTAATGCCCAGGGTGCAGCTATTTGCCACAATGGCAATTGGACATTAGTCGGGAATACTCCTTTAGAAGAAGACTTAAACTATTTGATCCAGTGGTTACAAAGCAGTATTCATCAAGAGATTTTCCTTACTGATTCTCTAGCTAATCATTATCCAGATGCCGATAAATACAAAGATGTTGCTAGCGGATTATTAGCTATTACTATTTCGCCACGTAACTACTTACTGTGGTTTCGACCAGAGGTAATTCAAACGGTAAATTGGGGTGGGAATCCTAGTAAAGCCTATGAGAAAACTCATGAAGCAGGAACTTTGCGTTTATCACCCCGTAAATCTTTTGAATTGTGGAAAGAACAAGTCCGTCTTACTTCTTTACCTTGGAAACCAGTAGAAATTCAATCTGCTTTAGAACTACGCAAAGCAATTGTCAACATCATCTTAAAACAAGCTGATGAACTAGCCCAATTAGCTAGTGATTTAGAACGCTCTAATGCAGAACTTAAACGCTTTGCTTATGTAGCTTCTCACGATCTTCAAGAACCTTTAAATCACGTCTCTAACTACGTGCAACTTTTAGAAATGCGTTATGGAGACAAACTAGATCTCAGTGCTAAAGAATTTATTGGTTTTGCGGTATCAGGAGTTAGCTTGATGCAAAATCTCATCGATGATGTTTTGGCTTACTCAAAAGTAGATTTACAAGGTGCAGAGTTTACTCTCACTGATACTAATTTCGCTGTTGAAAGAGCTTTGAATAACCTACAAGGTAGTATTCGCAGCAGTCAAGCCGAAATTGTCTGTCACAATCTTCCCACAGTAATGGCGGATAGTACCCAACTAATGCAAATGTTCCAAAACTTAATTGGTAACGCGATTAAGTTCCGCAGCCAAAGATCTCTTAAAATTGAGATTAGTGCTGAAAGACTCGATGATAGTTGGTTATTCTCTGTCCAAGATAATGGTATTGGGATCGATCCTCAGTTTGGCGATCGCATTTTTGTGATCTTCCAAAGGTTACATACTCGTGATGAGTATCCAGGAACAGGAATGGGTTTGGCAATTTGTAAAAAAATTGTGGAGTGTCATCGGGGTAATATCTGGGTTGAGTCAGAACTAGACCAAGGTGCTACGTTCTACTTTACAATTCCTATAGGAGGACGCAAGCGTGACCGTAGAGACGGACAATAATTGTCGCAAAATTCTCTTGGTAGAAGATAATATCGGTGATATTCGTCTCATTCAAGAAGTACTTAAAGATAGTCTAGTCTTTCAGGAAATTTTAACAGTCAGGGATGGCATGGATGCTATGGCATTTCTTCGCCACAAAGAGGCTTATCAAGACGCACCTCGTCCTGACTTGATTGTTCTCGATCTCAACTTACC
>DAXETX010000270.1:0-3182 GCA_051155735.1 Xenococcaceae cyanobacterium
TACTTAAGCAATATATCGAAAACCAAGGCTACAAAAGTTAAGTAACTCACTTCGCTTGCGCCCTAACTACCACCTGCCTAGGCGAGGTGGCAGAATGCGGGCTGATTGTCCGTTCAAATATAGTGATGGCTAATTCGTCAGAAAAGACTGATACGGCATCAGCAAAATTTATACCATGCTTGTTTAAATTAGTTAATGCCTTATTTCTATCCCACTGATACCTCATTTAATTATTATATGTACACTTGTACAGACAAAATAGAAAACTTAACGGTCAAAAATAAAGTTACCGCAAAATGCGGTAACTAAGAGGCTTGTTATGAAGGAATATATTGCTGCTGAAACTAGTACTTTGTACCACAGTTTCAACCACTAATAGTATTTTATCAATTTTTTTGGATTTTACAATAGATTTTTATCTATTTATCACATAGAACCTAAGATCAAAATAACGAACTGTTACAGTTCTTGACGAAGCTCAGAAATGGCGACAAACTCAGTGATAGCATTCCCTAAAGACCCAGATTAAATAAATTTGAGAGAATTTTCCTATGACAGAAGAAATGACTCTTTCAGGACAAATGCCTAAATTTGGCGGTAGCACTGGTGGTTTATTGACCAAAGCCGAGGTAGAAGAAAAATACGCGATTACTTGGAGTAGTTCCAAAGAACAAGTATTTGAAATGCCTACAGGCGGTGCAGCGATTATGAACGAAGGGGAAAACCTTTTGTATCTTGCTCGCAAAGAACAGTGTCTCGCTTTAGGCACTCAATTTAGAACCAAATTTAAGCCCAAAATTCAAGATTATAAAATTTATCGAATTTTTCCTAATGGTGAAATTCAATATCTGCACCCAGCAGATGGCGTTTTCCCTGAAAAAGTAAATGAAGGTCGTGAGTACTACGGTAAAATCGACCGTAATATTGGCGATAATCCGCAACCATCTACCTTAAAATTCTCTGGTAAAACACCCTACGAGGTGTAATTCTATTTTTTGGGGATTAGTAACTAGAAACTAGGAGATAATAAGCTTTATTGTCCTAAGCTTTTAGGATCTAAGCCCCAAATCTTTGCAAAACCATGATCTTCCCCAATTTCGAGCATTTTGCAGAACTAGCACAGCAAGGCAACTTTGTTCCTGTCTATCAAGAAATTGCTGCCGATCTTGAAACGCCTGTTTCTGCTTGGTACAAAGTTTGTGCAGGACAACCCTACAGTTTTTTACTAGAGTCGGTAGAAGGAGGCGAAAAACTGGGTCGTTATAGTTTCTTAGGTTGCGATCCGATGTGGATTTTAGAAGCCAGAGGTAACACTACGATCCAAACCCCTAGAGATGGCGCAAAACGGCAGTTTTTAGGCAATCCCTTGGCAATTTTAGCCGAATGCTTGACCACCATTAAACCAGTGAAATTACCGCAATTACCTCCTGGGAT
The DNA here is from genome assembly GCA_051155735.1 of Xenococcaceae cyanobacterium. Lineage (GTDB taxonomy): Bacteria > Cyanobacteriota > Cyanobacteriia > Cyanobacteriales > Xenococcaceae > JASJCP01. Next base: position 1,435 of record DAXETX010000270.1, read on the forward strand.
TGGTGGTTTATTTGGCGTGTGGGGCTATGAGTTGATTAATTGGATCGAACCAAGAGTTCCTGTCTATGCTGCTACCGCAGACGATCTTCCTGATGGCGTATGGATGCAAGTCGATAACTTGATTATTTTCGATCAGGTACAACGGAAGATCTGGGCGATCGCTTATGGTGATTTACGAGATAATAGTAAAGATATCTTACAAGCCTATGAAACGGCGTGCGATCGGGTCAATAAGTTGATTCTTAAGTTACAATTACCGCTTCCGGTAGAAGCGACATCCTTAGAGTGGCGCAGCAATAACGAAACTAAACCCGAACTAGTTTATCAAAGCAACACGACCCAAGAACAATTTTGTCATAACGTTCGGCAAGCGAAGAACTACATCCGTGCTGGCGATATTTTTCAAGTAGTTTTATCTCAAAGACTATCTGCTACTTATACAGGACATCCGTTTAATCTTTATCGTTCTTTACGTTTAGTTAATCCCTCTCCCTACATGGGTTACTATCAATTTGGCGATTGGCAACTGATTGGTTCATCACCAGAAGTAATGGTGAAAGCGGAAAAGCAAAGCGATGGCACATTACAAGCTACTGTCAGACCGATTGCTGGAACTAGACCTAGAGGTAAAACCCTCAAAGAAGACCAAGCGTTAGCTAGAGATTTATTAGCCGATCCTAAAGAAATTGCCGAACACGTAATGTTAGTTGACTTAGGGCGCAATGATTTAGGTCGAGTTTGTCTTAAAGGAAGTATTCGAGTCGATGAATTAATGATTATCGAACGCTATTCCCATGTGATGCATATTGTTAGTAATGTGGTAGGAACGCTAGAACCCAATAAAACCGCTTGGGATTTACTAAAAGCTTGCTTTCCAGCAGGAACAGTCAGTGGCGCCCCAAAAATTCGCGCTATGGAAATTATTAATGAACTCGAACCAGAACGCCGAGGAGCTTATTCTGGAGTTTATGGCTACTATGATTTTGAAGGACAGCTAAATAGTGCCATTACTATTAGAACAATGATTGTCCGTTCTCAATCTGATGATAATTATCTTGTTTCAGTGCAAGCAGGGGCGGGTTTGGTCGCTGATTCTGTACCCGAAACTGAGTATCAGGAAACCCTGAATAAAGCTAGGGGACTGCTAGAAGCAATTCGGAGTTTAAAATTTTAAGGAACAAGGGTTTCAGCCGATGTATAATACATTTGGTGTTGCGACCCGTAGAGTGTGGAAACCATAAGAACTCCCACAGTTCTAGAAACGCTTTTGCACCATGACAATCTGGAATATAAGGTTGCAACCAAAAAGCAAAACTCAAGGGTTGGGTTCGGTGGTTGCGTAAAATTTCAGCCGTATCAGTAAGTCTTCTTTGTAGAAGGAAACAGCCCGTAGAGGTTGCACGGGCAGTGCTGACTGTGGAGGTATCGGAAACGGGGAATTGTGTTCTCATAGTTCTAGGGACGACCAATGAAGCAGTAATTTTTAATCGCGAGGTTAGAAGCCCGCACCATACCCGTAGGGTTGGTGTCGGGAGTGCATCACGAATTAGCCCAATCTCTTGCCCATTCTAAAGTCTTACGCACCTCTGGCATCGTTGCAGCTTGGCAATAAAGACGCAATACAGGCTCAGTACCGCTAAAACGAATTAATAACCAACTATCATCTTCGAGTCTAAATTTATAACCATCAATAGATAAACAATCTGTAACTTTTTTTCCAGCAATTTCTGGCGGAGTTTCATTAGCTA